>PKYW01000031.1:0-121 GCA_003132805.1 Candidatus Dormiibacterota bacterium | reverse complement strand
GCGAAGGATTACGAGATGTCCAAGCCCAGGATCGGTGTGACGTGCAGCCCGCTCCGCGGACCCGCGTACTACCTGCCGTACCTGCGCGCGATTGAGGCGACCGGCGGTGAGCCGGTCACGC
>PKYW01000089.1 GCA_003132805.1 Candidatus Dormiibacterota bacterium | reverse complement strand
TCGTGTGGCTTCGCATCGGGGCTGCGCGTCACCGCGGTGATGGCGCCGGTCGGACCTGACCTCGTGACCCGGATCGCTGCGTGGGCGAGACGGAAAACTGACCTCGAGGTGCTGGTGTCGTCGAACGCGGCGCGTGGCCTTATCCGCGCGGTGCGCCATGGCCGGTTCGCGGCGATCCTCTGCGACATTCCCGACCGCGGCGACACGGTGATCGTCGACTTCTGCGGGGGCAAGGTCGCGTTCAGCACTGCGGCCGCGTGGCTGGGCCGGGTGACGAAGGTGCCGGTGCTGCCAGTGGAATGCTGGCGGCACAAGGGAAAGTACCGGCTGGTGGTGCACGCACCGGTGATGTTCGAGCCGGGCGACAGCGATGCCGAGATCACGCAGCGGATCGCGACCGGCTTGGAGGCGGCGATCCGGCGCAACCCGGAGTGGTGGTACCCGTTCGGCGAGATTTACCAGCAATTGAGCATTCGGTAATCGGCCGGCCACCGCGACGCTCGAGGCCTTTGCCAGCCCCTGATCCTGCAAACATAATTCCGCCCAATATCGACCACTTTGGGTAGGGAGAACCCACATGAACACGGGGGAAATCATCCTCAACATCGGATTAGCCGTGGGTGCCTCTGCGGTCGTCGCGGCCGGCATGCTGTTCGTACCGAACCACGACCGGCTCGGGTTCATCCAGCGCTTTCGATCCGTTGCGCTGGAAGGTTTGGCGCAGGGAACCGCAGCTACTCGCGTGGCTATCGCGGGGCCAAGCGACGATCAGCTCCTGAGCGCTGATAGTGGCGTGGAGTTGAGTCTCGCCGAGTAGTGCATCTAGGCCGGGCAGGAGCTCCACACGCATTCCCCTGCCCGGCCTAGTCCCACGCCGTTGATCCGTGCTCAGTGGCGCAGCGAGTCAGCGCCGTGGTCCGTTCGCGGCCCCATCAGTGGCCGGCCCGGACGCTCGTCAAAGACGAGGCGCTGATACAGACGCCGCCAGAAGTGTCCGTACACGCGGATGTCACGAGGCAACCCCTCGAGGCGGCGGAGCAGAAGCAACACGAGGATCGCCAAGCAACCGCTCCCGACGATCCAGCCCTCGCTGCCGCCAAAGAAAAACGCGACCGCCGGAAGCAGCACGAACGCGACGAGCACAGCCAATGCGATCCGGCCGCGAATCGCTCCCCACGTGAAGCACATCAGCAACGCGATCAGCCCAGCGATGGAGAGCGCCGCCACCGCCCCGGTGGCAACTGCGACACCGCGTCCGCCATTGAACTTCATGTAGACAGGCCAGCCGTTGCCGGCCACCGCGCAGACTCCGATCAGCATGCTCGCGCTCAACGGCAGCCCCGCGAGTCGCGATGCGATTACCGGCGCGAATCCCTGGACGAACTGGAGCGGACCGACGATGATCGCGATGTCGATGCCCGCGTGCCGGTACACGTTGCTCGTGCCGATGTTGCCCGTGCCGAAATTGCGCAGGTCGAGCCCGTAGCGCTTGCGGCGGACCAGCAGCCAGCCCACGGGCAGGCCGCCGATGAGGTACGCGGCGAGGCACCAACCCGCCACCACCCACGGGGAGATCATGATTCGCCAATCATGCCCCTTACGTACGGTGGAAAACATTGAAAGACCGAGCCCTGGTCGTCGACGGCGGTGCCTCGCTGCAGGAGGACCTGGAGCGGGGGCTCATCGTCGTCCCGCAGCGGATCACGGTCGGGGGTACGGAGTTCATCGACGATGGGAACATTGAGGCGTACGCGGCGTTCTACGCGCTGCTCCGCGGCGGGGGAGTGACCGCGACCTCAACGCCGTCGCCGGGGACGTATCTCGAGGCCTTCCGGCGCACCGACGCCGAGACGATCCTCTGCCTGACGATCCCCGAGCACTGGAGCGCGATGCACTCGACGGCGAATCTTGCTGCCGATATGCTCGAGGCGGAGGAGGGGCGCCGCCGGGTCACGGTCATCGACACGGGGACCGCGGTGGCGGGGTTCTCGCTGATCGCCCGCTGCGCCTCCTACCTCGCTGAGACGACGCCAGATTCGCGCGCGTGGCAGGAGGCTGTGCGCTCCGCCTGCGAGCGGATCCGCGTCTATGGCGCACTCGCCACGCTGACCTACGTCGCTCGCACCGGGCGGGTGCCAGCGCTGCTCGCCGGGATCTCCAACACGCTGCGGGTCCGTCCCGTCTTCCGCCTCGTCGAGGGCGGAAGCACCGGCAGAGTGGGCCTCACCCGCACCGTCGGAGGCGCGATCCGCCAGTTGGAACGTGTCGCCATCGACGAGCTCGGCCCCGAGCCGCAGTGGCTGGTGGTGTTTCACGCCGACGCTCCCGAGGAAGCGGCCGATCTGGCTGCCCACCTCAGCGAGTCAATGCGCGTGGTCCGCACCGAGACCATCATCCTGAGCCCGATGTTCGGGGCGCACACCGGGCCTGGAACCATCGGATTCGCAGCGCTCCCGTGGCCGGGCGGCACGCCCCCGGACTGATCCCAACATCGAAGCGCCGCGGGACGGCACTGGGCATACCATCGGTGGCGTGGTGACGGAGGCTGCCCGTCCCGACGAGCAACGTTCGGGAGCCGGGGCGGATCAGGGTGAGGACGAGGTCCCGGGGCGCCCGCGGCGTCGCTGGCTGGCGTACCTGCCGTTGCTCTTCGCGCTCGGAGCAATCGCGGCGCTACTGGTGTATGCGGACCCGCGCAAGATCGGCATCGCGTTCCAGCGCTTCAACCTCGCCTACATACCGATCGTCGTCGTGCTCGCGATTGGTTTCTACATCGTGCAGGGCGTGCGCTGGTGGACGCTGAATCGTGCGCTCGGCATCAAATTCCCCTTGCGGGACACGGTGTTTCTCACCGAGACCGGGCAGGCGACTGCATTGCTGCCACTCGGAGAATTGACGCGAGCGTTGCTCCTCTCGAAGGCTGCTGCGGTGCACCTCGGCAGCGTGGTCGCGAGCGAGACCGTGCAGGAATTGCTGTTCGTCTTCATGCTCTTTGCGCTTGCGCTCCCCAAGGCGCTCAGCCTCCACCTCATCGCCATCGCGGTGATCGTGCCGATGCTCTTCGTGATCGGCATCGTCGCCATCCTCACCGTCGAGCGGCTCTATGCGCGGGTGCGCCGGATCATCGGTCGGGTACCGGTGCTGAAGCGCTTCCGGCCAGCCATCGACGAGCTGCATCGGGACGCGCGGGTCCTCTTCCGGCATGCGGACACGTATCGCTACCTGCCGCTGAGCATTGCCCAGGCGATCATGGCGGTGACCCTGCTCTGGGCGGTGGCTCAGGGGGTCGACCCAGGCAAGCTCAGCTGGACGAGCGCGGGGTTCGTCTATGCGGTGACCCAAGGGGCGGCGTGGTTGAGCTTCTCGCCGGGTGGCCTCGGCGCCGTTGAGGCGAGCACGGCCGGCCTGCTCGTGCTGCTCGGCATCCAGTTCGATCTCGCGACCGCCATCTCAGTGATGCAGCGGCTCGCTGACAAGGGCCTGAACACGCTGATCGGCTGGATCTGCTACCTGTTTGCCAGGCGGCGGTACAACTTGACCGGGGCATCCCTGTTCCGGTTCGAGATGCCCCGGGCGGAGGAGGCGGTCGGGCCCACTTCGACCTAAGCCCTCAGGGCGAATTGCGTACTTACGCGTGCGACGTGCATCCGCGATCTCGCAGTGGCGGATGGCAGCGGTTAGTACAGAAAGCCTAGGATCGGACGTGACAGGTGGGAGAGGGAGTCTCCCGTGTCAGGAAGTGATTACCTACAAATCGAGGGATCATCACGCGTCACCTTGACGCCGAGGCCGGGACGAGCTGAGCGCGCAGATCAACGCCAACACAGGCAGCGTTCGTCGTCCTGATAAGGCGCTCTTTGAGCAAACCGACAGTGGCGTCTACAACGTCACCGAAATCAACAACCGCATCAAGGTTTTGGCCTAAGCGGTACGGAACGCGCAATCAGGAGGAAGACAGTGCGGAGACTTCGGCGTTCACTTGCGATTCCGATCGGGCTCGCAGCCGCGATCATTCCCGCCACTTCGGTGTTTGCGGCGCCGGCCGCGACATCAAACGTCCTCTACAACAGCCTTGTGCCCTCGCCAGGCAACTTGCCCAGCATCGGGTTCGAGGCGACTCAGGCCGCTCAGTTCGGCAACGAGATCACGCTCACCCGGTCGGCGAAGGTTGCGACCGTCGTGGTGACCATGGATTCATGGGGCTGCCAATCAGGCTCCTGGACTGATGACACCTGCTCGACCACCCCGGGGTCCAAGTTCAACGAGCCGGTCACCCTCAACATCTTCCGGACACCGGCGACCAGCCCCACAACGCAGGCAGATACGCCGGGCAACGGCGTCCCGGGCTCGGTGCTCCTGTCAGTCACCAAGACCTTCGCGATCCCGTATCGGCCGTCCGCCAACAACACGAAGTGCATTGGCGACGAGTCGGGTAGCTGGTTCGACACGAAGAACGGCGAGTGCTTCCCCGGGCTGGCGACGAACATCACGTTCAGCCTCAGTTCGCTGCACGTGACGCTTCCCAAGACCTTCGTCTTCGGGATCGCGTACAACACCAGTGACTACGGCGCGGCCCCGTACGGCGACGCCACCTCGTGTCATTCCACGACCGAAGGCTGCGGTTACGACTCTCTGAACGTCGGGCTCTCGTACGATCCTGACAACCTCAACGTGGGATCGAATCCCTACCCAGGCTATGTCTGGTGGAACACCGGGACCGCAGCCAACTACTGCGATAGCGGCGCGGCAGGAACGAGCACCTTCCGCATCGATTCGCCGAGCACGGCTGCTTGCTGGGGCGTCTACAACGAGCCCGACGCGCCCTGGTACATGCCGGCGGTTGAGTTCACCACCTCGTAGTTCCTCGACTTCACTTTCAGGAGGGGACAAGCCCCGGCGGCGGCCGTACACCGCCGCCGGGCATCCCCCCCGGGGCTGCGCGGGCAGAACCCGGTACGCCAGTTGTAGCCTCTCAGGTGTCACATCCCTGAGAGAGGGATATCGGTGCAGGAGGAAGAGATATGACCATCTGGAATGCACATCGACCGTTGCGCGCGGTGCTCACCACCGTGCTGGTTGTGGGCAGCATGGCGCTGGCTGCCACACCGGTCGGCGCGTCAAGCACCGCCCCGGCGAGCATCAAGTGCGGCCCGAAGACCGTGACCCCTCATCCGGCGCCGGGTGTGGGCAAGGAGGAGAGCTTTACCGTCGGCAACGGCGGCACGGTCACCCTGCTCCAAAGAAGCAACACGGCGCTCAGGGTCGCCAGCGCCGATGCCAAGGCCGGATGGAAGGTCAACGTCGTCAGCCGCAACGGCTCCCGGCCCCATGTCGGCTTTCAGCGCGTCGGCGTGCCCAATGACCAGGAGCGCTTCTGGGCGCGGATGAACACGACCGGGACGCCCGGGACGGTGATCAACACCGTGATCCAGTCCTGCACCTGAGGAGCCGCTAACTCTGAGGTGCACCCTCAGCCGCGATGTCGGCCGTGGCGTCATTGAGCAGGCCGTTCCCGGTGACGATCTCCGCGCTCGCTGCGTTGATCTCTGAGACGCTTTGATCAGCGATGCCACTGATGAAGCTGTTGCAGGCATCGGTGTAGGTCTGAAGCGCCTGTACCAGCGTGGCTCCCGCGCCGGCGTAATCGGGCGGGATGGGCGTGATGTCGGTCTGGAACGAGGTGATGTCGTTGAGGACCGTCTGGCAGTCGGCGCTCACTGCCGCCTCGTTCTCTGACGTGGCGTCATCCGCGAGGGCGATGAAGTCGGATCCGAGTTCGGTCCCGTCGGT
>PKYW01000084.1 GCA_003132805.1 Candidatus Dormiibacterota bacterium | reverse complement strand
GGTGCGTGTTGACGGAATTCCACTAGCCGTCATTCCAACCAATTCGCCACGAAACCACTCTTTCTGAACTCGCCTTCGCGGCTGGAAATAAGGACTAGTCTGGGGGATCAGGGGTCGCAGGTTCGAGTCCTGTCTCCCCGACGCACGCGCGATTTGAGTTCACAGCGAGCGGTTGCGCGGTGCGTTGGGCGCCGGCGAACGGGGTGTAGTGCTCTAACCAGGAATAATCACGTCTCCTGCAAAAAGCATCAATCCCCACAGTTGGGACCGGATCCCGCTGCTCATAGCAAGAGATTGTGGCAATCCAGCGCATACATAGCGCTTACAGTTTTGGGCGCCGGAGCATTGTGAAAGTCCGGCAGATACCTGACACCGCAGGTCCACGAGATGCTTGACGGTGTGCGGCGCGTCCGCGTGATGCTTGACGCAGCCGACCTCCTTCCAGTCCGCTCATCCGTAGCCGACCACCGGATTCACCTGACGGGCTCTCGGGCTGCGCGATGAACGCGGCCACTACGCGCGCAGCCCTTCGCTCCAGAATCCGCATGCGACAGATCGATACGGACCCTGACCTCAGCCCATTGGTCGAAACGCACATGGCGGTCACAATCCGGGCAGCACAAACCTCCCGTCCAGATCGATGATGTCCGCGGCACCGGCTGTGTCGTCGACAGGACCCACCGAGGCCACGAGACCGCCGGCAACTGGGACGCCCTGCGTCGGCGCTTACGGCGTCAGGCGCGCCTGGCGAAGAAGGGTGGTGGCACCAGCCGACGCGCCTCTCCAAAAACGTAGGATCTCGCTGTTCAGACGTCTGCCCGGGGCGCAGAACGTCGGATAGGTTCCTTCCTACCAAAGGATGTCGGTATGACCGGGATGACAGCGCGCGACCTGTCGATCCTCGCTCACGCGGGCGAGGTTCGCGTGGCTCCGGACGGCCGGCGGATTGCATACACCGTCATCACGGTGGATATCGAGGCCAACAGATATCGCACCCGCATCTGGCTGGCCGACGTCAACGCGTCAGCCCCGCCGCGCCCGCTCACAGCAGGAGCGTGGGCGGACACGCTGCCGCGCTGGTCTCCCGATGGCCGCTCGCTCGCGTTCGCGCGGAGTGCCGGACTGGGCGAGGAGGCCGCCTTGTGGATCGTGCCGGTTGACGGACCTGGAGAGAGCAGCCAGCTGTGCTCGCGGCCGGACGAAATCACCGACCTCGCATGGTCGCCTGACGGTTCTCAGCTTGCCGTCGTCGCTCGCGTGCCTGATCGCGCTCGCTACGGCACTCCTGGCAAGCGGCCACCGGTTGGTGCGCTGCCACCGCGGCGGATCAACCACCTGTTCAGCACTCTCAATGCTCATGGATGGATCTATGACCGTCCGACCCACATCCTCGTGGTGCCCGTCGATGGCTCCGCCTCACCACAGGACCTGACTGAGGGACCGTGGGCGGCGAGTAGCCCGACGTGGTCGCCAGACGGCACCCGGCTCGCGTTCGTATCGGCGCGTCACGAGGACTGGGACCTGGATCTCTGCAACGACATCTGGGTCGTGAGCGCTTTGGGCGGCATACCTGAGGCGCTGACCGACACGTCCGCGTCCTGGGCGTTGCTGTCATGGTCACCCGACGGGAACCGGCTCGCGTTCACGTACGACCCCACCCCCGGGGACGAGCCCCGGCACGGCCGGGTCGGGGTGCTCGACATTGAGACGGGTAACCGGCGCGAGCTCAGCACGGTGCTCGACCGCAACGCCTCACCCTATCCGAACCAGGGTGCGCCCGTCTGGACTGGCAGCGACGTCTGGTTCCGCGTCGAGGAGGATGGAGCCATCCACGTCTACCGGGTGGACGCGGGCGGGGGGATGCCCACGGTGATGCTCGGTGGCAAACGGGTGGTGCGAGCGTTCGATGTGGTTGAGGTTTCAGGCGCCACTCGCGTGCTGGCCGCTGCGATCACCGATCCCATCCAGCTGACCGAGGTCTACGCCTCGGTGGCCGGCGAGGATCTTCGCCGGCTCACCGACCTGACCCGGTCGCTGCGAGAACGAGTGGAGCTGATCGCACCCGAGCGCTTCACCGCGGTGTCGGCCGATGGGGTGGAGGTGGAGTGCTGGGCCATGGCTCCGCGCGGTGTCGCGGCCGGCGAGCGTGCCCCCACGATCCTCAACATCCACGGAGGCCCGTTCACCTCTTACGGATGGTTCTTCTTCGACGAGTTCCAACTCCAGGTCAGCGCCGGCTTCGGGGTCATCTACTGCAATCCGCGCGGCAGCTCCGGCTACAGCGAGGCATGGGGGCGCGCCATCCGCTGGCCTGAAGCCGAGACCGACCCGGGTTCGGGGTGGGGCGGGGTGGACTACAACGACGTCATGGCATGCGTGGATGAGGCATGCAAACGGTTCGACTGGATCGACGATGCGCGGCTCGGAGTCCAGGGCGGCTCGTATGGCGGCTATATGACCTCGTGGATCGTTGGTCACACGGATCGCTTTGTCGCAGCGTGCTCAGAGCGGGCGGCGAACAATCTGCTGCTGCTCGAATGCAGCTCCGACGCGGCTGGTAGCTTCCGCACTGAAGTTGGCTTCACCCATCTGGATCGATCCGAGCCGTACACACGCCACTCGCCCTCGTCGTACGTCGCCGACATGCACACGCCGATGCTGCTGATCCACTCCGAGGACGACTTGCGCTGCCCGATCAGCCAGGCGGAGGAGTTGTTCGTCGGGCTGCGTCTGCTCGGGCGGAACCCAGAGTTGGTTCGCTTCCCAGGAGAAAATCACGAGCTGTCGCGTTCAGGCAGTCCGGCTCACCGGATGCAGCGTGCCGACATCATCCTCGAGTGGTTCACCAGAAAACTTCGTGACCCTACCGGAGGGTGAGCGCTGCTCGCCCGACGTCTCTGCCAGTCCGCGCTTTGAGGCAGTGCGACGGGCGTTCTACGGCCGCCAGAATGCCTAAAGCCCAGAGCAGTGGGGGAGGGAAGCAGTGTCCAGTACGCGCGGGGTGCGTGTTGACGGAATTCC
>PKYW01000017.1 GCA_003132805.1 Candidatus Dormiibacterota bacterium | reverse complement strand
CGCGACGGCCGCGGCTGTGGCGCGCTCCTCTGCGTCGATGAGTTGGATCGGCACCCAGTCGAAGAAGAGCTTGACCACAGCGCCATCCTTGTCGGCGAGAACCTGCGCGGTGCGCCCGACGCCCAGCACGTCACGCATGGTTGGGATCGTACCGGTGCGAGGCGACAGGTCGCCGAAGGTCTCGGCCGTCGCTGCGGAGTCGCTTTCAGTCGGCACGAGGGAGCACGGCGTCCCTACGCGGGCCTACTGGTCGCGGGTGCTCTTGAGAGGCGCGCGGTCGGCGCGATGCTGAGGCCGGTAGAGCCAGAACCGTAGTCCGTGTCCCGGCGGGTACGTCGTGAGACCACGATGAGTTGCGAGGCTCACCCCATGCGGCGGTGCTTGGAGCGCCGATCGAGATGCTGCAGGACCTGACATCGTTCGCGGTCAGAAAGGCTGAACGCGGGGACAGCGATGCTCTCGTCAGGCAAGGCGAGGGAAAGCTGGACCTTGTCTATCTCGTACCGGCACCAGCTGTCGTACACCGCGAATGAGTCATGTGAGTATGCAATCAACCCTGCGATGAGGTCGGCGATCTGCGCCAGTGCGGTGGTCAACGAGTCCATCGGCACGATCTGCTCGATCGCGTATCGCCGCTGAGCACGCCGCCAGAGGAGAACGCCTTCCTCAGCCTGGGCGCGGCGACCCGCGTTGTGGAGCACCTCTTGAACGGAGTCCCAGTCGATAAGCCCGTTCTCGTCGGGATGCAGGGCCCAAGTGGCCCCGGCTAGTCTTGGTCGCCCAAGTGTGCTGCTGAGCAGCCGATAGTACCTGCGGTGAAGGTTGCGATGATGATAGATATGAGTCGCGCGCCGTCCGCAGTTGGACGAGTGATCTTCGAGGTGTCGCCGCTTCGCTGACGTCGGCCACCTCCCCTCGCGAGACCGGTCGAGGCAGCCCGAGGCGTCATTCGCCTTCGTGCCAACTCTGGTACGCTGACCGAGGACGTTCGACCTGATCGATGCGTTTGGAGGGAGGTAGAGCATGCGGCCTAGTACTCGGGTGCGCAAAAGCTTGCTGATGATCGCCGCACTTGCCATGGCGGGCGGTGGGCTTGCCGAGGGTTCCGGGCAGGCCGCAGCGACGAAGCTGCAATCACCGGTTTCCACGATGGTAATCACCGCGTTCTCAGAAACAGGTGACCTTATCGCCGAAGGGTCACAGGCGGAGTTCGACACCTCGAATGCCGTGATCACCGGCAACGTGGCGGGCGACGAGCTCGACATCACGGCGAGCGGAGGAACACTCGGGAACACGTTTTCCTTCGACATCGCCCCGCCACCTGGCGCCGTCTTCGCGGCGGGCGAGTACCTAAGCGTGCAGCAGACGCCCTCGCGTCGGGCCGGGCATCCCGGGCTGGATATCACGAGCACCAACGAGAGCTGCAGCACGGACACTGGTTCCTTCGAGGTCCGAGAGATCGCATACTCGGGCAAAGCTGTCAGCAGTCTCGACCTTCTGTACGAGCAGCACTGCAATGGCGGGGCGGCGGCGCTCTTCGGTGAGATCCGATTCGGCGAACCGCTAACCGGTACCGTGTTCGTCGCGTCGCAGTCGATCACATGGCCCGACGTCACGCCCGATACCGCGCTCACCCAGGTGCTCGTGCCAGTACGAAACCTGAGTACCCATCCGGTGCAGGTGGGTGCCGTCACGATCGTTGGATCGGACCCGACGTCGTTTGTTGACGGGAACGATCAATGCAGCGGCGATGTGCTGACACCCCTCACTGGTTGGTGCTACGTGTCGCTGGGCTTCATCCCGCTGGGAGTGGGGCCGCAGACAGCGATGCTGAGCGTGCCGCTCGGATCGAGCATGGAGTACGTGCAACTCGACGGCACCACCTCAGGTGATCAGTTCAGCTTGTCCATGACGAGCCGACCCGGCGACTACGTCGGCCAGGGGCAGAAGTACCTCTACACGCCGGCCAACGCAGCGATGTCGCTCTGGGGCGGATCAACCGGGCTCGCCATCGACGTCAACGCCGGGATTGGGAGCCTCTGGACGGTGGATCTCTATCCCGCGACCGGCGAAATGCTCAAGCCGGGTGTCTTCGCAAACGCGACCCGATACCCGTTCAATGGCTCGGGAAATGGGCTGAGTGTCTATGGGCAATCGCGCGGTTGCAACACCGTCACGGGGTCGTTCACCGTGCAACAGGCTGTCTTTTCGCCGGTCGACGGTGCGCCTGAGCAATTCGCAGCGACCTTCGTCCAGCATTGCGAGGGTGCGGTTCCTGCGCTGAAAGGCACGATCACCTACGGAAGCGACGTGACCCCTCCGCGTGTGTCGCACCTGGCCGCGGTGACCAGCGCGGCCAGCGCTCGACTCACGTGGAAGAATCCTGGATCCGGCTCCGCGTACACCGTGGTGCGCGTGCAACCCGCCGGGGCGCTCAATCCGGCTCCGTTCACCGGCGTGGCGGTCTATTCCGGAGCAGGGAATACGGCCACGATGGGCGGACTCGTCAAGGGCTCCAGATATCTGATCACTGCTTTCACCGTCGACGCATACGGTGATGTCAGCGTCGCCACGACACTCACCTTCACAGCCGTCTGACGCTCCGCTCGTAGGCAAATGCGTTCCGTCTGGTCGTTGGCGGCGCATTAGCGGTGGTTCCTGGGATCGTATGGAGATCGAAATCGAACGCGGGGCTCGAGTGTGTTAATTGCACGCTGGGGTGAGCGAGGCCCATTTCGCCAGGTAGCGCAAGCCGGTGCCGCCGCGAGTCAGCAGTGAGCAGCGCGGCGGCGCTGGCTTACGCCTCCCAGCGGGCAGGCGCTAGCCGAATCTTCGTCAGACGGCGATTGGCCGTGTAGGGGGATCGTCGGCCTCGACCCAACCGACCAACCGCTCGAGCGCCGGTAGCGCCGTGGTGAGCGCCGCGCGGTCGGACGCATCCAGAGCACGCAGTGCACGGTCGATCAGTCGCGCGCCGTTGCGTCGAAGGTCCTCGAGCACGGCGGTACCCGCAGCGGTGATGGCGACGCGAGACGCGCGCCCGTCGCCGGCATCAGGAGATCGTTCGACAAAGGCGTTGCGCTCCAGGGCGTCGATGAGTTTCGAGATCGTCGAGGCCGAGATGCCTTCCCGGCTCGCCAGCTCGTTGAGCCGGATCGGGCCGGTTGTCTGCAGCGTTCCCAGCGCGGAGAGTTGGGTCAGAGTGAGCTCGCCTGCAGCGCTCTGGCGCAGGCGGCGCGTCAGGCGTGCTGTCGCCGCTCTCAAGCGCGCGGCGCTCGCCGCGGTTGACGCGGGAGCAGAGGCTGGTCGTACTCCCGCTGAACGGGATGGAGCATCAAGTTTCCTTGGCACAAGGAAAGTTTATACTGACGGCATGGCCCATGCAGCACGAGCTGAGGCCCGATGAGGTGAACGGCATGGTGGAAGCGAGAAGCATCCCCGGATCTCTTCTGGCGCTGACGGGCGGTGATACGCCAGAGGACAGCCCGGACGATCACGAACCGCTCGTCGTGGGAGTCGACGGCAGCGAGCAGAGTGTCCGCGCGCTCATGGCCGCTCGGCGATTCGCCCGCCTCACCGGATCGCGTGTGATCGTCGTCTTCGTCAAGCACCGTCCGCCCACCTTGAGCCCGGACGTCCCCGCCGAATGGAGCGTGACCGCGCTGGAGTCGGAAGAGAAGGACGTTCGAGAGCTTGTGGCACGATGGCTCGTCGGCGTTCCCACCGAGGTCGTCATCGCCGAGGGCGGCATCGCGCAGGAGCTGGAGCGCGTCGCGGCCGAGTCTCGAGCGGCGGCCCTCATCCTCGGTCGCAGCCACGGGGGTCTGCTCCATCACCTGCTCGAGGGCTCCGGCTCGGTGACGGGGCATGCGGTCAAGGCCTCGCCCGTCCCGGTGATCGTGGTTCGGTGACCCTGTTCTCACCGCCGCCCCTCGCTGCGCCGCCAGGCGACCAGCCCCTCGCTCGCCGCCGCCGTGTCGGAGTTCATGCCGATCATGACAGCTACAAATGGTGGGCGCTGTCGTGCACCAGCCTCGGCATGTTGCTCGCCACCATCAACTCCGGCACGTTAATCATCGCGCTGCCGGCGCTCGAGCGCAGTCTCCACGCGAGCCTCCTGGAACTTGTCTGGGTGATCCTGTCGTACATGATCGCCTCGACGGTGCTGGTGCTGAGCGCCGGGCGATTCTCCGATCTGTTCGGTCGCAAGCGCGCCTACATCGCCGGGTTCGTTGTCGTTGCTGCCGCCTCCCTGGGCGCGGGATTCGCCGGCAGCGGCACCGAGCTCATCATCTGGCGGGTGGTGCAGGGCATCGGCGGCGCGCTCCTGTTCGCCAATGCACCGGCGATCGTCACCGACGCGTTTCCCGGCCACCAGCTCGGAGTCGCCATGGGGACCAACACCATGATCGCCGCGGTGGGTCTCGTCCTCGGGCCCGTCCTCGGCGGCGCCCTGGTCGCCATCGCCTGGCCGTGGGTGTTCTGGTTCAATGTTCCGCTCAGCATCGCGGGCGCAGTCTGGGCCGCGCTGGTCCTGCACGAGCGGGGCCGCCGCGACACCCAACGAGGACTCGATCTCCTTGGCGCCTTGACCTTTCTCGTCGGCCTCACGGGCTTTGTGTTCGCGATCTCGCGGGGCGGCCTCTCCGGCTGGAACGATCTCCTGGTGATCGCGGGGTTCGCGGCAGCGGTGGTGCTGCTTCCCCTCTTCGTGGTCATCGAGGCCCATCAGCGCGCGCCCATGTTGGATCTCACGATGTTTCGCAACCGGCTGTTCTCAGCGGCGTGCGGGGCGGCGTTCCTCAACGGTCTGTCCCGGTTTGCCCTGATGTTCGTGTTCGTCTTCTACTTTCAGGGACCGGAGGGCGACAGCGCGATCGTCGCCGGGTTGAAGCTCATCCCCATGGCCGTGGGGATGCTGATCGCCTCTCCGCTCGCCGGCGCGGCCGCGGACCGGCATGGCTCTCGAGGCCTGGCCACGGCTGGCATGGTCGTGACCGCGGCCGGGTTGGCACTGATGACCACACTCGGTGTGGCATCGCCGTACTGGCAGACCGGTCTCTGGCTCTTCGTCGTCGGCGTCGGCTCGGGAATGTTCAACTCGCCGAACACCGCCGCCATGATGGGGTCGGTGCCGCCGCAGCATCGCGGCGTCGCGGCCGGCGCGCGGACCCTGATCACGAACTCCGGCGCGGTCATCTCGATCGCGTTCGTCCTCGCCATCGTCACCGCGGCGGTGCCGACCCACGTGCTCTTTGCCATCTTCTCCGGTCTCGCCAGCGGACTCTCGGCGCATCAGCTCGCGCCGTTCATCACCAACATGCACCTGGCACTCTGGATTCTTGCCGGTATCTCGCTGCTGGGCGCAGGAGTCTGCGCGCTCCGGCCGGCACAGAACAGCACCGGCGACAGCATCCTGGCCGCGCGTGGAGCCTGACATGATCGAGTCAGTCGCCGAGACGGACCTCAGACCCGCAGGAACTTGACGTAGCGCCCGAGCTCATCGAAACCGTGATCACGAGCTCGATCGCTTCCAAATGAGGAGTTGGAATGGCAGATCTTCCGCGTCGCATGCTCGGCAACACCGACATGGAGGTCACCACGCTCGGGTCCGCTCCCGCCAGTTAACACCGCAGTCTTCTGCAGCCGCCATATACATCGCCGTCTCGGCCATCACCCCCTGTCTGTGCGGGGTTTGATTACGATCGCTCAAGGAACAAATATGTACGCTCGGGTGGCCGAGCAGGCCGTCACCGGAAGAGCCGCCGAGGGCCGGAGGTGATACGAGCCAGCAGGCTTCAGCCGACGCAGCAGGGCTCCGGCGAAGCGACGGCTCACGGGGTGGTCGACCCCGGTACCGGATTATCAGCTCAAACGGAATACAGGGTGATGGGGGCTCGCGTTGGCGAACTCGGCGTCCGTCGCATCGGCCCTGACAGTTAGGAAGGAACGCCCACCCCGGACGCTCCGTGCAAACTCGCGCAGGATCGGGACGCTGTGATCGGGGGGTATTTCGGTCAGCGTCACTCGCTCGTTTGTGGTGCCCCGACCGATAAGAGCCCACCCAGCGCTGCGAGCATTCTTCACCCAGTCCGACGTCTCGTACCCGCCCACGATGTAACGCTCCCCGTCGATCGTGATGACCGCGACGGGCGTCGTCCGCCGNNTTCGGCTTCGAGCGAGACCGGATGA
Organism: Candidatus Dormiibacterota bacterium; assembly: GCA_003132805.1. Lineage (GTDB taxonomy): Bacteria > Chloroflexota > Dormibacteria > Aeolococcales > Aeolococcaceae > Palsa-851. The sequence goes on along the minus strand of PKYW01000017.1, from coordinate 108,721 downwards.
TAGCGAAGTGGCGGTGGGTGATGCGGCTGCGAATCCCGTCTTGACCGAGTCCTTCCAAGACCCGATTTGCATGCTTCAACATCGGGGCGGACGGCGCGAAGACTCAGCCACCGAACCATCCTTCCATAAATCTGGATCGACGAGAACAAAGGGCCATTGCCGCGGACACTAACCTGGACAACCTGGTCCTGCTCTGTCTCTTAGCGAACACGCCCTCGCGTGGGACGCGCAGTGGACCGCCTTCGCGCCGTGGACTGCCCTAGTGGTTGCGTGACCCGCATTCGCTTGCAAGCGGCGCCGGGTCCACTTGCGGTGGGCCATGGCCCTCTTTACGACCACACCAAGGCACTTCGATTGATTTCTGGGTGATGGTCGGGGCGACTGGACTCGAACCAGCGACCCCCTGCTCCCAAAGCAGGTGCGCTACCACTGCGCCACGCCCCGACGCTTTCTGATCTCAAATACCGAACCTGCTACGGGATAGGCATCCCATAACCTCGCCTGCCACGTGCGGGTCGATTCGCTGTCATCAGTGAGTCATTCTGGGGCTTTCCGTGGGCTTGTGGCCCTCGATACGAGGCATGGTTCTACTGACAGCGCGCCTGCCGGGACCACCTGGGTGCCGTATAGGGATCCGCATCGATCGTGCTTGGCCCGATCGACAAATGGCGCTGCGCGGACGCCGTCCATGTCCCTTGTAGGGATTGAAGTGTCTTACGAAAAGAGTGCCCGCGTTGGGCGCTCTCGCGTGGCTAGAGGCCCGCGGCGGTCACGCCGTACACAGCCTGAGCGTGGGTGAATCCTTCTCCGTACGAGCACGAAAGCTGCGCGATCAGACCGGCCCGCGACCAACCGGACCCCTCGCTGAGATACTGCGCGGCGCTCTCCGCTGCATTGGACTGACCGACCTTAGGCGCAGCGGTTGGCGCTGCGGTCGGAGGAGCAGCCGTCGGTGCTGCGGTCGGAGGAGCAGCCCCCGACGCGGGCGCAGCGATCCCGGGCGGGCCCGTAGACCTGCGATCACCTCCGCCGATGACGAGCCCCGGTCTCGCGAGCTGGTACGCGGTGGTAGTTTGGGCTGGCCGGAGTCACGGAGGTACAGGCACGATGACGATTGTCGACGCGTTTCACTCGGTGAAGGAGGACGACAAGCCATTGCTTGCTCGGCGCTACCACAACACCGACAACTGCAAGATCGGGCAGGAGATCCCCGACGAAGAGCGAGTCGAAGGGAACGGCGACTACACGCTCTGCGAGGACTGCGCCGAAGCGTAGGTGGCCTTGGCGAGCCCTCGCAGATGGTAGGAATGGACGGTGCCGATCCTCCCGAAAGAGCGTGATCCTCGGCGAACACCGAGCAAGCTCAGGCAAATGAACGGGAGTCGCAGCGAGGACGCCTCCCGGCTGGCATCCGAGAACTTGTTCTCGATTGATCAGAAACGCCGGAGCGCTATCTGCTGGCACGTCTTCGACGACTGATCTGCGGCCCATTCGCGGGCCAACCGGGCTGCATACTGACAGACAGTGGCTCCGCATCTGGCCCGCCGGCTTCTCTACACCATCGCTGCAATATGCGTGATCGTGACTGGAGCTATCGCGCTGGTCAGGCCTACCCCGCCGCCGGCGCCACCGGCCGTCGCCCCCGATGCGCAGGCGCAACCACTTCTGCCAATCCCCAGCTTCTCACCGGTCATGTACTCCGTGAACGGCAACTCGTCGTCGTTCTCGTTGCAAAAGCTGTGTGCCTCCTCGGACGTCACCTGCGTGAAGGTGGTGCTCCGGAGCGCGCCCCCATGACCTCAACCCGCTGGGTACGGGGCGGCAGTCTGGTACACCGCTGGTAGTCTCGAACCAGAGGTGGTTCATGACTGAGCGAGCGATTCCCCCGACCGCACGCGAACGAGCGGCATTCGACGCCGCGACCATGGGAAAGCCCAAGGACTTCGTTCGGGTGTGCCGCGAATTGAACAGAGCACCGGGAGAGATGCTCGACGCGTTCCAGGTTGCGCCGTGGCGGTGGCTCTTCTACTTCCCGCCCGGCGACCCCGTGACGGACGAGGCTCGGCACCGTCCATTTCAGCAGTCGGTGCAGGACCGGCTCGACCTGGTCCGAGAGTACGTCGAGGCGCCCTGGTGGCGGCGAATGTTCACGAGCCCCGACGCCTTCGATGCTGCCACGCGCCGCGCCTATACGGGGACCGGTGTGCCAGACCGATGAGCTGAGGCCACCACGGCGCGCCACAGGGCAGACTCTGTCCCAGTGGACATCCTCGATCTCATCATCATCGTCTTCCTCATCATCTTCGCGGCCTCCGGGGTGCGCCGCGGCCTGAGCGGGGTCGCCTTTGCGCTCGCCGGGCTGCTCGCCGGCCTCTTCCTCGGCGCGGTGGTCGCGCCACCCCTCGCCCGGGCGATCACCCAGGATCGGACCACCCAGCCGCTCTTCGTGATCGGCATCTTCGTCGGCATCACGCTCCTCATCGAGGGCGTCGGAGCAGCGATCGGCATCCGGATCCGCCAGCGGACCCAGCACACGGCCCTGCTGGGGAAGTTCGACGCCGCGGTCGGCGCCGTCCTCGCCGTGGTCGCGGCGCTTGTGGCCAGCTGGTACCTCGGCCTGATGTTCTCCCAGAGCCGCTGGGTGACCCTCGACACGCAGATCAGCAACTCGGCCATCGAGCGCTCACTCGACCGCTTCATGCCTCGCCCCCCGGGATTCCTCGCGACGATCGGCAACCTCCTCGAGCCCGGCACATTTCCCAACCCCTTCTCCACCATCCTCGACGTCCCGCAGACACCCGTCTCCATCCCGCCGCTCGTCGACACGGCCGGCATCCGCGAGGCGACGAGCGTGACTTCCAAGGTGATCGCGGCGGGATGCGACGGAGGCGCCGAAGCCGGCTCGTCATGGCCGCTCGCGGCCGGGTATTTCGTGACCAACGCGCACGTGGTCGCCGGCTCGAACAGCGTCGAGATCGACACCCCGAACGGTCAGCGTCACGTGGCTCGGGTGGTCCTCTTTGACCCCAACACCGATCTGGCGATCCTCTACGCTCCGGGGCTGGCCCTGCGGCCGCTGGTGATCGTGGACAGCAACCCCGCTCGCGGGACTGCGGGGGCGGTGATCGGCTACCCCGGGGGCGCCGCCGAGCAGGTCGTCTCGGCCGCGGTGAGCGGGACCGAGTCGGCGACCGGCTACAACATCTACGGCGACACCCTGGTTACCCGCCAGATCGAGATCCTCTCCGCACGGGTCATCCCCGGCAACTCGGGGGGACCGATCGTGAACGACAACGGACAGATCATCGGGGTGGTGTTCGCCGCCAGCACCACCCAGTCGAACGTGGGCTACGCCCTCACGATGCCCCAGGTCTTCCCCGACCTCGTGGCCGGCGAGCACCGGACCGCTGCGGTCTCCACTCAGGCGTGCGCCGCCTGAGCGCGTCGCTCAGCTGTGGATGATGACGGTGGTGCCGATCGGGCTCCACGAGTAGAGCCAGGCCATCGTCGGGGTGGGCATGTGCACGCATCCGTGGCTGGCTGAGGCGCCATTCTGGCTCCCCGGACCGAATCCCGTGGACGGCTCCCATGGCGCGTCGTGAATGAAGAATCCCCCGCGCAGGAACTCCATCGCGTACTGCGCGTGCTCCGGCGTGTAGTAGTAGGGCGACGACTGCGGCCACGGTGAGATCAGCGTAATCGGCGAGTATTTGGCATAGACGTGGAACGTGCCGGTGGGGGTCCGGAGCCCCGCGCGACCGGTGGTGACCAGCGCCGAGCCGGCGGTGCAGCCGTCATCGAAGAAGACCGCCGACTGCGTGCTCAGGTCGATGTCGATGACCTTGCCGTTGGGCACCGCGTTGCCGCATCCAACGGCCTTGAGCGCCGCATTCACCGAGCCCTCGAGCGAGGTGATCCCAGCCGCCACCGAGTCCAGGCGAGCAGATGTGCCGCCTTCCCCGTACTTCGTCGACAGCGATGCGTACTGGGCTGTGAATCCACTCGCGTTGGGGGCGTTGTGCGCGGAGGCAAGCACCACCCGCGCATCGAGCGCGCGAAGCTCGGTCCCAACGCGTCCATCGAGGCTGATCAGTGCGTTGAGGGTTGTGAGGTCCGCCTCGAGCGATTTGATCGCGGTCACCGTGCTCGCCGCATCAGTGCTGGACGCCGAGAGTGCTGCGATCAGCGACGGCACCGCGCCCGTATCGAGGTTATCGCCACGTGCGACTAAAACGGTGTGATCGGCGGCAGCGAGGAGCGCTGGAACGCCACCATAGCCGCCGGTTGCAACCATGACCTCGTCGAGCGCCGCGGACTTGCCGGCGGCCGCGACGTCGCTGGTCCACGCGGTCGCCAGCGCATTGATGGCGGCCGGTGTTGTCGCCGCCGCGAGTTGCGTTTGCCACTTGGCGGCGGCCGTCGACGCTGCCGGGGGGACGTAGGAGCCGTACTGCATCTCCATCTCGCTCCACGCGGTCATCGCGCCCTCGGCACGAACGCGCGCCACCGCGACCGCGGCCGTCCAGGCATGCTCCGTCTTGCTGTGCATCGAGGTCAGGAACGCGCTGCCGTCGTCGAGCCACCAGAGCGGCGACCACGACGACGCCTGCATGTATTTCGACGTCTCGAGCGTCTTGTGCAATGGCGCGACGCTCGCTGCGGGCACACCCTCGAGGACGTCCTTCGTCCAGGACCCCTCGAGGGTGGTGACCTCGCGATGGAACGACGACGCGCGACCCATGGCGCGCGCCGTCGCGGCGCCCCCGGCGCCGACAAGGACAAGCGTGACGGCCGCTGTCGCGATCGGTAGCAGTCGTCGCATCACTGCGGCAAGGCTACCCGAGAATCAACTCGAGAGGAACCCGTTCTGCACGAGCCAGGTGTGCGCCACGTTGGCGACCGTCTGACCCTGGATCTCAACCATCGCGTTGAGCGTGAGCATCACCGGGGTGGTCAGCTTCGCAGCCACCGGTGTCATCCATGCGCCGATCGACGGGTACTTCTGGAGCACGCTCGACCGGACCTCGAGACCCGCGTTGTCCGGCGGGAACAGGTTCTTGTCGTCGGTCAAGGTCGTCTCGTTGTTCGCCTCGATTGCGGAGTCGGTGGTGAACACCTCACCCGCGTCGCACTGCCCGCTCGCGATCGCCTTCTCGGCGGTGGTGCCGATCTGGGTGTAGTGGAAGCTCGATGCGGACGGCCATCCGTACGTGCTCACGAGCCCGGGCAGACCGTCGGGCCGGGTGAGGAACTCGGACATCACGCAGACCGTGGTGCTCGGATGCGCCACCAGGTACGTGCCGAACGCCGCGAGCGAGGTGCCGTACGTTCCGGTCTGCGACGACTTGACCGCGATGCCGTTGGTGTCGTCGAATTGCGTCGGGGCGACCCAGCAGATCCCGTTCGCCTCGTCCTTCTGCTGCACGTACGTGAATGCCGCAGACAGCGCGGTGGGGAAACCGGTGAGCCCGAGGTAGTCACCCAGCTCCGTGCCGGTGTACTGCCAGTACATGTCGATGGTGCCGCTCGTCAGCGCGTCGCCGATCGCCTTGTCCGCGGCGCTGAATGTATCCGTGATCTTGAAACCGTGCGCGTCGAGCACGTCCGCTGTCATCTGCGCCATCAACTGCTCTTCGGCGAAGTCCTTGCTACCAATCGAGAGACTGGCGCCATTACCACTTTTCTGCGAACCGGTTGGGCACGTTGCCGCAGACGCCGTGCCTGACGGAGTGCCGCCGCCGGAGTTTCCACCCCCGCATGCAGCAAGGGTCCCGGGTATCGCGATAGCGATGACCGCGAGTAGCTTGCGCTTCATTGATACGTACCTCCACGTGTTAACCGTTGACCTGTCTTGGGACTGTAACGCGCTCAATCATCGAGAGGCCCCAGTCTGCCAGCAAAGCAAGTGATGCAACCATCACGGCACCCACGAAAACCATTCTGTCGCTGTTATTGATTCCTGCGGCAATCACGTCCCCGAGGCCACCACCTCCGATGAAGTTCCCGAGTGTAGCGGTTCCAATGATTAGCACGAGCGCTGTGCGCAGGCCCGCAAACACGAGCGGTGAGGCAAGTGGCAACTGCACTCGCATCAAAGCCTGCCAACGCGTCATACCCATTCCCCTCGCAGCGTCCACAGCCGCTGGGTCGACCCCCTGAATGCCGGCCACCGTGTTGCGCAGCACCGGGAGCAATCCATAGATCACCAGGGCGATCACCGTCGGCAGGACGCCGAGCCCAAGAAACGCGAAGAGCAGCACCAGGAGACCGATGCCCGGAATGGCCTGCCCGAGGTTGGCGATGAGGAAGACCGGCACCCGCACCGCCCGCCCCGCCTGGGCGATCACGACCCCTACCGGCACGCCGATGGCGGCCACGATCGCGAACGAGACTCCCGAGATGTAGATGTGCTGGATCGTCTCGTTGAACAGGTTGGGCGCATTGAGCACCTCGTCGTCGAAAAACTTGCCGATGAGTGTCTGGTACACGCCGATCGAGACGCCGATGCCGATCAGGACCCAGATCGGCGTGGCGAACGGGCGCAGGCGGCGCATCCAGCGCGGCAGATGGGGCATCTATCGGGCCCTCAGCGATGCCGCTCGAATCACGTCGGCGTCGACGACGCCCACGGTCTGGCCGGCCTTGACCACACTTGCGCGCCCATCGGAGGACCGCAGCACGGCATCGAGCGCATCACGCAAGGTGCCTGCGAAATCGACCACCGTTGCGGGCGCCGCGCCGTTCACGGGGGGCAGCTCCACCTCCGCGATCGGAATCAGCGCGAGACGGCGCACCAGCGGTCCCTCGCCGAGGAAGCCGGTGACGAACGCCGACTGCGGGTGGGCCAGCAACTCCTCGGGCGTCGCGAACTGCTCGAGCACGCCCCCCTTGGAGAGGAGCGTGATGCGGTCGCCGAGTTTGACCGCCTCATCGATGTCGTGGGTCACGAAGACGATCGTCTTGCGGACCACGCGCTGGAGGCGGAGCAACTCGTTCTGCAGACGCTCCCTGGCGATGGGATCGATGGCGCCGAAGGGCTCATCCATGAGCAGGATGTTGGGATCGGCCCCCAGCGCCCGGGCGACCCCGACACGCTGACGTTCGCCGCCGCTCAGCTCCGCCGGGAGGCGGCGCCCGTAGTCGGCCGCCGGGAGCCCGATGAGGTCGAGGAGCTCGTCGACCCGCGCCTGGATTCGCGCCTTGGGCCATTTGAGTAGGCGCGGCACGGTGGCGACGTTCTCGGCGACCGTCTGATGCGGAAAGAGGCCCACCTGCTGGATGACGTAGCCGATCGAGCGGCGCAGGTCGTTGACGTCGTAGGTGCGGGTGTCGCGGTCGTCGATGCTGATCGTCCCCTCGGTGGGTTCGATCAGCCGGTTGATCATCTTGAGCGAGGTCGTCTTGCCGCACCCGGAGGGGCCCACGAGCATGACCACCTCACCCGATTTGATCTCCAGCGAGAGGTGGTCCACCGCCACGTCGTTTCCATAGCGCTTGACGACGCTGTCGAACGTGATCACGTCGCCGCCACCGACACCCGGCCTCGAGAGAGCGCCCGCTGGATCCCCGCCAGGATGAGGTCGGCGAGGATGCCGATCAGGGCGACCGGGATGATGCCGGCGAGCACCGCGTCGAGGGTGCCGGTGCTCCGGTTGATCGCCGAGAGGATCGTCTGGCCCAGGTCGTCGACGCCGACGGTCGCACCGACTGTGGCGATCGCGACGATCATCACGGTGGCCTGGCGGATGCCTCCGAGGATCACCGGGACGGCAAGCGGGAGCTCGACCGTGAGGAGCACCTGTTGCGGGCTCATCCCCATCCCACGGGCTGATTCGACCACAGCCGGGTCGACGGTCTTGATGCCCGCCCGCGTGTTGCGCGCCACCGGCAGCAGCCCGTACATCACGAGGCCGATGATCACCGGCGGGTTGGCCAGCCCGAACCAGATCGACAGCAGCCCGAAGAGCGCAAAGCTCGGGATGGTGAGGAAGGTGCTGGTGATCGCCATGATCACCGTGGACAGGGGCTCAGAGCGCGCAGCAGCGATCCCGAGCCCCAGTCCGATCACGCTCGTGATCGCGATGCACTCGCCGACGATCTCGAGGTGGGTGACGATCTGGGGGCCGATCAGGTCCCAGTTCTCGGAGATGTATTGAAAGACGCTCACTTTTGTGAGGCGTCAGTATCCATAACCTCCAGGGGTGCTGCTCGGCGTGGGAGCGGTGACGCTCGCCGCCCCGGTGGACGTGGCACTCGTTCCCGGCATTGCCGCGAACCACTTGCCGGCGATCCCATTGCCGTTCGTCTGCCCGGCCGCCGTGTCACTCGCGTACGTGTGCAGCGGCCAGCCGTTGTAGGTGACCTCGTTTTCGGTCGCCCCGTTCACCATGATCGGCACCGTGCCGAGCGTCCCGGTGACCGACGATGGGGCGGTCGGCGTTCCTGTGGCCACGACGGGGGGCCACACCGTCAGGCACCCCCCGGTGCAGGCCCCGAGCGTCGAGTTCTGCTCCGGCAGGAAGTAGTAGAGGGTGAAGCCTCCCGAGCCGGTCAGCACCGTTCCGAGGGACGTGCTCCCGGTCGCGATGGTCGTGCCCGAGGCAGCGGCACCGCTCGTTGCCGGCGGCGAACTGGTGGTGGCCCCGGCGGCGCCACAGGCGGCAAGAACCGCTGCACCGGCCAGGGACAAGACGATACGTCGCATGGTGAGAACCTCCGCTGTGGTCGATGCAAGGGATACGCCGGTGCGTTACGTCGCACGCCCCGCGCTATCCTCGGCACATGTGCCGAAGCATCAAGACGCTCCGTGGCGCTGAACCCCCTGCTGACGACGACGACGCACACGCGGCCGCGCTGCAGTTCGTCCGCAAGATCAGCGGCTACCGGGCTCCGTCCAGGGCAAATCAGCCGGCCTTTGACGCAGCCGTGCACGAGGTGACCGCCGCCACCACCCGCCTGCTCGAAGGTCTGCAGAAGCCCGCCTGAAGCACTGACCCTCGAACAGCGGATAATTCGCTGATGCGATCAGGCCGGATGCTTTGCTCCTACTCGATCGCACCCATGGTGATGCTGCCGTTCACGGTGCCGCCATCGTCCACCCGAAGCCTCGCGGCGCGCACGTCGCCCTGCACCACGCCGCTCCCGGCAACCGTCAGCCGCCCGCGCGCGGTGACGTTTCCGGACACGTTGCCGCGAACAGTGACGTTGCGCCCATCAACCCGTGCGCGCACGGTCGCCGGAGCCTCGACATCCACATCACCCGACGCGGTGATCTCACCGTCCACTGTGCCTTCGATATGGAGGTCACCTTCGATAGTGAGTGACCCGTTAAGGACGTCGCGCGGCCCCAACGTCAGTCCCTTGGCGCTTGCCGCGCCGTTCCGGTGACCCCCGCGTGGAACTGACGCCTCCTCGATTTCAGTGATGATGTTCTCCATGGATGTGTCCTCTCCTTCTCGTCCGCTGCTCGGCACATATCCTACTGATCCGGCCGCTCCTTCGCGGGCTCACGAGGCGCACGACTCGGTAGCGCTTGCCGGTTTCCCGGATACCGTCCGCCAGCTGCAACTCGATTTCTACCGTGACGCCGCACATCGGTACGATTCCTGGGCGGGCGGCGCAAACGTTCGTGCCGCCGAGCGTCTTGCCGACTTTGCGCAGGTCGAACCTCACGAGCGTGTCATCGATATCGGTTGCGGCACCGGAGCGGTCATCCGATCGATGGGCCTCGGCGCCTCGACGCTCGACCATATGGCCATCGATCTCTCGCCCGACATGATCACCGCCGCGCGCACGCATGCAAACGGCGACCGAGGGATTCACTACACGGTCATGGATGCGCATCATCTTGTCTTCAACGACGATATGTTCGACCTCGCCGTCCTTGGACAATCGCTCGGATACCTCGAGGATCCGTGGCAGGCCTTTGCGGAAGTTCGGCGTGTCCTCAGGCCGCATGGACGCATTGCGATGTCCTGTCGTTGCCGCAGCCTGTCGACGCCGGCGCAGGCGGTGTTCTTCGAGCGACTCGAGCGTCTTGCCATACGACGTGCGCGGACTCCCGCGCATCACGCGTTGTTCGGCGAGCCATGGGTGCTCTCGAACATGCTCGAGATAGCGGGATTCACCGACATCGCCGTCACCCAGCTGCTCGTCGGCGTGCGCGCTGCCGATGTTCGCGAGTGGACCGAGATGATGGAGTGGTCGGGACCATGGCCGCACGCCATGATCGGGCTGTTGAGTCCAGGTGCTCGGAGCACCTTCGAGGAGGAGCTCGACCGCACCATGCACCGCCTGGGCGAAGGTGACTACGCGTTTCACGGCGCATTCACCCTCGCCACCGGGCGGCTCCGCGACTAGTCCCCCGGCTCAGCCCTCTTCTGAGTCCGAACCTGAGGAGACGGCGGACGTCTCCGCGGTACGCTCGTCGCTGTACGCATCGGAATCGGAGCGTGCGCTCTCGTCGTCGGACGCTCCGTGGTCGCCCTCGCTCACGGGTGATCCGGTGACATCAACTGTTGCTTCGTCGTCGTGTTCTTCCATGCGTCGCGCGGGTGGTGCGTCGCCACTCGGAGTCATCGCGATCGTCGCGTTGACCGTGGCACCCTCATCCACGCGCAACCGGCCCGCGCGAATTTCGCCGGCAAATGAAGCCGTTTCGCCGAGTGCGAGCAGGTCGCTCGCAACTGCGTTCCCTTCGACGCTGCCGGCGACGACAATGTCCCGCGCAGCGATCGTTGCGCGGACCGTTCCGCCTACCTGAACGCCGACCTCACCGGTGGCCGAAACCTCTCCCTCGAGTGTGCCCTCGACGCGCACGTCGCCGTCGACGGTCAGTGTCCCGATCAGAGAATCGCGCGGCCCGAGCACGACAATGCCAGCTGCCTCCGCGGCTGCCGGGACCGCGGCACCACGACGGCCACGCGCCTTGCTCGATGTCGGTGTTCCGGTGTCGCTCGTGTCCATGTCCGGCTCCTTCGGCTGACGGCTCGGCGGGCTGCGGTCGCCTATCGTACGAGGCGGTCAGCGCTGCGGGTCAGGCGTGTCGGTTACAAACTGCGAAACGTCTGGAGTCACACGACGAGGTCGCGTGTGAAGTCGCCGATCGCGCCGACGCCTGCCAGGCCCATCGCGTGATCCAGCTCGTTGCGGTAGCCGTCGAGGACCCGACGCACCCCGTCAGCGCCCGACGCGGCGAGGCCCCAGACGACCGGCCTGCCCACCATCGTTGCGGAAGCGCCGAGTGCGAGAGCCACGAACACGTCAGTGCCGCTGACGATGCCACCGTCCACCAGCACCGGGGCGCGGCCCCCGACGGCCTCGACGACCTCCGAAAGCGCAACCGCGGGGGCAATCGCGCGGTCGAGCTGCCGGCCGCCGTGGTTGGACACCACGACACTCGCCGCACCGGCATCGAGACAGGCGACCGCATCATCCCCGCGGAGCACTCCCTTGACGAGCACCGGCAACCCGGTCAGATCGCGCAGCCAGGCGATGGTCTCGAAGCCGATCGACTCGTCCTGTCGCATTGCGGCGGTGATCTCCTCAAGGGTCGCTCCAGGGGTGACGTGCGTCCCGAAGTTCACGAGATGCTGTTCCCCTGAGACCGGCGCAACGTGGCCCCGGCGCTTGAAGCCGGTATATGGCAGGTCGACCGTCAGCATCAGCGCCCGGGCACCGAGGCCCGCGGCGCGCCGCACGAGGCTCTCGGTGAGGCGCCGGTCGCTGACCACATAGACCTGGTACCACCAGGGTCCGTGGAGTTCCGCCGCGATCTCCTCCATCACGCGCGTGGCGCGGGTGGTGACCACCATCAGGCCGCCCGCGGCGCTGACGCCCCTGGCCGTCTCGACCTCGCCCTCGCTGTGGGCGACGATGTGATACGCGGTCGGCGCCACCAGCAGTGGCATCGCCAGCTCAGTGCCCAGGACTTCCGTCGACAGGTCCGCCCCCTCGACCCCACGAAAGACCCGCGGGCGGATCCGGTAGCGCCGCCATGCCGCCCTCGACTCCTCGAGGCTCAGCTCATCGCCGGCGCCCGCGGCGATGTAATCGAACGCCGCCTGGGTCAGCTTCGAGCGGGCGGCGAGCTCGTACTCGGCGAGCACATCGGTCAGGGACTCGTCCACACCCGGATTGTGGTGCAGCCGGGCGTCAACCCGGCGAGGGCGACGCGGTGGCGAGCGGCACGTACGCGTTGATCGGGATGACCGGTGCGGCAGCGCCGCTCCCGGTGCTGCCCGAGCACTGTGTGAGCTGCACCTGCTGCTCTCCCGGAGATCCGATCTGGTCGGTCAGCGCTGGACAGTTATACGAGACGGCGTGCTGCCTCGGATCCGACGGCGGACCGTAGGTCACCGCGTCGGTGAAATGGCAGCGCGAGTCGCTGTCCGCCACGATCCGGTACTCGTGGCTGGCGAGCTCGTCGACCGCGGTCTCATGGACGGCCAGCGTCATGGGCGTGCAGTTCTCGGCCGCAGCGACGAAGCAGTCGCCCGCGTCGGCAGATGACGTGGACGTCGCACCGCCGAGCCCCACCGTCGCGCTGCCGCACGATGGGATCGGAGCAACCGCCGCGGTGATCGCCGCCGCGCCGGTGGCCACCCCAAGCGTCGCCAGGAACACCAGGAGGTTGCGTGTGACGTTGCGAAAGGAACCCCTCCCCCTGGTGAGGACGAGCGCGCTGCACACGAGCACGTCGATGCCGAGCACGACGGCGAAGAGGATGCCGGCAACGACGAATCCGGTGACGATCGAGACGACGACGGCGACGACGAGCGCCGCGAGCTCGGCAACGACGTACCAGCGATTGACGAAGCGGTGCCCCGCGTACAGCGAGACCGGGACGAGGCCGGCGAGGAGCAGGAGCGACGCCACCAGCACGAAGCCCATGCCGGCCCAGAAGCAGAGCGCTGCCCAGGCGAGCAGGAACGCTCCGAACACGATCGGGTACTGGACGCGGCCACTCACGGGCCGCGAGTCTATTGCTGTGGGCTCGCGGCGAGGGTGACGGTGGCCTGGTGCTGCTGCCCGGAGGGGTCGACCCAGACGACGACAACGGACTGTCCTGGGTGGTCACCCTCGAGAACCGCCTTGAGCGAGGTGTCGGACACGACGGCATTGCCGCCCAGCGAGGTGATGACGTCACCAACACTCAGGCCGGTGCCTGCCGCCGGTGAGCCGCTCTCGACACCAGTGGCGCCGCACGACGACCCCGTGACCAGAACCGCGCCCGGTGGTGAGGAACTGGACGCCACGCATACCCCGAGCAACGCGGGTGCCGGGGTTGTCGACGGGTGCGCCATCAGCTGGTGCGCGTAGTTGAGCGCCGTGTCGATTGGGATCGCGAAGGCCTGGATCGCGTTCGGCTCGGCGCCGCGGTGCCCACCGCTGGCCGCGGTGTCCATGCCGATCACCTTGCCGTTGCTGTCGACGAGAGGCCCGCCGGAGTCGCCGGGCAGGATCGGAGCGTTGGTCTGGATCATCCCGTTCAGGGTCTCGAGGCCCTGGCCCGTCTGATCCGACGCCGTGATCGATTGCCCAAGCGCAGTCACCTCGCCCTTGGCCACTGCCGGCGCACCCTCGCGGCCTTCGGCATTGCCCAGGGCGGTGATGCTGTCGCCCACCTGCACCGTTGACGAGTCGCCGATGGGCGCCGTCGCGAGCCCGCTCGCCCCCTCGAGCTGGATCACGGCGACGTCGTGGGTGGTGTCCGCTCCGATGACAGTCGCGGGGTAGGTTGCCCCCGTCGAGGTCAGCCGGACGCTGTATTCCTCACCGCCGGCAACCACGTGGTTGTTGGTGAGGACCATGCCCGACGAGGTCAGGACGATGCCGGTCCCCTCGGCGGCAGCACCACCTCCGAGCGACGTGTCGATGTCGACGATCGCCGCATCGACGCCGGCATTGCTCCCGCTGCCGCCGAACCCGCGGGTCGCGATGACCGCAGTCGCGGCTGCGCTGGCGGCGAACACGAGGATGACGACAAAGACACCCACCATGAGCAGCCGCGACGTCCGTCGTGGTGGTGGCGGCGGTTCGTACGTGTAGTACTGCTGAGACCACCATCCGGACGGCGGCGGAGGCGCGGGCGTCCAACCCGGACCGCCCCAGGGATCGTTCGAATACGTCGCCTCCCCAGGCCACGCCGGCGGTCCGGCGGGGACCTCCTCCTCGCTCATCGTGACCTTATTGTCCCCGCTTCGACTGTCGGCTGCATGACGGGGACCGCCCGCGTGTCGCGCCCTTGCAGCGCGCACGCGGGTGTCCCCTGCCCTGCCGGGCGCTACATCGCGTTGAAGGTTTCCGCGACCTCGACCGTGGCGCCGCCTCCGAGCACGGGGCATCCCTTGGCCAGCGCAACCGCAGCGTCGAGGGTGTCGGCCTCGATCAGGCTGTAACCGGTCGACGGGTTGGAGCCACCTCCGTCCGAAACTGAGCCATCGCCGGCGATGGTCTTGCTCTGCGAGACGGGGTTGCCGCCGTCCGCAAGCGCCGGTCCGAGGTTCTGAAACCAGGTTCCCCACGCGGCCATCGCTGTGGCCTGCGCCTCTTCGCCCTCGGGCATGCCGCCTCCGTGGTAGACGAGCAGATATTTCGCCATGTCGTGCCTCCTCGCTGAGTCAGTGGTTGTTCGCGCCGGTGGCGCGGATGACCGTGGGTTCGAGCCGCGCCTCGAGGAGCGCCCGCTCGGAAGGGTTGTCGGTGAGCTCGATGGCGCGGCGATCGGCATCGGCCGCTTCCTCGTGCCGGCCGAACCGGCGGAGCAGCTCCGCGCGCGTCGCCCAGTACAGGTGGTAGCCGTCCAGCTCGTCGCGCAGGGCATCGATCTCCTCCATGGCGGGTACCGGCCCCGCCACGTGTTCGAGCGCGATAGCGCGATTCAACCGGACAACCGGCCCCGGGTTGATGCGCACCAGGGCCCCGTACAGCGCGAGGATCTGCGCCCAGTCGGTCTCCGCGTACGTCGGCGCCTCCGCGTGGCAGGCGGCGATCGCTGCCTGGAGCCAGTACGATCCGGGGCGTCCGAGACGCCGCGCCTGCTCGAGCAGACCCCCGGCCTCGGCGATCGCCCCGTGGTCCCAGTGGGAGCGGTCCTGGTTGCGGAGCAACACGAGCGCACCGGAGCTGTCGAAGCGCGTCGCCCGGCGCGACTCGTGGAGCCGCATCAGCGCGAGCAGCGCGAGCACCTCCGGCTCCTCCGGGAGCATCCGCGCGAGGAGACCGCACAGCCAGAGGGCATCGACGCACAGATCGCGACTCGTCGAGAGATCGGGACCGCTTCCCAGGTAACCCTCGTTGAAGACGATGTAGAGCGACGCAAGAACCTCGGCGAGGCGCTCTGGCAGCTCGTCCGCATCGGGCATCCGGTACGGGATGTGCGCGGCCACGATCTTCCGCTTGGCCCGGACGATCCGCTGGGCCATGGTCGCCTCGGAGACGAGAAAAGCGTGTGCGATCTGGCTCGTGGTCATGCCCATGACCGCACGGAGCGTGAGCGCCACCTGCGCATCGCGGGCCAGCGCCGGGTGGCAGCAGGTGAAGATCAGGCGAAGACGGTCGTCCGGCTCGGTGCGCACGTCAGGCGCCCAGCCGTCGGTCAACAGCTGCAGCTTGGCCCGGTACGTCGAATCACGGCGCAGCCGGTCGATAGCCCGGCGCCGCGCTGTCTGGAGGAGCCAAGCGGCCGGACGTTCCGGAACGCCATCGACCGGCCAGCGCTGCAATGCCACGACCACCGCATCCTGGACGAGGTCCTCGGCGAGGTCGAAGTCACCGGTGATTCGCACCAACGAACCGCAGATGAGACCCACCTCGGCGCGGAACGTGGCGTTCATCGCCTCGACGGTCGGATCGTGCTGCATCACGCCAGAAGCCTCGTCCGGTCTCAGCTGACCGGGTGATTGGACATGTCTTCGTGGTTAACAACCGGACGGATCTCGACGATCTGGTCGTCCGGTGGCCAGCTCTTGGCGACGGCGATGGCCTCATCCAGGTCGGCGACGTCGATGGTCACGAAGCCGGCGACGTTCTCCTTGCTTTCCATGAACGGCCCGTCGGTGACCAGCGGGCGGCCCTCCTGCGGGCGGATGGTCGTTGCCGTGTTCGAGGGCTGCAACTCCTCACCGCCGCGGAGCTTGCCGTCACGTGCGAGCTGGCCGAACCACTCGTCGATCGCCGCGTAATGGGCGGAGCGAGAAGCATCGTCGATGTCGATCTCTTCGTTCCTGATGAACAGCAGCACGTACTTCACTGATTCAGCTCCTGGCTTGCGGATATGTCGTCCCAATCATGACGACGAACGGGAAACCCCCAAATCGACACGCGGTGCCCTGGCCGGGACTTGCGGCCGCGTGCCACCGTGTCACCCTTTGCGCCGATGAGCGAATGGAACGTGGTTGCGCGCGGTCACCTCGGCGGCGTGGATCGAGCCGATGTCGACGGGCTGCGACGGGCATGCGAAGCGGCCCAACCGCTTGATCTCAAGGTCGAGCTCGACGAGGCCGACCATCTCGCCCGTCCGACTCACTTCCTCGCGGTTTCCGGCGATGAGGTGATCGGGTACGCGGGGATCACGCCGGGCGACGAGGCCGAGGTCTGCGGGATGGTGCATCCGTCCTGGCGACGTCGCGGGGTTGGCACAGCGCTGCTCGCCGGCATTCTCGGCGCGGCGTTGGTCCTCGAGCGAGCGAGCATCCTGGTCATCTGCGAAGAGGCGGGACCTCTGGCCGGGGCCTGGATGCGCCGCCTCGGTGCGAATCTCGACTCGTCGGAGCGGCGCATGGTCGTCCGGATGAGCTCCTCTGACGAAGCGTCGACCACGACGGACACTCCGCTGCAGATCAGGCCGGCGACCGACGCCGACCACGACCCGGTGGTGGCACTGCTTGGCGAGGAATTCAGTGATCACCCCGACGAGCGACGCATCATCGGCACCGACGGCGGCGATGTCGTCGGTACCCTGCGCCTGACCGAGTCGTCGCACCGCACGATGATCTATGGGCTCGTGATCGACGAGGGCCGGCGGGGAACACGTCTCGGGACCCGCATGCTCGCCGCGGTGATGGCGCAGTTGCGGGCGGAAGGCGTCGCCGAGGTGGGCCTCGAGGTCGATCCCGACAACACGCCGGCAGTCCGCCTCTACGAGCGGTTCGGCTTCGAGACGGTCACCACCTACCGATACATGCGGCTCGCGGTCACGCCACGAGGACTCCGGGATCCGGATCAGGCTCCGGCGCCCCATGGAGGAGCTCGGTGATCGCCGGCTTGAAGACAAGTTGCGCGATCAGCGTCGGGACCAGTGCGGTGAGCACGACCACCGTGACCAGGATCGAATACTGCGACCGGTCGATATAGCCGTTGGTGTAGCCGAAGAGCGCCGCGATGGTACCGAAGGTGAGGCCCGTCGACATCATCATGGTCGTGTACCACGCTTCGCGAACACGAATGCGGAACGGGCGCGTCGCTGGAAAGACGCCGATCACCTTCGCCGCCACCTTGACGCCGAAGAGCAGAACGATGGTGAGGCTGCCGGCGATCACCGCGGGGAGCGCGATCAGCGTGCCCGCACGGAGAAAGAAGAATGGCGTCAGAAAGGTGAACGCGACGCCGCGCACGCGCCCAACCATCTTCGGATCCGAATGAAAGATCCCCGCCGCACCGAGGCCGAGAAGGTATGCAGGCAACACCGCTTCTGATCGCGCTGCGGTGGCAAGCGCGCCGAGACCGAAGAGCAGCAGGAACACGTACTTCACCTCGGGCTCGCTGATCGGATGGCCGATTCGCCGGATGACGTAGCGGAGTGATCGAGGCAGGAACACCATGACGATGGCGGTCGCGATTCCGAACGCGATGAGCACGCTGTTGTAGTTGGCGAACACGACGCCCAGCGCCAGCACAGTGCCCAGGTCGCAGACGAAACAGGCACACAGGATCAATTTCCCGAGGTCGGTTTTGTTGAGCCCGGTCTCGAGCATCACCGCGTACACGACGGCAACCGACGTGGTGGACAGCGCGATCCCCGCGATTTCGCTCCCGTGCAGCGGCCAGTGCAGCACAACGAGCGCGAAGACCCACGCCGCCACGCAGGGCACCACGAAGCCGACACCGCCGATGACAAGGCTCGGCTTGAGGAAGCGTCGGAACGACTTCGGATCGATCTCGGCGCCGGCGAGAAAGGTCAAGAGCACCGACCCGAACCCGGCGAGGAAGTCGATCCACTGATTCGACGACATGCCGAACAGATTCCCACCGAGGACGCCGAGCAGAATCTCCACGAGCGCGACAGAAAGGCCAGCCCGTACGGAGATGACACTCGCCACGAACGCGAGCGCTATCCAGAGCGTCGCGATGCCATAGCTGTTGTTCAACGAGTCGAGCACGGCAATGTGCAACGGGCAACAGTTCACGGGAGTCCTCCTACCAGCAGTTCTGGTAGGGCCCATCAGGCCAGGTGGCCCAGGACGGTGAGACCCATCACCGATGCCGCGTCTACGCGCGACCCATCCAGGCTATCACCGATGACGCGATCCGTCCAGCGTGACGACCATTAACGAACAGGTGGTGGCACAGGTGGTGTCGGCGGCGGCGGAACGCTTCCCGACCATAGATATCGATCCCAGAGTCCGTTGAGATGATCCTGGTAATACAGGGAGTACAGGCTGAAGACGAAACCGAGCACGAGACCGACGACCGGCTCTGCTCGATTCGGACTCCCAGCCGCCGCCTCCATGCGCGCGATGCGCTTGCCCAGCCGGTAGATGGCGATGAAAGGCGGAACGATCAGCAGTCCGCCGGGAAGAAAGGCGAGCACCGAGAGTGCCGGCCGGATCGAGTTGTCGCCGAGGAAGCGCCGCGCCTCATCGTTGACCTTGTAGATCCATACCAGCGAATAGATGCCGAGCGTGATGAGCGGCAATCCGAGCCACACGGCGACGACGTTGCGCTTCTTGTACGTCTGGTTCCCGATGACCACGAGCTGCGCCATGTCAGACCTCCGTTATCGGCCGGTACGGATCAGCCGGACAAACGTGGGCCCGGGTGGCGGAGGGACGCTACCGGCGTCTGTGGCCGGCAAACGCCGCCGCCGTAACTCGAGCCGCATGCTCTCCTCTCCTTTGCGCATCGCCCATCGATGATTTGCACTGAACGCGGGTCGCATCAGCCAGGTCAGCCGTCGAAGCAAGGGTTTCTCCGCGCGAATCCGCCAGTCGTAGAAAGCTTTCACGTCATCGCCATCAGGGATGAACGTCCACGTTCCCCCGCCGACGAAGTCACCGTCGGCGCGCAGCGATATGCCACTGGCGCCGTCGTTCCGTAAGGTGGTGAATCGCCACCGCAGCGTGTAGGGCAACCACCCCTTGGTCCAGAGATCCACGACCCGACCGACGCCTTGGGCGTCGTCGCCGTCGTCAATCACCTGGACGTCGAGGTAGACCGACGGCCACCATCGCGTGAGGTCGCGCGGGTCGCGAAGAATGTCGGCAACTTCCTCAGCAGTGGCTCGCAGTCGCCAGCGCGTGATGAAGTGATACTCATTGCTCACGGCTGACGCCCTGTGCACGTGACCCGCGCCATGTCCTACCTCCCTGCCAAGGCTACCCCAGTCAGCGGTCTCCGATATTCAGCACGACCTTACCGGTGACGTTTCTCGAGAGCAGGTCGCGTGCCAGTTCCCCACCCCGCGTCCAGTCGAGCTCGACGGCGACATGCGGTTTGAGGACACCGTCGGCGATCAGTGCACACAGCGTGGTGAGATCTGACGGGGCGCTCTGCGTGCGCTTCAACTCCTCGAAGATGAGCATGGAGCGCAGTGACGCACCGAGGTGGGCGCCGAACCAGCGCGGCCCGAGCATCGCCGGGTCCATGAGCGTCGACGCGTAGGAGACGACCGTCCCATGCGCCGCCACGACGTCGAGACAGCGCGTCAGCACCTCACCGCCGACGCCCTCGAGGATGTGGTCATAGGGACCCTGCGCGTCGTGAATGTCGCGCAGCACGTGATCGCACGCGGCGACCGCGCTCTCGTTGCCCTCGGGATTTCGGATCAGGCCGGTGACGTGCATCTGCGCGGCGTGCGCCAACTGCACGGCGACATGTCCGACGCCACCCGACGCGCCAGTGACGAGCACACGCTTGCCCACCGGAAACCCACCGAGCGCCAGCGCCCGGAACGCCGTCATGCCGGCGACGGGCACGCAGGCCGCCTGGACTGGCGACACGCCGTCCGGCACCGGTGCCAGGTAATCGACGGGCACCGCAGCGAGCTCCGCCCATGCTCCGTTGCTGACCAGGCCGACGACCATGGTCCCCACTGCCGGACCCTCGCCTCGAGCGGCAGCCCGCTCCACCACACCGACGACATCCCAGCCCACCTGCTGTCCGGCAGGCGCGTTCTTGGCACGAAGCACCTCTCCCCGGTTAAGGCTGGTGGCTCGGACACGAACGAGCACTTCAGTGGGACCCGGCTCGGGGTCTGGCACCTCGCCGAGACGGAGCAGGTTGTCATCGCCGGTGGTGATGAGAGCACGCATCGTGGGGATCTCCAGGTGAAAGACTAGGCTGCGATGGTGCGCCACCCGGCGCAACTGACGCAGGAGTGTACGGACACGGTGACGCCAGATATCTCCGCCGCGGCGGCGGCGCTCCACGAGCGATCGACCGTCGTTGACACCCACAACGACCTGCTCATGCTCTGCACGCGTCGCAAGCCCTCCGAGCAGGGTGCGTACTTCCGCAACACCTGGCTGCCGCAGTTGCGCGCCGGCGGCGTGAACATCCAGGTGCTTCCGGTCTTCATCGACGACGACTTCCGTCCCGAGGGCGCGCTGCGCCAGACCTTGCGCATGCTCGAGACCGGGTGGCGGATCGCCGCCGCCAACCCCGACGCCGTGCGCGTCTGTCTGACGGGTGCGGATGTCGAAGCCGCGCTTGCCGACGGGCTGATCGCGTTCATCCTGGCGCTTGAGGGCTGCGAGGCCGTCGGAACCGACGTCGCCCTCTTCGAATCACTCCACCGGATCGGGGTCCGAATCGCCTCATTCACGCATTTCCGGCGAACCATGCTGGGCGACGGGTCTGCAGAGGACGCGACCGGCGGCAGGCTCACCGCAGCCGGGGTCGAGGCGGTCGCGATCTGCGAAGCGCTGGGCATCATGCTCGACGTCTCACACCTCGGAGCGGCGTGTACCGATCATCTCCTCGAACTCTCGACGCGCCCGGTCATCGCCTCCCACTCGTCGGCGTTTGCGCTGCGCCCGCACCACCGCAACCTCACCGACGCCCGCCTCCGAGCCATAGCAGATACCGGCGGAGTCGTGGGCATCAACGTGCTGGCGATCTTCGTCGACGAGCACGTCCATATCGTTGCGCGCGTCGTCGATCACATCGAGCACGCTGCGACGATCGCGGGCGTGGATCACGTCGGCCTCGGACCCGACTTCTACAAGCAGATCTCGGAGGAGCTCCACGGCCCGGCCGCGGAGTCGCTGGACGGCGGCGGAACCGTGATCACGTACGTCCCCGGCCTGGAGGGGCCGGCGGGGCTGCCGCTGATCACCGAGGAGCTGCTGCGCCGCGGATGGCCGGAGGATGACATCGCGCAAGTCCTGGGCGGCTCATTTCGCGACCTGTTCGTCCGCGAGCTGGGAGTTCCCGCAGCAGGTCGCTAGCGCCCGGTCCGGGTTGGATCAGACCGCGCAGCTCTCGTCGGTGCAGGTGCTGTCGGCATCGCCGGCGCCCACCATCTGCAGCGGGTGAGCCGCGGTCCACGCCTGCTGGAGAGCGCCAAGGATCAGCTCCGACGGCTGCGCGCCTGACACGCCGTAGGCGCGATCGAGCACGAAGAACGGAACTCCCGTGATGCCGAGCTGGCGTGCCTCGAGCTCATCGTGGCGAACGTCGTCTGCGTAGGCGTCGCTGCCGAGCACTCCCAGCACCGCCGCCTCTTCGAGTCCCACCTCGACCGCGAGCCGTGCCAGGACGTCGCGCTCGCCGATCGCGGCTCCTTCGACGAAGTACGCCGCCATCAGACGCTCTTTGAGGGCGTCCTGCTTGCCGGCGGACTTCGCGTAATGAATCAGGCGATGCGCATCGAACGTGTTGCCCGAGCGCGCCCGATCGAGATGGAAGTCCAGGCCCTCAGTGGCGGCATTCGCGGTGACCCGCGCCTGGGCCGCCTCCGCGGCGGCGCGGCTCATGCCGTATTTCGCGGCAATCCGCTCAACGGGATCGCCCTCAGACGTTGCGGGCGCGTTCGGGTCCAGCTGGAAGCTGCGCCACGTGACGTTGACCTCCCCGCGATGATCGAAGGCAGCCAGCGCGTGCTCGAAACGGCGTTTGCCGATGTAGCACCAGGGGCATACGACGTCAGACCAGATCTCGATATCCATGGCTTGTATGTACCGCATCCAGGCCTGTCCCAAGCCTCCGCGGGGTGGTTCAGAAATCCTGACCGCGGGTATAGAGATTCCGATAACCAACGAGCCGATCGCGCCGCGACGGCCTGCCCCAAGAGACTGAAACATGGCTGAACTGACTTCCGAACTGCTCCCTATCCTCCAGCTGGACGACGTCGTCGTCCTCCCTGGTATGACCGCCACCCTCGCCGTGGAGAGTGACCCGCAACGGGCCGCGCTGACGGCCGCGCAAAAGGGCAACCGCCTCATCCTGCTCGTGCCCCACGTGGAGGGGAAGTTCTCGGCGATCGGAACCGTCGCGCAGGTCGTGGAGTCGGGCCAGCTGCCTTCGGGCGCCGAGGTGACCATCCTTAAAGGACTGCACCGCGCCCGTCTCGGTGGCGGCCAGTCGGACATCGGCGGAGCCCTCTGGGTTCAGGTCGAACCTCTCCCCGACGGGGACCCCTCTGACGCCGCGCGTGAGCTGGCGCGCGAGTACCGCGCGCTCATCGAGAACCTCCTCGAGCTGCGTGGCGCGGGTCGCGCCATCGAGGCCGTTCGCTCAGTGCGCCATCCCGGCCACCTCGCGGACCTCGCCGGCTATTCGCCCGACTTCAGCATCGAGCAGAAGCTCGAGGTTCTCGAGACGCTCGACATCGAGCAGCGCCTCTCGCGCCTGATCGGGTGGACCAAGGACGTCCTCGCCGACGCGTCGGTTCGCGAGAAGGTCCGGACCGAGGTCAACGAGGGCATGGAGAAGACCCAGCGGGACTTCCTCTTGCGCCAGCAGCTCGAGGCGATCAAGAAGCAGCTTGGCGAAGGCGGCGATGACGTCACCGCCGGCTACCGGGCTCGTCTCGAGAACGCCGGGATGCCGGACAACGTCCGCNNGAGGCGCGGCGCATCCTCGATGAAGACCACACAGGCCTCGAGGACGTCAAGCAACGCATCATCGAATTCCTGGCCGTCCGCAAGCTCCGCAGCGAGCGGGGCGTCAGCGTCCTGGGCGGCGGATCCGGGGCGATCATCACCCTGGTCGGACCTCCCGGTGTCGGCAAGACGTCGCTCGGCGAGTCGATCGCGCGGGCGCTCGGCCGGAAGTTCGCGCGCATCTCGCTGGGCGGCATCCATGACGAAGCCGACATCCGCGGCCACCGGCGCACCTACGTCGGCGCGCTTCCCGGCCGGATCGTCCGCGCCCTGAAGGAAGCCGGCACCAAGAACCCGGTGATCATGCTCGACGAAATTGACAAGGTTGGCAGTGACTGGCGGGGCGACCCGTCCTCCGCGCTGCTCGAGGTGCTCGATCCCGCGCAGAACAACACGTTCCGCGATCATTACCTCGAGGTCGACCTCGACCTCTCCGAGGTGCTTTTCATCCCGACGGCAAACGTGTGGGAGACGATNNGCGATCATCTGCTCCGCCGCCAGATTGAGCATGCGGGCCTCAGGCCCGAGGAGGTCAGCGTGACCGACGCCGCCATCCTCGCCGTGATCACCGATCACACTCGCGAGGCAGGCGTCCGCAACCTCGAGCGGGAGCTCGGCAAGATGACCCGAAAGGTCGCGACCCGCATCGCGGGTGGCGAGCTGGTCGCTCCGCTGGAGATCACACCTGCGCAGGTGCGTGAGCTGCTTGGCAAGCCGAAGTTCGACAACGAAGTCGCCGAGCGGACCGCCGTGGCGGGTGTTGCCACCGGGCTCGCTGTGACCGGCACCGGAGGTGACGTCCTCTTCATCGAGGCTGCCAATGCCCCAGGCGATGGCAAGCTCACCCTGACCGGACAGCTCGGCGATGTGATGAAGGAATCGGCGCAGATCGCACTCTCGTATGTGCGCGCTCACGCTGCTGACCTCGGGATCGATCCCGAGGCCGCGCGACAGAGCATCCACGTCCATGTGCCGGCAGGCGCCGTGCCCAAGGACGGCCCGTCCGCGGGTGTCGCCATGACCACCGCGATCGTCAGCCTGCTGACAGGGCGGCCGATGCGCAGCAGCGTCGCGATGACCGGCGAGGTCACCCTCCAGGGATTGGTGCTCCCAATCGGCGGCGTCAAGCAGAAGGTGCTCGCGGCCCATCGGATGGGGCTGCGCGAGGTGATCCTGCCCAAGCGCAATGAGAAGGACATCGAGGACGTGCCCGAGAGCGTGCGCGACGTCATGACCTTCCATCTGGCCGGCCGCGTCGAGGAAGCCCTCGGCGTTGCACTTGAGCCGGTGGCGACCGAGGCAGCTGCCGCGGCCTGAGGCCGCGACTCAGAACAGCCCCGGGTCGTCAGCCGGCGCGAGGTGCGCTGAGCCGCTTCTCGATGCCGTCGAGAATCAGCGTCACGCCCTCGTCGGCGCGCCAGTTCGCTGCGCCGGCCGAGCCGTCGAACTCCGGCAGCGCCACTCCTCGAGCGGCCGGCGCAGCCGTATCCATGGTCACGCGCACGCAGCCGCTGTAGACCGTGAGGTCATAGCGGTCCGCGCTGTGGAGCGCTCCCGGCGTGTCCCACTGGACATCAGAGGCCACCGCCCGGATCGGCCTGTCGTCCATGCGCACTTTCACCGACCCCGAGGAGATGACCGCGTGGACCGCTGTGCCGAGAGGCCGATGCATCGTGACGCCGACGATCCCGCTGTTGACACGGATGGGAACCACGCCCCGTGGCCTCGGCAATGTGCACGTGACGTTCCCCGCCCCGCTGTCGAGCTCGATGCCGCTGATGCTCAGCCCGGGCAGGTCGAGGACCGTGTTCCAGGTGCCGCCGTGGATCTTGACGTACCAGGTGTAGTCGGGATTCAGCTCCACGGCGCCATGGTCGCCGCCGCGGCGATTCTTGACGAGCACGAGGTTGTCTGGGCGGACCTCCACCGAGGCCGCTCCGCCTCCACCTACGGAGGTCGCGAGATCCGCGCCACGGGCGGCGGCGGCTCGAATCAGGACACGCCATGAGCCTGAGTCGACCCCAAGCGTCATCACCCGCCCGCCCCTCATCCCTCCGGCCGGATGCGGGGTGACGAATGCCGATGCAGCCGCCTCGACGATCAACGCGAACGCAGCACCCTCGGGCGACGGAAGACCCTCGGCAGCGAGGAGCCGGGCCACATCGCGCGCGAGGCGGCTGCGCTGCACGACAGGCAGGCAGCTGAGCACGACGGTTGCGGCGGCCGGGTGGTCCCCGAGGAACCGAGTCAACGTGTCGCACGCCGCGGCGATCTGGGGGCGCCAGGCCACCGGCGAGACCGGAAGCGTCACACGATCAAGGACGGCTTCGGTCACCAATTCGAGGAGCTGATCCTTGTCGCGAAGGTGCCAGTACAGGGATGCGGCCTTCACCCCAAGCCGGTCCGCGAGCGCGCGCATTGACAGTCCATCGACACCGACGGTGTCGAGCATCGCGAGAGCAGCCTGGACGACCGCTTCGCGATTGAGCCCGGCTGCCTCCGTCTCTTGACGGGCCACAGATCTGTCCTCCGTTATCTCAGCCAGGGCAAGCCCGGCGGTCTCAGTCTAGCTTGACATCACTAACAGCGTTCGCCTATTATCGCACAAGTCACTGTTAGGCGCTCAATCAAACGGATGGTGTTAGAGATGACTTCCACACTGGAGGCCGCCGGCCTCGTCAAGAGGTTCGGCAAGACCCGGGCCCTCGACGGGTTGAACCTAACGATGCAGCCCGGCCAGGTCATGGCGCTGCTCGGTCCGAACGGCGCGGGCAAGACGACCTTCGTCAACCTCGTCGCCACACTGATCCGGCCCGATGCGGGCACGCTGCAGGTCAACGGCCTCGACGTCGCACGCCAGCCCGCCGCTGTGCGGCGCAACATCGCACTCGCCGGGCAGTCGGCCGCGGTCGAGCCCACGATGACCGGACGCGAGAACGTGATCATGGTTGCCCGCCTCTTCGGTGCGTCGGCCGCCGATGCCCGGCGTGACGCCGGCGCGGTGCTCGAGCAGATGGACCTCACCGACGCCGCGGACCGGCAGGTGCGCACGTATTCCGGTGGCATGCGCCGCCGTCTCGACCTCGGCGCCAGCCTGGTCGGGCGTCCGCGGCTCCTGCTGCTCGACGAACCGACGAGCGGCCTCGACCCGCGGAGCCGCCTCGAGCTCTGGGACGTCATCCGCTCGCTGGTCGCCAGTGGCACGGACGTGCTGCTCACCACGCAATACCTCGATGAGGCCGATCATCTGGCGTCACAGATCGCCATCATCGACCACGGTCGAGTGGTTGCGGCGGGAACGCCACGCGAGCTGAAGCGCCGAGCGGGTCGGAACGTCGTGGAGGTCCGCGTCCGCGACCTCTCCTCGCTCGACCGGGTCGCGGCCATCTTGACGGGTATCGGCGACGGTCCGACGACCATCGACCGGCCGACACACAGCGTCAGCGTCGCGCTCAGCGCCGATACCGAGCGCATCTTTGCGGCACTGCGACCGCTCGATGACACGGGCATCGCGATCGACGAAGTGTCCGTTCGGCAGCCAACTCTTGACGAAGCATTTCTCGCGCTCACCGGCGCACCCAAGGAGGAAGTGGCATGAGCATCGCCATCACACCACCGCGCGGCAACGCCACGGGCTTGTTCGTCTCGAGCGGGCAGATCGCCCGTCGAGTGCTCCGCAAATTCATTCGATCGCCGCAGCTCGTCGTGGTCGGCACCGTGCAGGGAGCGATGTTCCTGCTCATCTTCCGCTACGTCTTCGGCGGTGCGATCGCGGTGCGCGGCGTCAGCTACGTCGACTTCGTGGTGCCGGGATTCATCACGACAGGCGTGCTCTTCACGGCCATGTACGCCTCTGCGGGTATGGCCGAGGACATGAGCGCGGGGCTCATCGCACGCTTACGCTCCCTGCCGATTCCGCGCAGCGCCGTGCTCATCGGTCGAGCCCTGGCCGACACAGGGATCCAGGTCTGGGGACTGGCAGTCACAGTCGCCATCGGGTTCCTGGTCGGCTTTCGCGTGCACAGCAACTGGGGCGCAGCGCTCGCGGCAGCCGCGCTGGTCATCCTCTTCGGATTTGTCTTCGAGTGGGTCTTCGTGCTCATCGGTATGTTCGCCGGCTCGGCACAGGCCGCCCAGGGTTTCGCGCTCATCGTGTTCCCCTTCACGTTCGTCTCGTCCGCATACATTCCGGTTGCGACGATGCCCTCGTGGATGCAGGGCTTTGCCGAGAATCAGCCCATCACGGTGATGGTCAACGCGGTGCGCTGCCTCACTGAAGGCCAGCCCGCGGAGGCGCTCCTCGGACACCCCACCTCGTACTTCGTGATCCGCTCGCTCGTCTGGTCCGTGGGGCTGATCGCGGTGTTCGCACCGCTCGCCGTCGCCAAATACCGTCGCGGCTGAGAGCCGGGCGGCTCCGGTCGACATGCAGCGCCGCGGGCTCGATACTGATCGCATGCCCGCGGCGTCCGACCTCGAGCAAGCGCGCTACGCGCGCATGCGCTGGAACGCACCCCTGTCCGGGGAGCACGCGAAGCTCCTGTTGGAGCGTCTCGAAATCCGGCAGGGTGCATCGCTGCTCGACCTCGGTTGCGGATGGGGCGAGCTGTTGCTCCGCGCAGTCGGTAGCGCAGGCGTCACAACGGGCATTGGCGTCGACACTCCGGGCGGTCGCCCCCTCTTCGGCGACGGTTGTACATCGGCACGTATCGCGGCGTGCTCGGCTTCTGCTACCTCGGCCTTGGCCGAGAGCCGGCAAACGCGCAATCAGCCGGGCGGTACCGGGACGTAGCTGGTACGGTGGCCGGGTGGACGTGATTCATCCCGAGAACGCAATTCGGCAGGAACGTTGATGCCGAGCGTGACCATCTCGGCCTCCTATGGGGCCCGTGGCGAGCAGATCGCTCAGGCCGTGGCCGAACGCCTCGGACTGGCGTTCCTCGATCGTGCGATTCCGCTCGGTGTGGCACGCCGCCTCCGCATGTCGGAGGAGTCCGCCGTGAGCAGCGATGAACACGCCCCCACCGTGTGGGATCGGTTTGCCGGCGCGCTCTCGGCCGTGGGAACCGTGACGACCGCGACCGGCGTCTCTCCGGAGCCAATCGAAGATCCCGATGCGTTTCGCACCGAGACGGAGACCATTCTCAGGCGGGTCGCCGATACCACCGGCGCGGTGTTTCTTGGTCGCGCCGGCATGGTGGTCCTCGGCGGTCGCGCCGACGTGCTCTGTGTACGCCTCGACGGGCCCGTCGAAGCCCGAATTGCACAAGCCGTCGCCGATGGTTCCGACCCGGCCAGCGCACGCGAGGCGCAGCAGGACGTCGACGGTGCGCGAGACCACTACGCGCGGTTCTTCTATAAGCAACGGCAGGACGACGCCCGCCTGTACCACCTGATCATCGACAGCACCACGCTACCGATGGACGCATGCGTCGATCTCATCGTCAGGGCCGCGCGGGCGCACCTCGGCGATCGAGAGAGTCAGACCACGCCCACGACGCAGGTCTAGCCGTTTGACAGACGCGTGAACCCGGCTCCGATTGGTCGGCACTGCATGACCGGATCGGTGACATCGCGCGATAGCACAACCATCGGCTATCGCCAGTTTGGTGAAGGGCCCGGAATCATCGTTGTGCACGGAGGGGCGCAGGCCGCGCACAACTTCACAAAGCTGGCCGAAGCGCTGTCGGAT
Source organism: Candidatus Dormiibacterota bacterium (assembly GCA_003132805.1). Classification (GTDB taxonomy): domain Bacteria; phylum Chloroflexota; class Dormibacteria; order Aeolococcales; family Aeolococcaceae; genus Palsa-851. The sequence goes on along the minus strand of PKYW01000017.1, from coordinate 79,705 downwards.
CAGCAGGAGCCATCAGCCACAGTGGCGAGACGTTAGACGGGCTCCATCGCCACATCAACTCTACCATGCGCTTGGTTGAAATCTTCCACCTCGCGGTGCGGGCAGTGCTACAGTCGTGCGATGGCGATGGGGCTCGCCGCAGGATGCTTGGATCCTGGAAGCGCTCCGGTTGAGCTAATGGCCCCTGACCACCATGTTCATGGAGGTTAGGGCTATGTCCCATCGACGCCCGGTGGCGGAGCGCTCCGAAAATGGCGGACTCCTCCTACGATTTGATGACGTTCTGCTGGTGCGTGGCGCTCGCGGAACATGGTTGCTGGACCTGCAGACGCCGGTGGGCAGCGCGCATCGGCACATACAGGTTCCTATCGGGCGCCATAAGGTGTTTGACAGGTTCGCGCTCGAGATGCTGAGCAATGAGCCCGCGCAGAATCCCCGTGTGCGGGACGAACTCGGGGGATGAAAGTCGGGAAGCGCGCGTTATGGGCGCGGTGACCGTGGCTGGAGAACAGGCCGCAGGGACATCCCTCCAGGCAGCTCTGCGGGGGCTCGCATCGCTGGAGTTGCTGCCATCGGCGCAGCGGCACCTTGCCGAGGAGACAGCTGACAAGTTGACCGGGACCGGGCTTTATGTCGCCGTCATCGGCGAGTTCAAGCGGGGCAAGACCACCCTTATCAACGCCCTATTGGGAGCGGACCTTCTGCCCACAGGGGTGCTTCCCGTCACCGCGGTCCCGGCATTGGTGCGATTCGGGAAGTCCCCACGAGCAACCCTTCGCCTTTTTGACGGTGCGGAAATCGCAATTGACATCGGCGATCTTGAGGGCTACCTCACTGAACAAGCGAATCCGGGAAACCGCAAAGGGGTTCGCGAGGCGATCATCGAATATCCGGCTCCGGTGCTCGCCAGCGGTCTGATTCTCGTCGACACTCCGGGAACCGGCAGCGTTCACCACCACAATACGCAAGCCACGGTGGACTTTCTGCCTCGAGTCGATGTCGCACTCCTCGTCCTGAGTGTCGACGCGCCACTGGCCGACTCGGAGGCACGCCTGCTCAAAGACGTAGCACGGACAGCCGCGCGTATCGCGGTCTGTCTCAACAAAGTCGACCGGTTGGCGCCGAGTGAGATTCAGGAGGCGGTGGACTTCGTACGCCCCCGGGTGGTCGCTCTGTCCAGCTCTTCAGATGTCACCGTGTTCGCCGTCTCGGCGCGCAATGGCGATGAGGACAGCGGCCTGGCGGCGCTGACCGCCTGGCTGAGAAACGATGTCGCCACTGCCCAGACCACGCTCTCGAGCCAGCGCGGTGTGCGTGTGGCAATGACGTTGCTGTCGCTGGTCGACGCAATGCTCCAACTCGAGGCAGCTGCCGCGGCTAAGCCGGCACAAGAGGCGGCGACGGCGCGCGCCGCGTTCACCGCGGCGCAAGCCGCGCTTGCAGCTGCAGTGGACGATGAGTCGACCCTACTCCTTGCCGCGTGCCGCCGCGCGACGGACACCGTCATCGACCCGAGGGCAACCGCACTGCGCGAGAGTCTTCCCACGCTGCTGCTCGCCGCAAAGGATGAGGCCTGGCCGGACATCTATATGGCCGCCGCGATTTCGTGGCGGCGTGAGGTCGGGGAAGCGCTCATCGCGACGATGCGTGGTCCGGTCGACCGACATACCGAGCGGGTGCAGGAGCTGGCCACGCGCTTCGTCGCAGAGGTTGGCCAGGCATTTGGCGTAACGCTCCCCAGTGCGTTCGACGTGTCTCCCCGCCTTGATGTGGAGGCGGTGAGAGTGGACCTGTCAGATGATCCGGGCGCGCTGGCGATGGGGGTGCGCCAACTCCAGACGCGCGCGCCCGGCACGCTTGGAAGGAGATGGCGTGAGCGGGCCCGACAGGAACGGGCGATCGAGGACGCTGACCGCCTCGCCGGCCGGCTGCGCTACGCGACGCTGCGGAGCGTCGATCGAACAGCTCGAGCATGGATCCGCGAGGCGGAAGAGTCATCACGCGGGTTGAGTGAGTCTCTGGCCGGCGCCGTTACCCGTGCCGAGGCTGCGGCAGAACGGCACGAAGCGACCATGGTGGAGTCCGATGTCCTAGCGCGCGTCGAGTCCGTGCGCCAATCGTTCCTCGGAGGCTGAGGTTGTGGCGCTCAATGCCGCCGGTCGGTCGGAGTCGCTGTCCAGCCAGCCGCCGAGCTGGTAGTAGATGTCTTCACCAAAGCTGGTCGGGAGTGGCTCTGCTACGGCGAGCTTGTAGCTTGCCTGACCCTCGGATCGTCGTTCAGCCCTGAGAAAGAGTGTTGAGTCAGCGCGCTGCCTATGGAATCCGTCGGCGAAGTCGAACTGGTGGGTCACAAAGAAGACCGTGATCTCTGCATCCAGCAGTGCGCTGACGACCTGGCGGCCGATCTCGGACCCCTCGCGCTCGTTGGTCGCGGCAAAGGACTCGTTGAACAGCATGAGACAGTGCGGGCGAATCTCATCGGCGATGGTGCTCATCCGGCTGAGTTCCTCATCGAGCCGTCCGCTCGTCATGCTGGCGTCCTCCTCCCTGATGAAATGCGTGAAGACTCCGTCGAAGACACTGGCGCGATACGCATCGGCGGTGACGAACATGCCGCATTGCGTCATGAGCTGCGCCAGCCCGACACTGCGGAGAAACGTCGATTTGCCTCCGGAATTCGCACCGGTGATGATGACCAGCGATTGCCCACTGGCGTCGACGTCGTTGCCGACGACCTGCCTCTCGGAGCGCAGCGCGAGGCTCATATCACGTAAGCCGGTGAACGACATCACTCGCTGTGGCCAGGAACGCGGTTCGGGATACGAGACGGTCTCCCCCTTTGCCACGAGCCGGTCCCAGAGGTTGAGACAACTCACATAAAAGCCCAACTCGCCGCGGAGCATGATGAAGTAGCTCCAGATGTGGTCGGCAGACTGCGCCGCCGCGTTGGCGACGAGATTGACCCCTCGGCTGGTGAGGTCTGAGAGAGCATTGGCGCCCGCATCGTCGCGCGGCGCGATGGTGAACGAGTACGAGGAACGAGGAACCATTCCCAGGCGTTCCTTCCAGCCTCGCTTTCCCCGGTCTGAGGATCGGAGGACGAAGTCGATGCCACTGTTGTCCCGATCCAGCTGTGCGCTGATCAACTGGCCATCACGGAAGCGAAGTTGCTTCAGGTGAAAGCTGATGGTCCGGAAGTACTCGTCGTCAAGTTCGCGCTGCAAGGTCCGGAACAACGTCGTCAAGCCGGCTGAGTGAAACCGCTCAGCATGGTCATCGGCGATCCTGCGCAGTTGCTTGAGACGAACGACAGCCGCCTCGAGCTGATTGACCGCTCCGGAAAGGATGGATGAGGGAATCTGTGAGCTATACGCCCAGATTCCTCGCTTGTCCTCGAGGGCGCCTACGGCGATGGCATACATCTCTCGCACGATTTCCGGTTCAGCGATGCAGTCCACCAGGATGCGCTGGCGATAGAGGATGGCTTCCGGATCGCGGAGACTAGCCAGTGCGACTTTCGTTGACACCTCGAACAGGAACTTGTCGCCGAGGGCCATCGACTCGAGCACATTGCCCATCTCCAGGTCCTGAATCAGGTCTTTGTGATTGGGAGGGAGCTCGGCGCCGAAGTCGAAGTCCTGATCCTTGTAGAGGAGGAATGCCTTCACACGATGATCCGCTTCCGTAAGCGTTGGTACGTGACGTTGTGCTTCTCGGCGATGCTCAGCGCAAAAGCGAGCCCGTCGGCGGGTCCCCTGACCACTTTGTAGGTGCGCTCGACGGGATTCTCGGGGACGACCGTACTCACCATGCTGACGACCGAGTCGCCGAGCGAAGCGAGCTCGTCGACGAAGGTTACATAGACACACAACACGTCGAGTTGGATGATCTTCTCCATCACCTTCTCGCCGAGAAACCGAGCATCCCGAAGCGTCGTCGACGTGAAGATCTCATTCATGATGACAATGCTGTTGGACGTTGCCGCCTGGAGGATCGCTCGGATCCTGACCAGGTCATCCTCCAGCTTGCCGCGCATGTTGGCGAGGTCCTCCTTCCTCTCGAAGTGGACGAACAGCCGGTCGAAGAGCAAGAGACGAGCCGCGTTCCCGGGAACCGGGCACCCAGTGCTGGCCAGGTGGTGGAGCTGACCGAACATTCGGGCGAATGTCGTCTTACCTCCCTGGTTCGGCCCTGAGACAACGAAGATGCGCTCCGGACCTTCCAGCTGGAAGTCGTTGCGCACGATGGGCTTGCCCTCTGAAACGAGTTTCTTGGCAAGCGCCAGGTCAAAGGTGTCGACGGCGAAGATCGCTTTCGACTTCGCGGTCACATCCGGATAGCAGAAGCTGAGTCCCGCCGCACTGAGCGGTCTGATGTAATCCAGATAGCCAAGGTAGAAGCTCAGCTCACGCTCGACCCGCCGGATCTGTTCGTCGAAGAATTCGGCGTGCCGGCGGCAGTACTCATCCAGTGCCTGGAACTCATCAGGGAACAGCCGCGCAACCAGCTCCAGGATCTGCGCGGCCACGTGGTTCATTCCCGGCCAACCTCGGTACTTGACTCGATAGTCTTTGGCGTCCCCCTGCTTGAATCGGTCGAACGTCTCCAGGACCTCGACGCTGTAGTCGGCCTGATCCTCGTAGCGGCTCACGTCGACTCTCAAGCCTCGAATGCGGGTGCAATAGCGAATCTGGGCAAGGGCGTCCTTCCGATCGCGCGTGTCGGCAATGAGCAATTCGAACTCGGCTGACACAACATAGGACGCCAGGAAAGCGCGGAAAGCGCAAAGCGCGCGGGATCCGAGCGGCGCATTACCTAGAGCGTCTACCAGGGATTGGACGGCTTTGCAATACATGGAAGCCGCATCCAGGAACCAACCCTCGCGTTGGTATTGATACTGCATCTTGTGGACCTGAGCGAGGTGGCTGCGCACCTGGTGCATCAGCTCCGCGAATTCCTGCATCTGTCCGAGAAGGGGCAGGTCCTCCAAGTCCCGAAAGACTTCGTGCCGGTAGTGCACGGTATCGACGTCGTCGAGTTGCGTGTAGAGGAGCGACGCGATGAAGGCAGGTTCCTCCTGCACTCCGGCAATCTTCCCCACGAACTGATCCAGGTTCAGGTCAGCTGCGAATGAGCGATCCTCTCGCCCGTAGAGGTCCGCCCTTTCCGGCGCCCCGTCGGCCAGCAAACTGATAAAGCGACGAGGCGCGGGTGACGCCGAGGCCGGTTCGCCCGCTGCGTGGCCCGGTTGATTACCTGGGTGTAGGTCGGGGACCCGAGTTGTTCCGTCTGCCATGGCTCGCTCCTGTTCTGCCCATAGGGGCCGTCAGCAGGAGCCATCAGTCATGAAGGCGGTTTCGGCGAGCTCCATCGCCGTCTGTGATCAAGTCTACTGTGGCTGTTCCGGTTGGGTCCGTCGGTGCGGCACGACGACGTTCATCACCCGGACGCGCCGAGTGCCCGTCGGCCGCTCGCCGCGCAACGTCCGCGCTCGATACGGGTCGAGCACCGCTCTCAGCTCGTGCACCACCCGCCGGGTTTCCTCGACGGTCAGCCATAACGATCGCGGTGCTCCAGGCCATCCGGACGACAAGAGCCGACCGACTCGTCACGCCTTCGGCGGGAGAACCTGCTCAGCCGCTGGTTGGAATCGGTGCCGGCACGTCAGCGGAGCCCCTTTCTCGAGGGCTGCCGGATTGATCCCGAGTACAACTGGGCACGCTTCTTAACGTGCTGTGACTGGCCTTTCGGCGAGCACGGCGAGATCGGGAGGAGTCGCTCATGAGCAAATCCCTGACCTCCGTCCTCTTCCGCGCCGCGCGCCTGTCCGCGAGCGGCCGCGCCGTCCGCAGGGGCACGATCGCTCGCCGCGCCAAGAACATCGTCGTCGGACGCACCCTACGACGCATCGGCTTCTGGCGCACGCTCTGGGGCGGACGCCGATGACCCGGTGATTACGCTTCGATAAGACCGCCGACGTCTTGGGGTGAGAGCGCGGAGATACAAGCCGTGAGGTCTCGGCACAACCGACCCTGCTCAGCGGGGGAAAAGTGGGCGAGCATCTGTTTTTCCACGGAGCGCACCTTTGCGCTCGCAATCCGCAACCGGCGCCGCCCAGCTGGTGTGAGTTGGCCGGGCAGTGATCGCCCGCTCGGAGCGGTCACCGGTCGGGTAACGAGACCGCGCACTTGCAAACCGCGTAGCACGCCATTCATGGATTGGCGTGTCACGAAGGCGCCCCGAGCGAGGTCCGCGTTCGACAACCCCGATCGCTGACCGAGGAGCTCCAGGCAGGCATATTGAGGTACGGACAGGTCGAGCGGACGCAGTGTGGCGTCCAAGGCGGATCGCAGCGTGGTGGCGGCGCGCTTGAGCATGTAACCCACGGACTCGTCCAAGGGTCCGACGGTTTCGACTTGCGGCATGTCAGTATCCTGACATATAGTCTGATGTCAAGATCCTGACATCGACTAGGAGTGACCCATGGCAGTTATTGGACCGGACTTCCTCGCCCTCCAGGTACGTGACCTGGACCGTTCCGCCGTCTTCTACGAAAGCCGCCTCGGGCTAAGGCGCCTTCCCGCCAGTCCGCCCGGTGCAGTGGTCTTCGACACCAAGCCCGTGCCCTTTGCGGTCCGGGAGCCCCTGCCGGGTACTGACCTCGAGGCGGCGACGCCTCGGCCAGGCGTCGGGGTGTCGTTGTGGTTGCTCGTCGATGACGCCCAGGCCGTACATGATCAGCTTGCGGCCGCGGGTGTTCCAATTGCGTCCGCGCCAGCCGATGGGCCGTTTGGGCGGATGTTCACCTTCGTGGACCCCGACGGCTACGCCCTCACCATCCACGACGGAACCTGAAGGCTAAACGGCACTCTCGGGGTTGGTCCACGACCAAGGAAATTTGGTGCCGAGGAAGGGAATCGAACCCTTACGCCCTTACGAGCACAGCGCCCTGAACGCTGCGTGTCTACCAGTTCCACCACCTCGGCGAGGTGCCCGCAGATGGTATCAGCGGCCGACCGGGGTGCCCGCGAAAACGCCGTCTACGGGAGCTGCCACGAGGCAATGTCCTGGTACCGCGACGATTCCGGCCCGATCGCGGGCATCGGGGCTACCGGCGCGGGCGCCCTGAACACCATCGACACCTTGGGTGTGTAGAGGAATGCGGCGGGCGCATCGTCCGCGACGAGCGCTGCGACCTGGCCGGCCGCCTGGATCCTGATCGACCGGGTCGGTGACTCGGCGAGCATGTCCAGGGCAGCGTCGAGGAACGGGTCGGGCTCGCCCGCCGACACATTGTATCCATGCGGCGGTGCGGCGTTGGAACGCCAGAAGGCGCTGACGTCGGGGTCGGGGACCGGGTTCCACGCGTCGATCGCGAGTTGAAAGTGCCCGCTGTCCAGCGTTCCGGTCAGAAAGCTCTCCGGGTTCATCGTGGTGACCGTGATCTGTATGCCGATGGCAGCTAGCTGGGTCGCCACCTCATGCGCGACGACCGGGAGCGGATTGATGTTCGGCACGGCAAGGCTGAACGCCAGTCGACTCGAGCCGTTGTGGCGCACGCCATCGGGACCGGGGATCCACCCATTGGCCTGGAGCACCGATGCTGCCACCGTCGGCGATATCGCCTCGATGGCGGGTGGTCCCACCCACGGAATGCCGCCCGAGAATGGACCGGTCTGGATCACGCCTCCGCGCCCGTCGAGCGCTCCGGCGACGATGGCGGAGCGGTTGATGGCGATGCCGATCGCGTGCCGCACGACCGAGCTGGCGAGTGCCGGCACACGCTCGTTGAACATCATGTCGACGAAGGAGGGAGTCGTCATGCTCTCCGCCTGCGCTCCTTTGAGATGCATCAGTGTCGACAGTTCCTCCGGCGTCGACGCCAGGAGCGCGTCGATGCTGCCCTGTGAAAACGCATATTCAGCATCGGAAAACCTCAGGAACAGCCGGAGCTCGTACGTCTTGATGTTCGGACGGGCGGTCGCATGCGGATTTGCCTGAAGCACGACGGCCAGCGCGGCCGCCGACTGGACGTCGTAGGGACCTGACGTCGGGAGCGGAACCGTAGGGTGGGTCTCGTAGAACGTGAGCGCTGATGCGTTGAGGTTGCCCAGCGGCAGGACGGGCATCTCCGTCAGCGTCGCAGCGAACGATGATCGCGGAGATGGCAGCGTGAACGTGATCGTCGATCCCGACGCGGAGACCTTTACCCCGAGCAACGCGCTCGCAAGATCCGCGTCGCTCGCCTGCGCCGAGACCGCGAAGCGTTCCGTCGCAACGACATCGCCGGCTGTGATGGTCGAGCCGTCTGACCATTCGAGGTTGGGTCGCAGCACGACCGTATAGACGAGACCATTGGCGCTCACGGACCAGGATGCGGCGAGGTCGTCTGCCGGATACCCCGTGCTGTCGAGTTTCAGCAGTGATCGATAGAGCAGATGGCCAACGTCGACCACGGCCGGATCCGATGCATCGACGAACGGGTCGAGCGACATTGGCCGCTCCGCAACCACGAGCCCCTCGGTGAATTGCGCGCCGCCGATCAGCCCGAAATGCACTGACAGCGCATACCCGAGCGCGCCGATCGCGACCACGACCAGCGCCGTTCCGGCGATGACCTCAATCGGCCGGTGCCGGCGGAGCCAGCCTACTTGGTGACGTAGGTTGAGAGGATCGAGACGATGACGAAGAGCGCGATCATTGCGGCCGAGAACCGCAGCAGGCTTGCCTCCAGGCCGCGCCGGCGCCGGTACCCGCCGCCGGAATCTCCTCCACCACCGATTGTTCCGCCGAGACCGGTCGATTTCGGGGTCTGGAGGAGGATGCCAAGGATCGCGAGGATCCCGATCACGACCTGGGCCACGGAAAGAGCCGTCTTCACGCAACCACGCCTCCTTGAGTACGCATCTGGCCGAGTATAGGTGCATCGTCGCGGTCCGCTCCCTCGTCGGGGCCGCAACCACGCCGCCTTCCCTACGCACGTGTGTGGTAGTGTTGGCGCGAAATGCCCCACGTGCGTATGCCCCACTTGCGTATGTCCCACTTGCGTATGTCCGTCGGCCCGGTCTGGCGCTGCGCGCTCGCGGCGATCGCCGCCGGTGGACTGGTGATCGGATGCGCCCAGATCCGGGCGTCGGCGGTCCATACGCCACCACCCGCACCTCTGCTGGGACCGGCGCCGTCGGTGATGCTGGGAACCGATCAGGTCGCCCTGCTGCGCAGCGGCCCCGCGACGTTCGCGCGCCTTGACTCGCTGATCGACGCTGCGCGGGTGAGCATCCACGTCGAGATCTACGAGTTCGGCCGGCGCGACCTCGCAACGGCGCTGATTGCCGCGAGAGCAAGAGGTGTCGCAGTCACCGTCATCGACGACCCGTCGGAGCTGACCAGCGTCGCCACCGCTGCACAGCTGCGCACCGCCAGTGTCGATGTCGTCGATTACCCGGTACGCAAGGAGATGATCGACCACGTCAAGCTCCTGGTCGTCGACCACGCAGTTGCAGTCGTTGGTGGCATCAACTGGGGAGCCGGTTCGGCGGCGAATCACGACTACGATGCCGAGGTGCGCGGCCCGGTGGTTCGCAATCTCGACCGAGTCTTCGACCGTGACCTGGCCACCTGTGGTCGTTCGGCTTCAGTCCCCGATGCCGTGCACGACGCATCGATCGATGTCGCGGCGACGCTGCCCGGTGTCGAGATCCGTCCACTCGCGCTGGGACTCATCGATGGAGCGCGCCATGCGCTCGACCTCGAGCTGTTCGTCCTCACGGACACCGGTGTCGTCCACGCGCTCGAGGCCGCGGCGCTCCGGGGCGTCTCGGTTCGAGTCCTCCTCGACCCCTCACAACCCTCGAGCGACCCGTCCTATGCCGCGCTGCGCTCCGCCGGGATCCAGGTCCGCTGGTATCGGAGCCGAGGCGAATTGCTCCACGCCAAGGCGATCGTGGCCGATTCGACCTCGGTGCTCTTCGGGAGCGCCAACTGGTCGGGCGGCGGGTTCGCGCGCAACCACGAGCTCGACATCGAGCTGATCGCGGCGCCGGCCGTGGCCGGTCAGATGCTCGCCCAGATGAATCTCGACTGGGCCGCGAGCGCCTGAAGTGCACTTGACACGCGACCGCTCTCGATATATCGTTGGTACATCGAATCAACCTCCACTGGAGCAAACGATATGACCAGGGAACACTCCCATCACTCCTCCCACGAGGAGACGACGTCGCGCCACGACGCGACAGCCCGCTTCCACCACCAAGTCCGCGAGCACCTCGAGCACAGCGCTCGTGGTCGCCATCGGCGCGGATGGCCACCCTTCGACGCACCCGAGTTCGCCGGGTTCGGTGGTCCGGGCGGCTTCGGCCAGGGCTTCGGCCCGGGCAGGCGCGCCGCCCGAGGCGACGTTCGCGCCGCGATCCTCGTGCTCCTGGCTGAGAAGCCGTCGCACGGGTATCAGATCATCCAGGAGCTCGAGCGCCGCAGCGAGGGTGCTTGGCGCGCAAGCCCCGGATCCGTCTATCCCACGCTTCAGCAGCTCGAGGACGAAGGCCTCGTTCGTGCCGTGGAGGCCGACGGCGGCCGCCGCGTCTTCGAGCTCACCGATACCGGGCGTGAAGAGGCGGCGAAGCTCGCCGCCGGTCCAGCACCCTGGGCCGAGGCAGCAGGCTCAGTCGGTGGCGACCATCGCGATCTTCGCGATCAGGCCTTCCAGCTGCTCGCCGCCGTCTGGCAGGTGAGCCGGGCCGGGGACGCCGCACACATCGCCGAGGCGCGCACCATTCTTCGCGAGGCTCGCCGCAAGCTCTATCTGCTCCTTGCCGGGAGCGAGTCCCCCTCCGAAAAGACCGAGGACTGACGACAGGCACCTGTCGCCGGGCGCACCGACGATAGGGCCATGACCGAGAACACCGTGATCATCGACGCCGCGACTCGCTTCCTGCGCAGCAATCCTGAGTTGCTCGAGGTTGCCCGGCGCGGCGTCGGTGACTCCGGTCAGGCGATCGAGGATCTCCTGACCGATACCGTCCGCAGCATCCGGCGCTCAGGACTCGAGGCGGTAGCGGAGAAACACGTGATCGCCGGACCGCCGTACCGACTCGATCGCGGCCCCCGGAAGCGCGTCGGGCGCCGCGGCCCAACCGTCGACGATACCCGGCCGCGGTTGGTCGTGGTCCCGGCCCGCGATTCGCGGCGAGACGGTCAGGAACAACTCGTGCACCGATCGATCGGCCAGCATGCGGCCGAACAATGACGGGCCGCCCTCGCAGAGGATCAACCCTGGTCCGAGGGCGCTGGTCACGGCGGCGACCACGCGGGCACCGCTGATTTCCGGCCCCTCCTCCACTTCGACCACGCTCGCAAGCGGATGGGCGCGGCGAACCTTTGGCGCCCCTTCCGCCGATGTGACGACGACGACGCTGGTGGCGGGCTGATCGAGCGCAACGTGCGCGGGAAGGTCGCCGCTCGCCGACACCACCACCAGTGGCGGCGGCTCGGCGGAGCCGGTACGGGCAACGCGGTATGCCGCGATCTCCGCGGCGTCGTCGCCCGCCACTGCTGACGGGATCCACTGGTGACCAGGCGTGGTGCGCAGGTTTCCCGCGCCGATGAGCATGGCGTCGGCGCTGGCGCGAAGCAGGCTCATAACGTATCGGTCGGCACGCGAACCCCCGCTGAGCGTTGTCGAGTCGGTCCCGTCGGTCAACCCAAGCGACGCGACGCCATCGATCGACGCGACGAAGTTGACGATCACATACGGCCGCGGAGCATCCGGGAACCGGAGCGGCCGCCCGTACGTGCGCTCGGCCGCGAGCGGCTCACCAGCCGCGGAGTCGCTCAGAACCTCGAAGGCCGGCGGCACCGACAGACGCTCAGGCGGGGATGACCGGGGCGCTGCTGAGCACCTCGTCGAGCATGCGCAGGAAGCGTTGCACTTTCACGGGTTTCGTCAAGTATGCGAGAGCGCCCGCGGCGATCAGCTGCTTGCGGCGCCGCTCGGTGGCGTCGGCGCTGCACATCACGACAGGGATTACGGCGGTGCGCGGGTCGGCTCGAAGCTGGGCGAGCACCTCGTCGCCCTGGATATCCGGCAGATGGAGGTCGAGCACGATCAGATCAGGATGATGCTCGCGTGCGAGCTCCAGCGTGAGACCACCCTGCATGGCGGTGAGGAGATGGATCTGCGGACGCATGGAGAACACCTCCTCCATGAGCCCGATGGTCGCGAGGTTGTCCTCGACGTAGAGCACAGTGCGCTCGCAGGCAACCACCGGGATCGCCACCGGCGGCTTGCGTCGAACGCGCGGCTTTGACGCGGCAACCGGCGAGCGCGTGAGCCGGATCCAGAACGTGCTCCCTGCGCCGTGCTCGCTCTCCACGCCGATGGTGCCGTGCATCCCCTGCACGAGCTTGCGAGTCAGTGCGAGGCCGAGCCCGGTGCCTGGGACGGTTGTCCGCTCTGCGCCCAGGCGCTCGAAGGGCTGGAAGAGACGCGCCTTCTCCTCGTCGGTGAAGCCCGGACCCGTGTCGCGAACAGCGAGCCGGATGAAATCCCCCTTGGGGATGCTCGCATCCGCCCCGGACGCCGCACCGTAAACGCGCTCGCGAACGGCATCCACGGAGATGTGCGCCTCGTTCCCGGAGTACTTGACCGCGTTGGAGAGCAGGTTGAGCAACGCTTGGACAAGCCGCTGGCGGTCCGCGAGCACGTAGTCCCCGGCACACTCCCCGAGCGACCGTGTGATCGTGATGTGCCGGCTGAGCGCGGAAGGCGCGACCAACCGAACGCACTCCTCCACTGTCGCCTCGAGCGCGACGGGGTCCAGCGAGAAGGTCTCGCGACCCGACTCGATGCGCGCGATGTCGAGCACGTCGTTGACCAGGCTGAGCAGGTGCCCGCTGGCCTCCTGCACGGCGGCGATCGCCTCGGTCTGATCCTCCCGGGGTTCACGCATCTCGAGAAGATCGCTGTAGCCGAGGATCGCGGTGAGCGGGGTGCGCAGCTCGTGGCTCATGCGCGAGAGGTACTCGCTCTTGGCCTGCGACGCCTGCTCCGCCACGTCGCGGGCCTCGCGCAGCTCCGACGCCGCGACCTTGTCGGCGGTGACGTCGCGGCCGATCTCGATCACCGCGTCCGGCCAGCCGACGCTGTCCCGCTGCAGTGCCCAGCGCACCGCGACGTGGATGCGTCTGCCGTCCTTGGTCGTCTGGATGACCTCGCCCTCCCAGCGCCCGACCGCGCGCAGCACGGTGAGGATCTCCTCGCGGCTTTCCGGCAGCTCCGAGCGGAGCAGCTCGCCCGGGTCGCGACCGATCGCCTCGTTGGAAGCCCACCCGTAGAGCTCCTCGGCACCTTTGTTCCAGTAGGTGATCAGGTGGGTGCGGACATTCCAGGTGGTCACCGCGTCGTAGGCGAGATCGAGCAGTTGCGAGCTGCGTCGCATCCGCTCCACGAGCAGGACCCGGTCGAGCGCAGGTGCGAGCGCTGTTCCGTATTGGGCGAGCCGGATCGCCTCGTCATCGCCGAACAGCGGAGTGAGCGGACCGGACGTCACCGCCATGATGCCGCGGCTCAGCTGGGCTTCGAGCACCACCCGGATCACGCTCTGGGAGGTGGTCGGATGCCGGGTGACCGCTCGGGTTCCTCCCGAGCCGGTCATCTCGGAGACGAGCTTCCAGCCGGCGGCACGGTCGAGACCGTGCACCGCGAGCACCTCGCCGTCGTCGGTGGCGATCACCGCGCCGTCGGCGCCGACCAGGCGCGCGGCCCACTCGACCGCTCGCTCGGCGAGGCGCTGCCGGTCGGGCGAGTACAGGACAAGGTCCGTGAACGCCTCGCGGTAGTGCTCCTCCTCACGCTGGCGCCACAGGCCACGAAGCCAGCGCGGCGGCCCGAACCCGACGTAGAAGAACGGCAGGATGACGAGCGCCGGAAGCGCGACGGTGGTCTCGAGATGCGCCCGTCCCAGGATCACATCAGTGCCGATCGTGACCAGCAGCGCCACGATCACTCCCGCGTACCCGATCGTGATGGAGCGAAGCCTGGCTCGCTGCACGCGAGGCATCGCCGTCGATATCCCCCACATCCTCAGCGCGGGCTCCACCACGCATCCGAGCCAGACGATCGTCAGCACCACAACGGTCAGTCGCTGCGGGGGCGTTGCGGCTCCGTCGAGCGAGATGCGCGAGACGTTGATGAGCACGGCGGTCGCGAGGGCCGCCGCAGTAACGACGACGGTCGCCACCGCGGGAAGCCGCGTCATGGCTGCGCGGAACCCGAAGAACGCCCACCCAGCGGCGACGAACAGCGTCAATGCGAGATCGCTGGTCCATGCGGACTTCTCAAGGGTGAGCATCGTGACGGCGATCGCTATCCCAGCGGCACAGAGGAGCGTGATCGAGAGCGCGAGAAATGCGCGCGTTCGATCGCGCTGGCGCAGCCACCCGTCCACAGTGAGTACGCCCAGGATGGTGCAGGCACCCCCCAAAGCCCACGACAGCACGAGGGTCGCAGTGCTCAAGGCACCGCCAGTATCAGCCCGAATTCGCCAATTCCACGGACTTCACTGATTTGTGAAGTCGTGCCGGGGGCCTATCCGGATGTGCCGAGCACCTCGATGACGGCATCCGCGACCTGCGACGTCCCCACGGCCGTCGGATCATCCCGATCGGGCTTCATGTCATAGGTGACGCTCCGGCCGTCGGCGATCACCCGCGCGATCGCTAGCTCGAGGCGGTCGCCGGCGGCGTGCTCGCCGATGTGACGCAGCATGAGCACCCCGCTGAGCATCATCGCCATGGGGTTCGCCTTGTTCTGGCCCGCGTATTTCGGCGCGCTCCCATGGGTGGCCTCGAACACCGCCACGGTATCGCCGGTGTTCGCTCCCGGAGCGAGACCGAGCCCTCCGGTGAGTCCCGCGCAGAGGTCGCTGAGGATATCGCCGTAGAGATTCGGCATCACCATCACGTCGTACAGCTCCGGCTTCTGGACCAGTTGCATTGCCATGTTGTCGACGATGCGATCCTCGAACTCGATCTGCGGAAACTCCTGACTGATCTCCTGGGCGACGCGCAACCACAGCCCGTCGGTGTGTTTCATGATGTTCGCCTTGTGCACGGCAGTCACCTTGTGGCGGCCGTTGTCGATCGCCCACTGGAACGCGAAACGGAAGACGCGCTGGGTTCCAAAGATGGAGATCGGCTTGATGCTGATGCCGGAATCGTCACGAATCCGGCGCCCGCCGAGCCGCTCGATATCGGCGATCAACTCGAGCGTCTGCGGCTCTCCTTCGGCGAACTCGATGCCCGCGTACAGGTCTTCGGTGTTCTCGCGAACGATCACCAGGTCGACGTCCTGGTAGCGGCTGCGCACCCCCGGGTATGACTTGCACGGGCGTACCAGCGCATAGAGATCGAGCTCCCGGCGCAACGCGACGTTGACCGACCTGATGCCTTTGCCGACGGGCGTGGTGAGCGGTCCTTTGATGGCGACCTTGTTGCGGCGGATGGAATCGAGCACGTGCGCGGGCAGCGGATCGCCGTACTGCTCCATCACACCGAGCCCGGCGTCGTGCACCTCCCAGTCGATGTCGACGCCGGTCGCGTCGATGACTCGGCGGGCGGCGTCGCTCACCTCCGGGCCCACGCCATCGCCGGGAATCAACGTGATCGTGTGTCGCGCCATGCTCGGGCTCTCCTCAAATGCTTGAAGCGGGAAGTCTGACAAACTGCGCCGCGTGTGGACCCGTGGGCTCGCGCGCTGGTACGAAGTGCATGGGCGGCACGACCTCCCGTGGCGGGCGACCGCCGATCCCTGGGCGATCCTCGTCAGCGAGGTGATGCTCCAGCAGACACAGGTCGCGCGTGTCGCCGGTCGGTGGGAGTCGTTCATGGGGCGCTGGCCGACGCCGGAGGCATGCGCCGCCGCTCCGCTCGAGCTGGTGCTGCGGGAGTGGCAGGGACTCGGGTATCCGCGCAGAGCCCGAGGCCTCCACGACACGGCGACCGTCGTTGCCGCCGAAGGCTGGCCCGACTCGGAGGCCGGGCTGCGCTCGCTGCCAGGGGTGGGCGCGTACACAGCGCGCGCCTTGCTGGTCCTGGCCTTCGGCGCGGGGACGGCTCCGCCCCAGGACGTCAACATCGCCCGGGTCACCGCCCGGGCTGCGCTCGGCAAGGAGCCACAGGAAGTTCACCAGGCGTCCATCGAGGCGCAGCTCGCTGCCGGAAGGCCCCGCACCCTGAGCCCTCGCGCGTTTACGTACGCCCTCTTCGATGCCGGCGCGCTGCACTGCCGAGCGCGGCCGTTGTGTCATGGGTGCCCGCTGGCGGCAAGGTGCGCGTCGCGCGACCGCCTCGCGCTGGCCCCACCCGAGCGCCGGCGACCTTCCCCGCGATACCACGGCAGCACGCGCGAACTCCGCGGCGCGGTGCTCCGCGCCATGCTCGCCGACCCTCCCCCGTCAAGCATCGACGAGTTGCAACAACGAGCAGGGCCACCGGCGGCCGGGCGGCCGGTGACCGACATCGCGGTGGTTCTCGACGCCCTCGTCCACGAAGGATTGGTGATCCCGACGGCTCGCATGGTTAGGATCAATTGACGTGTCCACCTCCTCCGCGTACCTCGACCAGGTCGGGCGCGACCTCTGGGCGCGTGACGTCTTCACGTTCATCCCCGATCGCGATCTGCCGGCTCCATCTGAAACCATCACGCCCGGCGGCGGCCCGAGGGTGGCCTTCGCCGGGTTCCCGTCGGACTTCAGCCTGGCGTTTCTGCTCCGGCTCCTCCAGCTCGACGTCCAACCGGTGGGCATCATCACGTCGCCGGGCGCGCACCCCGCCATCCTCGGCGACAACGCCCTGAGCCGCATCGCGGACCACCTCGGCATTCCGCTGATTCGCGCGTGGCGCATCAACGACGAGCACTCGCGGTTCGAGCTCGACGAGCTCAACCTCGACGGCGTTGTCATGGCGAGCTTCGACCAGATCATCGGCGCCAGGGCGCTGGCGATCCCGAAGCACGGGTGGCTCAACGTTCACCCGAGCCTGCTCCCGGCATATCGCGGTCCCGAGCCTGTGTACTGGGCCATCGCGGACGGCGCGCCGATCACCGGCATCACCATGCACAAGGCTGCTGCCAAGGTTGATTCCGGGCCGATCCTCGCGCAGGCGAGGGTGCCGATCCTGCCCGATGACACGGCGGGATCCTTGACAAAACGGCTTGTCGAGGCCGGTATGGCCCTGCTGCCCGAGGCCGTCGACGGCCTGCTCAACGACTCGCCCGGCATCGCAGTCGACATGACCAACTCGTCGTACCGAACTTCGATCGGACATCGCTCGTTGGAAGAAGCCGGGTCCGCGGAGGAGGCCGAGCGAATGGTCCGGGCCGGAGTGCCGAACATGCTCCCCTGGGTGATGCGCGACGGGCGTGCGGTATATGTGAAGGCCGCTCGTGTCGCCGACGGCGCATCGGTGGACGGCGTGCCTTTGTTGCATTACCCCAACGGTGACCTGATGCTCCTCGAGACGATGGACACGTGCGGATGCCACCACAACACGAATGACTGCGCGCATCGGCGGACGCAAACCGTGACGGGTCGATGAAAGGTATGCGCTAAACGGGTGTCTGGGCAGAGATCCCCGGTTATGATCCAGCCGCAATGGTCAAAAACGGTCTTGCTGCTGTGCTCGTCGTCGAGGACGACGATGCCGTCCGCGGCTTTCTGACCTTCGCCCTGGCGAACGGTGGCCATCCAGCACTCGGCGTGCGCACGGGCGAGGAGGCGATGACCGTGCTGCGGGACACCACAACACCGGTGATTCTCATCGACGGAATCCTCCCCGACATGCATGGGATCCGCCTTGCCCGAGCCATCCTCAACGACCCGGACCTCGAACGCGTCGGGATCAGCTTTGTCACCGGTGCAATCCGCGACGGGCGCTCACCCAAAGCAGGCGTCGGCGCTCTCAGCAAGCCGCTCCGCGCCCGCGACCTGGTGGACGCAGTCGATGTCCTCCTGCGCTGGCGGGAGACTGGAGGCAGCCCGGCGGCCGAGCGTCAGGCCGCCCTCGCAGAGCTCGAGCACATCTTCCTCGTGGGCGCATGAGCGCCGGAACGGCGCGCGTGGGACCATCGCTGCATGACTGAGTCCCGCACGCTGTCGCTCCTGCCCTGGCAGGTCACCCTCGCGGAGTTCACAGAGAAGGCCGCCGAGGTCGAGGACGACGGCGCCTGCTGCGCTTTCGTCGTCGACCCGTCGATCCCCCAGGCGGCCAGGGGCGGCTACGCATCACTGGTGATGGCGTACTCGCGCGCGGACGAGCCCGTCTGCGTGCTCGAGGACGGCGCTGCGCTGGTGCTCGTCCGTGACGGCGGGATCGCTTCGGGGAAGGTACTTGCCGAGCGAGTCCTCGCGCAGATGCGCCGGCTCGCTCTCGATCTCACGCTCACCGCCGGTGTCGCGCTGATCGGCGACGACCCGAGCGGGGCGGTGACGGCGGCGCGGACCGCGGCCACATCAGTCCCGGCCGGTCAGATCGGCACCGCGGGCTGAACGCAGCGTTCAGCTCCGGTTGTTGAGGGCTCCCGCAATTCGTCGAGGGAGCTGATCACGGCGTAGCTGCTCGAGTGTGCGCGGCAGTGGGATGGACCAGTTCGGACGCGCCACGTCGCCCGGCATGTTCGGCCGGCGGACGGCGAGGCTCGCGTCGTCGAGCGTCGCCACCACCAGCCTGCTCGGTGCGCGACCGAGCGCCGCGTAGGCACGCTCGACGACAAGTTCCGCCGGGTCGCCGTCGCTGACGCCTGCGAGTCGCCGCAACTTGCGGCGCACACCGAGCTCGGCTCTGCGGTTGACCGGGCGGCCGGTCGATTCCAACTCCGCGAGATCGGCTCCGGTCCAGACGCCCGCGGCGGTGGGCAGATCGTGGGTGGTGAGCGCCGCGAGCGCCTGAGTCGGGTAGCGCTCCGGAGGGTGTGACTCGAACCAGGCAAGCCGGTACGAGAGCAGGCCGCGCCGGTGCAACTCGGAGCGCACGCCTGATTCCACCGTACCGAGGTCCTCGCCGACGACGCCGCAGCCGGCTCGCTCGCTCTCGAGAGCGAGGATGTCGAGCAGCTCGCTCTCCGGGTAGCGGACGTAGGCGCCCGCGGAGGGATCGGTGGCGCTGAGCGGCACCCACCAGAGGCGGAAGAGACCCATCACGTGGTCAATGCGTACCCCGATGCCCGCGCTCATCATCCGGCGCATGGTCGCGACCAGCGGCGCATAGCCGGTCGCACGAAGACGAGCGGGGTCGAAGGGCGGGACTCCCCAATCCTGACCGGCCGGATTGAAGTCATCCGATGGGGCGCCGATGCGCGCCGCCGACGCGATCACGTCCTGCCACAGCCAGGCGTCCGCACCGTTGGGTGCAAAGCCGACCGCCAGGTCGTGAACGAGCGGCAGCTCACGTCCGGCACGCTCGAGCTGGGAATCGAGCAACCACTGCACCCAGCGATGGAAGTCGACTCTGGATCGGTCCGTGGTCATCAACTCAGCGACCGCGGGGCCGTCCGCCCGTCGATACCGTGCGGGCCACCGAGTCCACGATCGGGCATGACGCTCGGCGAGGACGCAGAAGCACGCGTACCGCTCGAGCAGGACACCCTCGCGAGCGACATACGCGTCAAAACCGGCGTCGCCGCGGAAGCGAGACCAGAGCACCTCGAGGGCGCGCAGCTTGAGCGGCATCACCCGGTCGCGGTCGATGATCGGCGCATCGCGGAGTCGCTCCGCCTCGTGCTGGAGCGCAAGCACGTCGGAGTCGTCGCGAGCGCCCGGCAGATCCTGAATGCGCAGATAGAGGGGATTGCGAAACAGCCGGCTCGAGGGGAAGTACGGGCTGGGTTCCTGCGGAGCTCCCGGACGCACGGCGTGCAACGGATTGACAAGGAGCATGGCCGCACCCTGCTCCCGTGACCACGAGCCGAGCGAGCGCAGGTCGCCGAGATCGCCGACGCCCCACCCCTGCCGCGACCGGACGGCATAGAGCTGGGCAGCCCAGCCCCAACCTCGGAGTGCCTCGGGAAGTGTGCACCTGCCGGGGCTCGTCACCATGGGCATCCGTCTGCCGTCACTCAACAGCAGCTGGTGGTACCCATATGGGGCATCGCGGTCGAGCAGTGCACCGCCTTGGAGCTCGCCCCCGCTTTCCAGCTCGACGCTGCGCACACCCTTCGGCAAACGTTCACCGGGTCGCACAAACACAGGCAGCACGCTCTCGGGGTCGGCAGGGCGCATGCACGCCTCAACCATGCGCGCGTGCTCAGCGCTGACCCTCCGGCGAACGCGCGCTGCATCCACGTACTCTCTCTGGACTCCCCACGCGGGCTGGCGGCCAGGTTGCACGGCGCCGGTCACGTCCGGGGCCGGACATCAGCGAGCCGAGTGGAGTCATGACAGTCCCAGAGCCTTCCGTCGCCGGACGCGCGCCCGGCACCCGTGCCGCCTGGCCGGGTGCCGACGCCCCGCTCGGCGCAACCTGGGACGGCTCGGGCACCAACTTCGCAATCTTCTCGGAGAGCGCCGAGGCGGTGGACCTCGTGCTCTTCGACGAGCGCGGCGCCGAGCTCGCCACGCATCCGCTGGTGGAGCGAACCGACCTCGTCTGGCACGGATACATCCCCAACATCGGCCCCGGTCAGCGCTATGGGTTCCGTGTGCACGGCCGGTACGCGCCGCATGAGGGACTGCGTCACAACCCCGCCAAGCTGCTGCTCGATCCGTACGCACGCGCGATCGCGGGTCGCTTCCGTCATGGCCGGGCGCTGTTCGGCTATCGCGTCGGCAGCGACGACATGCGCATCAGCGGCGTCGACTCGGCGCCGGCGATGCCACGCTGCGTGATTGTGGACCAGTCGTTTCCGTGGGGCGACGACCGCCGCCCCAACACGCCATGGTCCGACACGATCATCTACGAGCTCCACGTGAAGGGTTTCACCAAGCTGCACCCGGATATTCCGGACGCGCTTCGGGGCACGTATGCGGGTCTCGCGCACCCCGCCGCCATCGAGCATCTCACCCGTGTCGGCGTGACTGCGGTGGAGTTGATGCCGGTGCACCACTGGTTCGACTCGCAACAACTCGTGGATCGCACGCTCGTAAACTACTGGGGCTACGACTCGATCGGGTACTTCGCGCCGGAGGGTCGCTACTCCTCGTCGGGTACCAACGGCGAACAGGTCCGCGAATTCAAGGCGATGGTGCGCGCCCTGCACGCAGCCGGTCTCGAGGTGATCCTTGATGTCGTCTACAACCACACCGGCGAAGGCGATCACCTCGGTCCGACCCTGAGCTTTCGCGGTATCGACAATCCCGCGTACTACCGGCTGAGGGACGACGATCCGCGTTTTTATTTCGACGTCACCGGCACCGGGAACAGCCTCAACGTCCGCAACCCGCACACGCTGCAACTCATCATGGACAGCCTTCGATACTGGGTGATCGAGATGCACGTGGACGGTTTCCGCTTCGATCTCGCCTCCGCGCTCGCGCGCCAGTTCTACGATGTCGACCGGCTCTCGGCATTCTTCGACATCATCCACCAGGATCCGGTGCTGTCGCGCGTCAAGTTGGTGGCAGAACCGTGGGACGTCGGGGCCGGCGGCTACCAGGTCGGCAACTTTCCGGTCCGCTGGGCGGAATGGAACGGCGCGTTTCGCGACACCGTGCGCGACTTCTGGCGCGGCGCCACGGGCATCCGCGACCTCGCCTACCGGCTCACCGGTTCGAGCGACCTGTACCAGGGCGACGGGCGCCAACCGTCGGCGAGCATCAATTTCGTCACCGCGCATGACGGTTTCACGCTGCGAGACCTCGTCTCGTATGACGAGAAGCACAACCTGGACAACGGCGAGAACAACCAGGACGGCACCGACGACAATCGCTCGTGGAACTGCGGTGTCGAGGGTGAGACCGACGACCCGGCGATGCTGGCGTTGCGCGCACGCCAGCGCCGAAATCTCATCGCCACGGTCCTGCTCTCCGAAGGCTGTCCCATGGTGCTCGGCGGTGATGAGATCGGTCGCACGCAGCATGGCAACAACAACGCGTACTGCCAGGACAACGAGATCTCCTGGTTCGACTGGGACCATGTCGATGAGCCGATGCTCGCGTTCGTGGCGCGGCTCGTTGCGCTGCGACGAAGTGATCCGGTGCTGCGCCGTCGCAACTTCTTCTCCGGTCAGGCGGTGCACGGCTCGGGGCGCAAGGACATCGCCTGGTTCCTCCCGTCGGGGCTCGAGGTCGGCGATCACGAGTGGTTCGACGAAGCGCAGCGATCGCTCGGGATGATCCTCAACGGCGACGAGATTCCCGACCGCGATCCGCGCGGCCGGCGGATTCGAGGTGGCACGCTCATGGTGCTGCTCCATGCCGGCGAGGAACCGATCAAATGGACACTCCCGAGCGGATGGGGCGACCTCTGGTCGGTGTTCGCCGACACCGCCGAGAGTGAGGTGACCCCGTCGACCCGGCACCACCGCGCCGGAGAGGAGATCACCGTCACCGGGCGGTCGCTGCTCGCGCTGCTTCGCGTCTGAGCGTCAGATGCGCTGGGAGCGCTGCCACTCGACGTAGTCGGCGATGGTCGCCCGCTCCATCGCCCGCGACGCGACCTTGAGCCAGTCCGGCGACAGACTGGCGAGGTCAGCGCTCACGGCCGCGATCCGTCGCGGACCGGACCCGATGTGGACGTTGGCCGTCTCAGCGCCCATCGCCCTGAGCAGGTCCGTCTGATCCACCGGCAGGCGGGCCACCGTGAACTCGATCCTGCTGCAGTCGGGGGCAAGCCGGCGGAGCACCCAGCGGCTGCGGACCTCGAGGAACGGATCCGCGCAGCGCACCGCCCGCCGGACGATCGTCGGATAGTGGATCGGGACTGTCCCGGAGCTTCCCGCCGCCCAGGCGGCGCCGGACGCGACCAGCTCCTTCACCTCTCGAGCGATCCAGCCGCCGGCGTGCTCGGCGATCGCGACGATGCGCGGATGGCCGAGGCTTCCGAGCCCTGAGCGCCGAGTGACGTAGCGCTGATCTTCCCCCTCCCGGAACTGCCGGCTCAGGAGCGCGACTGGCTCCGCGCGTGGCCGGCGAGCCGGCGGGAGATCGGCCATCGCGGTCCAGAACCGGACCGGGTCGCGCAGCTCGGAGCTCGCGTCGCGTCGCAGCACGTGGTGCTCCTCGGCGAGAACGAACGGACGTCCCCCGTGCTCGAGCGAAGTCCGGTATCCCTCGAGGATGGCGTTGCACGCCGCTCGGGGCGTGAGCACCAGACTCCCCGCCGAGATCGAGAGACGCGCCGAGGTCGCGAGCCGGACGAGGTCATTGGTGTATGCCATCGGAAACGCCTCGTCGAAGTCGTTGATGCCCCAGATGAGCCTGCCTTCGGTATCCCGCCAGGTGCCGAAGTTTTCCGTGTGCAGGTCGCCCACCGCAAGGACCATCGGTGCTTTGGCCAGCTCGGGGCAGGTCTCCGGCCAGAGCTGTACCCAGCGATAGAAGGTCGAGCGTAGAAAGGGAAACGGGGCGAGCGCCATCTGCTCGTGCTTGAACGCGACGTCGGCCCGCACCAGCGGCACCTGCCTGCCCACCCACGCTTCGTAGCTCCGCGTGGCCGCGACCACGGACACGAGCGTCGTTTTTCGGGGCATGATCTCGCGATGTTCGCGCAGCTGACGATCCTTGTGCTGGCAGGGCTCGCAGGTCCGCTGCTTGCGGTCGGGCGCCGCGGGCTTGTTCCGGCGGTGATCGGCGAGCTCATCGCGGGCGTCGTGCTCGGCCGCACCGGCTTCGGGGTGATCGATTCCTCGGCCTCGCCACTCCCGGTGTTGAGCGCCATCGGTTTCGCGATGCTGATGTTCACCGCCGGCACCCATGTCGACATCGCTTCGCCCGCGATCCGCCAGGGGTTCGCGCGTGGGCTGCTCGCGCTCGCGGTCGTGGCGGTCACGGCGATCCCGATCGCGTTGCTCCTCGACCATGCGCTCGGGGTAAACCACCCGGCCCTGATCGCGGTCATCGTCACCGGGAGCTCGGCCGCGATCGCCTTCCCGATCCTCGAGGAACGCCACCTGGCCGGGTCGAACGTCGCGTTCCTGATCGCGTGGGTCGCGCTAGCGGACTCGGTGACGGTCGTGATCATGCCGCTCACGCTGGTCAAGTCGGGGAACCCGCTGGAGGCGATCGGCGGCGATGCCGCGATCATTGCTGCAGGTGCCCTCGTGCTGCTCGTGGCCTCACGGGCGCGCCGCCATGGCGTGGTGAAGCAGATCCGCACAGAGTCGCTTCGTCGCGATTGGGCGTGGCAGGTGCGCATATCGCTCGTGCTCCTGCTTGGGCTCTCGGCGATCGCCCAGGAGACCGGGGCGAGCACACTCGTTGCCGGCTTCCTCGCGGGGATGGTGCTCGTCCGTCTGCACGAATCGGATCGACTCGTCGTCCAGTTCTCGGGAGTCGCCAACGGCTTCTTCGTGCCGCTCTTCTTTGTGCTCCTCGGCGCCGAGCTCAACCTCCGCGCCCTCTTCACCTCGCCGTCGCGGATCCTCCTGGCGATCGGCCTCGCGGTCGCGGCGGTGATCACGCACGTCATCGCGGCTCGCGTGGCGGGTCACGAGCGATACGTCGCGAC
Organism: Candidatus Dormiibacterota bacterium; assembly: GCA_003132805.1. Classification (GTDB taxonomy): domain Bacteria; phylum Chloroflexota; class Dormibacteria; order Aeolococcales; family Aeolococcaceae; genus Palsa-851. The sequence goes on along the minus strand of PKYW01000017.1, from coordinate 55,051 downwards.
GGGTCTTGCAGCCTCCGCGCAACTAGGCATGCCCGCGGCGGCCGCAAGCCTCGGTTTGAGCACGGGTCTGCTCGGTCCCGCCGTCGCGGCCGCGCTGGTCGCTGGAGGATGCCTGACGCTCATCCCGGCAACCATCGGTTCGCTGCTGCTCGCGCGCGGTGCAACCGCGGCGCCCGCCGCAAAACAGGCAGGAAGCGCGCCCGCGACCTCAACCTGAGAGATTAGGAGCGGTGTTCCGGTATCTCGTGAGCCGCGTCCTCCAGGCCGTGGTCGTCGTGATCGGCGTTGCGACCGTGGTGTTCTTTCTCGAGCGGCTCATGCCCGGCGACCCGGGCAGGCTCATGCTGGGGCCGCGCAGCGGCCCTGTGCAGTGGGCGATCTACGACCATCAGAACGGGTTCGACAAGCCGCTCCCGGTCCAGTACTTCAACTTCCTCGCGAATCTCCTCCACGGGAGGATCGCCTTCACGCCACCCGGGTTTGCCGATCAGATCGACCCGATCGAAGGTGCGCAGATCGACCTCGACCTTGCAGCTCTCGTGCAGGGGCCGATGATCAATTCGCTGATCCTTACCGGGTTCTCGACACTGCTCGTGGTCGCGGTCACCGTGCCGATCGCACTGTACGAGGCGGCACGGCGGCGGCAGGGCGGCCCGCACCTGGCGAACATCGCGTCGATGACGCTCTATTCGATCCCGCCGTTTCTACTGGGCACGCTCCTGATCCTGGTGCTCGCCACCGACCTCGACTGGCTCAACCTGAACGCCCCGGACTGGGGCAGCGGCGACGTGCTCGGCGATCCCGCAGCCCTGATCCTCCCGGTCCTCACGCTCGCCATTGGGACCGTCGCCCTGTTCAGCCGGTACCTGCGTGCGGCGACGATGGGGGAGCTGACCAAGGAGTACATCACCACCGCGCGGGCCAAAGGAGCGTCACGCTCGCGGGTGAGCCTTCGCCATGCATTGCCAAATGCTTCGCTGCCAATCATCACGCTTCTCGGGACGCGCCTTCCTCAGATCTTCGGTGCCCAGCTCGTCGTGGAGGTGCTCTTTGCTTACCCGGGGATGGGAACCGCACTCTGGGGCGCAGCGAATAACCACGACTTCTACACGATGCTGGGCGTGATCCTCATCGGTGGCGTTCTCACCACGCTCGGTTCACTGATCGCCGACGTCGTCTATGCCGCGGTCGATCCCCGGATCCGCTACGTCAAGGTGCGGACGTGATCAGCGGCGCTATGTGCCCTCGCGGGAACGCCGGCCGGCTTCGTCGGCGCGATCGCGTTCGATCTTCTCGCTCTGGTCCTTACGCCGCCGGTCATCTGCCTGACCCTGTTCCTTGGTCGCTTCGTCTTCCGGCTTGGGATCCTGCTGTTGATTCATCGTTCGATCAGCATAGGCCGGATCCGACGCTCGTGTTGCCGCTAGACCCATAGCCCTTCGAGCGCCACATCCACCCGCTCGCCCGCATCGACCCGTGGCATCGACTCCACCGAGTCGCGACGGTGGTTGCGCTCGGTCACCTGCTCGCATCGCGAACGGACCCGCTCGGACAGAAAGCGCGACGGCTGTGCCCAGCCATGCCGATCATCTCGCCCGTTCGGGTGGTAGTGATAACGCTCCGGCATATAGAGGTGGAGCCCATGACGGGCGCGGGTCAACGCAACGTAGAAGACGCGGCGTTCCTCCTCAAGGCTGGCGGGTGAGCTGAGTGCCATGTCCGAGGGGATGTTCCCGTCGGTCACGTGGAGAAGATGGACGACGTCCCACTCCAGTCCCTTGGCGGAGTGCACGGTCGAGATGACCAGCCAGTCCTCGTCGATGACCGGCGGACCCGCAAGGTTCCCGGTCGACCGTGGCGGCTCAAGAACATGGTCTGCGGCAACGTCGGACAGGCGTGCGACCTTGGTGCTCGCGGCCACCAGTGTGTCCAGGTCGGTCAGCCGCGCGGAGACATCCTGGTACGTGGCTTCGATCAGCGGAGCGACCGCCACGCGGAGACGCTCGGCGTGGGTCGGAATCGACTCCCCGTGGCGAGCGCCGAGTGCCTCCACGAGTGCGTCTGCTCCCCCACGCGCGGCGTCGGGCAGCTGCTCGGATGCTGCCGGCCACGAGGCGAGGATGTCAGCGTCAAAAGGCACGTCCTCCGAGTCGAGCAGCCCGAGCGCCGCCACCACGCGATGCGCGGTGGCCGGCCCCACACCGACGAGCATTTGCAACAGCCGGAACCACGCAACGACATCGCCAGGGTTGTCGGCGAGGCGAAACGCGGCCAGCATGTCCTTGACGTGCGCCGCTTCGACAAAGCGCAGACCGCCGTACTTGACGTAGGGGATGCGACGCATGCTCAGCTCCAGTTCGAGGAGCGCTGAGTGATGAGCCGCCCTGACCAGCACCGCCTGTTCGTGTAACGCGACGCCCGCTTCGCGATGCGTCAGGACCCGGTCGCACACCGCGTCGGTTTGCGCGTCCTCGTCCGCGCACCGCACCAGCTGCGGCGCGACTCCGGGTGCCGCGCGGGCCGCGTGGAGCACCGCCGAGAAACCGACAGTGGCTTCGGAACCGACGGCGTTGGCCACGTCGAGAATCTGCTGGCTCGAGCGGTAGTTCGTCTCCAGAACCACCGTCGTCGATCCTGGAAACACACGGTCGAACTCGAGGATGTGTCGCGGCTCCGCGGCGCGAAACGAGTACAGCGCCTGAGCGTCGTCGCCCACCACAGTGATGCGTGGATCCGCGCGGCGCAGGCCTGACAGGATGTCGACCTGGAGCGTATTGACATCCTGGTACTCGTCGACGAGCACGTGATCGACAGCGGCTGCGAGACGCGGACCGAGGCGATCGTCCTGCACCGCAGCGCGCCAGAAGAGCAGAAGATCATCAAGGTCCACGAGCCCGGCCGAGCGCTTGCGCTTCACGTAGCCCCGGCAGATCTCGGCGATGGCGTCGACCGAGTCCTCCGCCCAGGGCGCGATCTCCGGGACGACGGACGAGAGCGGCCGCCCGGTGTTCACCGCCGCTGAGTACAGGTCGACGAGCAGGCTCTTGCGCGGGAAGCGACGGCGGGTTGACGTCGCGTGACCCTGCTCATCGCGAACCATGTCGATGACGTCCGCGGCGTCGGCCGCGTCGAGGACCGAGAAACCCTCCGGAATGCCGAGCGTCGTCGCATATCGGCGCAGTGTCCGATGAGCGATCGCATGAAACGTGCCGCCCGTCACCCTGCCGGCCGGTGAGCCCGAGCCCCGATCGAGGCCGGCCGCCGCCATCAGTGCTGCTGTTCGGGCGAGCATTTGCCGCGCCGCGCGGCGGGTGAATGTGAGGAGCAGCAGCCGCTCCGGCGCTGCACCGGTGGCGAGCAGCCATGCGACACGGGCCGACAGCGTGGTGGTCTTCCCCGTGCCGGCGCCCGCAAGGATCCTCAGCGGACCGCCCGTATGGGTCGCGGCAAGGCGCTGGGCATCGGTCAGGTCATCCAACCAGGCGAACATTCGTTCGGGATGATACCGCCGCTCGGCCCACGCGCCTGCGGTTCGCGCCCTCGCGAAGTGGGGAGCCGTCCGCCCTACTTGGTCAGCAGGGTCGCGATGACGTTGATCGTGGTCGAGAAGACGACCACACCGAACACGTACGACAGCAGCGCGTGTCGAATCGCGGTCATGCGGATCGCCTTCGCATTGAGGTCGGTGTCGGAGACCTGGAACGTCATCCCGATCGTCAGCGCGACATAGAGGAAATCCATGAAATCGGGAGGGGCGTCGGCATGGAAGTCGATGCCCCATTCGTGCGCGTAGTAGAGACGGGCGTAACGCAAGGTGAACACCACGTGGACGGACGCCCAGGAGAGCACCACGCTGACCACCACCAGTGTGGTGATCACCGACTTGACGGCGCCGTGGGATGAGCCCGCGGCGATCAACGCCAGCGCGACGCTCACCAAGCTGGCCAGGTTTGCCCCCACGAGGATTGCTTCCGCCGCGGTGCGGGAGTCGTCTTCGCGGACCGCGTCCTGCCGTGTTGCGGCAGCATCCTTGCCACGAATGGCGAGATACACCGTCACGATGAAGACTGCCGAAGTGACGTCCCAGCCGACCAGGAGCGCGACCTGCCACTCGGTGAAGATGAGCGCCACCACGAAACCCAGGATCCCGAGGGACACGCACAGCGCCAGCCGGCTCCGAGCCTTCATCGCGCCCGAGTTTCGCACGCGCTCGGCGCGACTGACCGCCGTTGCCCAGGACGAGCGAGATGTCAGCGCTCGAGCGCTCGCTCCAGCTGGTCCTTGCTCATCTTCGAGCGACCCTTGATGTTGCGATCGGCTGCCTCGTTTCGGAGCTGCGCATAGGTACGGCCGCCCGGGCCGGAGTGTGACCGCAGGCCGCCGCGCCGGCCCGACGAGATGTCTTCAATGGACGTCCGGCTTGCCTCCTCGGACTCACCGGCACGGGCACGTTCCTTGTTCACGGTGCGCGCTGCGATCTCCTCGGCGGTGTCCTGGTCGGTGCCTCGCGATTCCAGGCCCGCCTTGATGTGCTCGTACTGCCGCTCGCGTTTCGGCGACCATGCTTTGACAGGCATTGATAACCTCCTGGTTACTCACACTTAGTGATAGTCAGTATATCATCTCGGGAGCCCTGGCCGTCGAGGCCCCCACCGCCGCATGTACACGGAATGTAGGCTTGTGCGACGGCCACAAAGGACCCATTGCCGAGAGGCATTCGAGTGTCAACGAACCGATGAAGCAAACGGCAACCCCCCAGCCCCCGTACGCACAGATCATTGCGGCCGTCGAGGATCTTCCGGGTCTCGAGAGCCTGAGTGAATGGCTGGTCAAAGCGCTGGTCCCGGTCACCAAACGCAAGGGGCTGATGGATCTGCTCCACGGCCGTCTGCTGGGGCACTCGCTGCACCCACCACTGACCGATCTGCCGCTCGGGATGTGGGGAAGCGTGCCCGTGCTCGACCTGATCGGCGACCGGCGCGGCGCGACCGCGCTCACCGCGGCGGGGTGCCTGGCGGCCGGAGCTGCCGCAGCGACCGGCGCTGCCGATTGGACGGTCACCTACGGCCGTGACCGGCGCCTCGCGCTGGTGCATGGGCTCGCGAACAGCGCGGCGCTCGGGCTCCAGCTCGGCTCGCTGAGCGCCCGCCTCCGCGGTCGGACCGCGCGCGGGCGCTTTCTCTCGGTCGCCGGTCTCACGGTGGGGGCAGCTGCGGCCTATCTGGGCGGCGACCTGATCCTCGACAGGGCGATGACCGTCAACCACACGACGTTCCTCTCGGGTCCCGGCGAGTGGACCGATGTCGCCGGAGACTCCGACGTGACTGAGGGGACGCTGACTGCGGTGGACGTGGACGAGCGCAAGGTGCTGCTCACGCGCGTCGCCGGCAAGGTGTGCGCGCTCGAGAACACCTGCACTCACGCCGGCGGCCCGCTGAATGAGGGAACTGTCGAGGACGGCGAGGTTGTGTGTCCATGGCACGGCTCGCGTTTCCGCCTGAACGACGGCGCCGTGCTCGGCGGTCCGGCGACGTTTCCCCAGCCGAAGCTGCAGACCCGCAAGATCCGCGGACGCATACAGGTTCGGGGCCGCGAAGGCTGAGAGGACGCCTTGCCTGGCTCTCCCGACCCCGAGATGGGCGCCGCCGTGCAGCCCATCCTCAGCCCGCTCACGGGCGCGGCGATCTTCATGGTGGTGACCATCGATCCCGGTGGCGAATCGGCGGTGCGCGACCTGCTGAGCGATTGTGCGGGACTGCAACGAGCAGTCGGGTTCCGGCTACCGGACGGCCAGCTCACCTGCGTCGCCGGGGTGGGATCCGCAGCATGGGGTCGGCTGTTCAGCGGACCTCGCCCTGCCGAGTTGCATCCGTTTCCTGCAATCGTCGGCAACAAGCACCACGCGGTGTCCACGCCGGGGGATCTCCTCTTCCACGTCCGGGCCACGCAGATGGATCTCTGTTTCGAGCTCGCGGGTCAGATCATGGAGCGGTTGCGCGCCCACGTCACCATGGTTGACGAGGTGCACGGATTCAAGTACTTCGACGAGCGCGACCTGCTCGGTTTCGTCGACGGCACCGAGAACCCGACCGGTCGCATCGCATACAACTCGGTGATCATCGGCGACGCAGATCCCCAATTCGCCGGCGGGAGCTACGTCATCGTGCAGAAATACGTGCACGACCTCGACGCATGGAACGCGCTGCCGGTCGAGGAGCAGGAGCGCGTGGTCGGACGCACCAAGCTCGCCGACATCGAGATGCCGGACGATGTCAAGCCGAAGAACTCGCACCTGGCGCTCAACGTGATCACCGACCCGGACGGCGCAGAGCTCAAGATCCTGCGCGACAACATGCCCTTCGGCAACCTCGGTCACCGGGAGTTCGGCACCTACTACATCGCTTACGCGAAAACACCGCAGGTCACTGAGCGAATGCTCACCAACATGTTCATCGGCGACCCGCCGGGCAACTACGATCGCATCCTCGACTTCTCGACAGCACTGACCGGAACGCTGTTCTTCGTGCCGTCACAGGATTTCCTCGACGACCCGCCGGATCCTCCAGGCGCATCGGCCTGACGCTCGCGGAGGCTTCAGAGGAACCGGCCGACCACTGCCCCAAGCTCGGGCCTGCTCCGCCTCTCCCAGCGGATATGGACGCCGTTGACCGGTGCGTAACCGGTAACGACCGTCATGTTGCGCACGCGGCGACCGTAAACCCGCCTCGTGCGTCATCACTCGAGATGGCGCTGACGAACTCGTACGTGTAGTCACCCGCATTCAACGGCCCGTATTGCCCCTGTGCCGGAACGGGGTTCACGACGACGTTTCCGGGACTGATGGTGAGCTCGGTATATGCGCCGGCGCCACTCCAGGAAACAGCGCCACCCTGAGCCGTTCCGACAACGGCACACCTCGTTGTGAGAATGGGAAGCGATGCGGCCGTCGGGCTGGGAGTCGGGGTCGCCGGCGGTGGGGTCGGCGTGAGCGTCGGGGACGGTGAGGGTGTGATCAGTGCAGACGGCGTCGCTGAGGGGCGCGAGGTCGGGCTGGGATTCGCCGACCCGCAGGCGCCGAGCATCATCACGACGGCGGCGACCATTGCGGGGATGAGCGTTGCTTTCATGCGGTGGGCCATCGCCCGGTGGAACGGGGGCTTCGAGCCCGGGTTACGACCACTGAGTGCGTGATTCAACGATCGCCTCCGCCGGAGCCGTCGCTCCATTCGGCAAACGCGGTTGCGAGTCCGACGACGAGCCGGTCGAAACTGCGGTTGATGTCCACGGGCAATCCGAACCCGCCTGCGGCCTCCAGGGTCACGAAGCCATGGAGCGCTGCTCGCAGACCGCGGATCGCGTCGACGGCGTCGTCATCACGCAGGTCGTACCCGGCCATGACGTCGAACGCCACCTGCACCACGTCTGCACTCGCACGCTCATCTTCGAGATCTCCAGGCACCGGCGCGCGTTGCGCTGCGGCGTATCGGCCGGGATGCTCCGTGGCCCAGGCGCGATACGCCCATGCCATCGAGCTGATGGCGTCGCCGCGAGCGCGCCCGACGGTCGCGCGACGCAAGACGCCGGCCAGCTCGGTTTTGGCACGGAGCGCGATGCTGCGCCGCAGTCCATCGGTGCCGGCGACGTGTTTGTAGAGCGACGGTTGCCGGACGCCGAGGCGCTCGGCCAGTGCTGCGAGGGTCAGGCCGGACAGCCCGACCTCGTCGGCGATGCGCTCGCCTTCCTCGACGACCCGCGTCTCGGTGAGCCCTGCTCTAGGCATGAGCGCCGAGCCCCTTGAGGAAGCCGAGCACCGCATTCGAGGTCACGTCGGGCTGCTGCGACTGAGGATAGTGGCCCGCCTCGGCAACCATGACTGCCTCGCCGTGGAGGACATCAGCGATCCAGGTCGCCTCCGCCTTCGGGTCGGGGAAGTCCGGATCCTGCTCGCCCATGATGACCAGCGTTGGCTTCGAGATCTCGGCGAGACGCGCCTCTGCGGGGTCGTGGTTGCTGTGCGTGGTCCGCGAGAACGCCTTGGCGTGGCCGGGCACGTGCAGCGCGGCGACCACCTGAGCGCGATAGGCGTCGAAGTCGTCCGGCCGCCTGCCTGCGTAGAGCTTCGGCAGGTAGGACTTCCAGGCGGCCGCCGCCCAGACCGGTGCCATCGCGACGCGGAAGAGCACACGCTGCATCGCGCTCATCTTGCCGTTGCGGACGAAGGGGCCAACCAGGACGAGCGCGCTGACGAGATCCGGGCGTTGCGCGGCAACCATGACAGCAGCCCCCGCGCCCATCGAATTGCCCACGATGACCGCGGGTCCACCGAGTTCCTCGATCAGTGCGAGTACGTCGCCGGCGGTCTCGGTATCACCGTAGGTCGCGAACGCGGCATCGCTCTCGCCGTGACCGCGAAGTTCGGTCGCGGCAACGCGGTAGCCTGCCCCACGGAGGACCGGTGCGAGGAATCGGTACGTGGCGCGCAGGTCCCCCATGCCTGGAACCAGGACCACCAGTTGGCCCTCACCGTCGACGTCGTACGCGATCCGGCCATCGGGCCGGCTGAGATATCGGGTTTCGGTGTTGCGGGTCGCGGTTGGTGTTTCCATTGAGGCTACTCTACTTAGCCATTGGGCTAATGTCAATAGCTATCGACCATGGGCTTCACGCTCCTCCGCCCAGCTTCTTCCACACCCCGCAGATGCGGCACGCAACGCGGCGCGAGGTTGGCCTCAGTGCGATGAGGGCAGGTAACGGGGGACATCGGTGCCGGGGACGTCGACGGCTGTCAGGCTCGCGGCGAGGTCAGCAAGCGCATCGGTGAGCTCGTCGACGGTGATGGAGGTGAGGCCGGCAACCGTCCGCTCTGCGACGCGGCGCCATGCCGCTTTCACTGTCGGGAGGAGCGCTCGCCCCTGCGCGCTCAGCTCCACCACAGTGGCGCGACGGTCTGTGCGGGAGGGCCGGCGCACCACCAGCCCGGCCTCCTCGAGCTGCCGGACGCTGAGCGTGATCGTCGGCGGCTCGTACCCGCTCGCCGCGGCGAGCTGCGCCTGCGTGCTCGGTCCCGCAGTCTCGAGCTCGAGAAGGATCAGCTTGTGGCCTGGATGGATGCCGAAGGGCGCCAGCGCGGCGACGGAGAGCGCGCGGTGGCGAATGCCGATAGCGCGAATCGCTTCGTTGAGTGCGTCTGCCTGAGCGAAGTTCATCAGCGTCCTCTTGATTTCCTTGACACTTGACTCCTGAATACTTAGGTGTCTAACCTTAGCCGCCTAACTAAGTCTACCGCGAGGCGGCGTCGGCCGGCCATGACGGTGGCATCAAACGGACGACGAAGGAGCACCGACATGGCGATGACAACAACCATCGAGTCCACGACATCGACCATCGCCCGACCCAACTGGGCGCGCGCGCTGGGCGTTGTCGGAGCCGTGATCGCTGCTGCGGCGGTCTGGGCCATCGCGGTCCCGCTGCTCGGCGTTCAACTGCTGGTGCGATTCGGGACTGGTGCGCCCGAGAGCGTCGGCATTGCCTATGTTGTCGGCGCCGGCGTGATCGGCTCGGTCGCCGGTTGGGGACTGCTTGTCTTGCTCGAGCGGCGCACCTCACGGGCGCGCACCATCTGGACGGCGATCGCCATCGTTGCCATACTGATGTCGTTGAGCCTCCCCCTCTACGCGGGTGTCTCCACTTCGACGAAGGTCACGCTCGCTGTCATGCATGTTGGCGTCGCGGCGGTTCTCATCCCTGCCATGCGGCGGGGATCAGGCCTGCAACGCGGGGCTTAGAACGCGGACCACCTCACTGCGCTATCGCTACGACAGGTACGTGCTATTGCGCACCGGCATTACCCGATTCGTAGAGGACATCAAGCGCCATCGCAAGTCGGAAATCGCGGGCCGTGATCCCGCCGACATCGTGACTCCATAGTTGCACCGTGACCTTTCCCCAAGTGAGGCACAGATCCGGGTGGTGGTTCTGCTGCTCGGCAACGACGGTGACCTGGTCGATGAATCGGACCCCCGCCACGAAGTTCGCGAACGCGTACGACTTGAGCAACTTTCCTTCGTCGACGGTCCAGCCGGACAGAGTCCGCAGACCCTCGAGCACGGCGTCCGCCGGTAGTCCTCCGCTGCCACGTCCAGCTTCGGGCATCGTCCGTCACCTCCTCGCGTAAGCCTTGGTGCCGCCTGTCGGTGCCATCATGACCGGCAACGATGGATGAGACCTGCCTCTCGCTGACGAGCGACAGCGTGCGGCGCTCTTCATGAGGGTCCTGCTCGTCTCGTGCTATGAGCTCGGTCATCAGCCACTCCACGTCGCCTCCGCTGCTGCGTTCCTGCGCGAGGCGGGCCATGACGTCAGCGCCGTTGATCTCTCCGTCCAGATGCTCGGCGATGCGGACCTCGACACCCCCGAACTGGTCGCCATCGCCGTCCCGATGCATACCGCCATGCGCATGGCAGTTCCCGTCGCCCGTGCCATTCGCGCCCGCCGGGGGCCGCAGGTTCACATCGTGTTCTTCGGCTTGTACGCACCGCTCTGCGCTCCGGCGCTCGAGCCCGGTCTTGCCGATGCGGTGATCGGCGGTGAATACGAGCGTGCGCTGGTCGCCGTCGCCGATGGCACGCCGGATGCCCGATCGATCGTGCTCGACCGGCTCACCTTTCCAATGCCCGCCCGCGATCTGCTGCCGCCACTCGATCGCTACGCGCGGTTGCAGGTTGACGGCGAGGAGCGGCTGACCGGCTACGTCGAGGCGACGCGCGGCTGCGTGCATCGGTGCCGGCACTGCCCGGTCCCAGCGGTGTACGACGGTCGAATCCGTGTCTGGCAGCGTGACGTGCTCGTGGAGGATGTCGCCCGCCTCGTGGACGATGGAATGCGCCACCTCACGTTCGGCGATCCCGACTTTCTCAACGCCGTGCCCCACGCGCTGGCGGTCGCTCGCGCCGTGCACGACCGTTTCCCAGAACTCACCTTCGACATCACAACCAAGGTGGAACACATCCTCGAGCATCCTGATGTCGTCGCCGAGCTGCGAGCGCTTGGACTGCTCTTTATCGTGTCGGCTGTGGAGTCCACCAGCCCGCGCGTCCTCGAGATTCTCGACAAGGGCCACTCGGCCGATGACGTCGTGACGGCACTGCGTATCTGCCGGTCGCTGGGTGTTGAATTGCGGCCCTCGCTCTTGCCGTTTACGCCATGGAGCACCATGCGCGACCAGATCGATCTGCTCGACATGATCGCGGCCGGCGACCTCATCGACAGCGTCGACCCCGTTCAGCTGAGCATCCGACTCCTTGTGCCGCCCGGCTCCCTGCTGCTGGCGTTGCCGGAGATGCGGGAGCACCTGCGTGGTTACGACCCCGAAGGTTTCAGCCACCTCTGGCAGCATCCCGACCCGCTCATGGACCGGCTCCAGACGGATATCGCTGCGCTCGTCGCCGCCGACACGGATGCACGCGTCTCTCCGCGCTCCACCCACGCCGGCATCCGCCGGCTCACCGCATCCGCCGCTGCGCAAGCGGGACTGTCCTGGCCTGACGCCGGGACGGCGCTCCCCCCGCAACGCGGCAGCGCTCCGCCGCGGCTGAGCGAACCCTGGTTCTGCTGCGCGGAGCCCACCACGGCCCAGCTCGCGGGTGCGGGAGTCGCACTCGGCGCCTGAGGCGGTCCCGACAGGACTCTCAGGCATGATTCGCGGTGATGACCGACACTCCCGCCGGCAGTTCGTGGCCGGACCTCGCCGAGAGACTCACGCTGGCGCTCCACCCGCTGGCGGCTCCGATTGCGATCACGTTCCTCGACGCCCCCGACGCTGATATCCCTGCCTTCGAGGCTGCGATGCCAGAGCCGACACCGGATGGACGGACCGGACGCGTGGCAGCCGGGTGCGTGTTCTGGATGCACGCGACCGATCGCACCTTCAGCACCGCAGCGGCGGACCACGCCAACTGCAGCGTGGGCAGCTACACACATGGCCTGCTCAGCCTCGAGGAGGCGGCGACCAACAGCGATATCGCCACCCTGGTGGAGTCGGGCTGGGTAAGCCCGGAGGCATTTCCCGGTATCCCGGCGGTCAAGACTCGGCCAGCCTCCATCGCCTACGGTCCGCTCTCGGAGACGCAGGTGACTCCAAGCGTCATCCTGCTGCGCCTCAACGCGCAGGGGATGATGGTCATGACCGACGCGCTCCCCGACCTGCGGATCGAGGGCAAGCCCCAGTGCCACATCATCGCCGTCGCTCACGAACACGGCCGCGTCGCCGCATCTGTCGGCTGCGCGCTGAGCCGCGCTCGCACCGGGATGGGCGCGCATGCGCTTACGTGCGCGATTCCTGCCGCGACCGCAGCGGAGGTGACCGGCCTCGTCGAGCGCGCCGCGGGTATCGATGGGGTGGTCACCCGGTACGCTGCCCAGGACGCGCGGCGCTTCCGCTAGCCCGGTCAGCCGACGCCCGCTCGACGGGATTGCGGGCTTGATCGAGTAACGCAATAGCGGCAGGCGCGTTCTACGGTCACCATGCTCGCTTTTCGGCTCGGCGGCCTCGCCGCGATGGTGCTGCTGGCCGGTTGCAGTACCCCGATCGTGCACCGCGCGACACCGCCCGCGACCGCCTCGCCGGCGCCCTCGATCACTCCCGCGCCGAGCGCGACGCCGTCTTCCACTCCCACCACAGTCGCGCTGACTGCAGGCTCGGTCCACCCTGAGTCGATCACCTTCATCTCCCCTGACGTCGGTTGGGTACTCGGTATTTCCGGGTGCGGCGACAGTTCCTGCCTGCGCCTTGCACGGACTGCTGACGCGGGACGGGCATGGACCTGGGTGACGTCCACGGGACTGTCAGCGTTGTCGACGGTCACCCAATGGCGAGTGCGCTTTGCCGACAGCGAGAACGGCTGGATATCAGGACCGCTGCTGTTCGCAACCCATGATGCGGGCAGCACGTGGACACGAGTTGCGTTTCCCGGCGAGGGTTCGTCGGGCGCCTCTGTGGATGCTCTGGAAACCGCCGGAGGGCGCGTTTACGCTGAGATCGCCGAAGGAACTGAACCCAATACGGATGGGCCGGTCGTGCTGTTCGAGTCCCCGACGAACCGTGATTCCTGGCAACCGGTATCCGGCGTCACCACTGGCACGGCTGGATACGCGGGCGAAATCTCTGTGGCGCAAGGGGTTTTCTGGGCGACGCTGCACTCGGCCGTGGTCACAGCGGAGGGAAACACGCAGAGTTCCACCCTCTATCGCAGCCTCAATGGGGTGACATGGCGTACCGAACCGCAACCATGTCAATCGGGGTGGGGCGCCACCGTGGCGGCGGCGACGTCGGCCCGTGTCTTCATCGTCTGCTCAGGAGGAGGTGCGGCCGGCTCACAGGAGAAGATGGCATACGTCTCGCACAACGACGGCGCGAGCTACCAGCTGGTGGCGGATCCACCCCTGGGTGGCGATTTCGAGGCCGTTGCCGCGTCGCCAACAGGTATCTCGGTTGCTGCCGCCTCTGGTGCCACGTACATCTACGCCAGCTTTGACGGCGGGGCGGCATGGACGACCGCGTACGGGATCGGCGACGGGGGGCTGGGATTGTCGGATCTCGGCTTCACCACTGCAACCCAGGGTGTCGTCATCCATGGGCAGACCAACGACCCGCAAAGCCTGCAACTGCTCATGACCCGAGACGGCGGTCACCAATGGGAGACCGTCGCCGTTAATCCAACCTGACCGCATCGCCGCGGCGTGTTCGCGCAGCGCGTGCGCGCTCCATTACCGACGGCGCCACTCTCACAACCACCGAATCGGTGCGCTTCTGTTACCGATGGACCACTGAGTGTTGGCGCGAGTTGGACCTGGTCCGCCTAGTCTGCTGAGCGTGGCTATTGCGCACCCTCAGTTTCGAGCCGCGAGCGCACGCGCGCAAGGAAACCCGGCCCCACGTTGGGTACGCGCCGTCTATGCACTATTGGGGATCCTTCTCGGCGCCTATCTGATCTCACTGCTCGTCCGCAGCCCCACGCAGTCGGTACCACTCGTCGATGGCTGGGGCGTCTCCGCGTTCGAGCTCGTGGCCAGCGGGCTGTGTCTCTGGCGTGCCGCCACGTCGCGTCGGCGTGCCGTCCCGCTGCTGCTCGGCCTCGGCATCCTGTTCTGGACCCTCGGCGATGCGGTCCTGGCGGCGGAATCTGCCGGCGGGGCCACGCCTCCCGTCCCGTCACTCGCCGACCTTTTCTATCTGGCCTTTTACCCCACCGTCTATGTCGCGCTGGTACTCCTCACCCGTAAGCACCTCAACCGTTTGGGTGCGACGACGTGGCTCGACGGGGCCGCGGCCGGCCTCGGCGCGGCAGCGCTCTGTGCGTGCTTCGCCTTCAACACGATCCTGCATTCGGTCGGCGGTAGCGGGCTGTCTGTCGCAACCAATCTCGCCTATCCGATCGGCGACGGCTTGCTGCTCATCCTCGCCGTCGGTGGCACGGCCATCATCACCGGCCGGAACAAGGCGCAGTGGCTGCTGGTCGCCGGCGCGATCGCGATCACCGCGGTCGGCGACACCTTCAATCTCTTCTCCGGTTCAGGAGCGCCCTCACACGTCGGCACGATCTTCAACGGCATGGCGTGGCCATGCGCGATCCTGCTCATCTCGATCGCCGTCTGGGTGCGCCCGCTGCAGCGCAGCCCGCTGGCGATCGACGAGACCCCTGGATTCCTGCTGCCCGGGCTCGGCGCCGGCGCCGGACTTTCGATTCTCGTTGTCGACACGCTGCATCAAGTCAGTCCGGTGGCAGTTGGGCTGGCCACGGCAACGCTGATCATCGTTGGGATTCGCCTGACGCTGTCGGTGCGTGGCCTGCGCGTGCTGACTGAGAAACGCCACCGGCAGGCCATCACCGACGACCTGACTGGACTTGGCAACCGCCGCCAGCTTTTCAACCTGCTCGACGCATTCTTCGCCGACTATGCCGATCCGGACACCATCGATCGCCGGCTCTCGCTCCTCTACGTCGACCTCGACCATTTCAAAGAGATCAACGATTCGTTCGGCCATTCCGCCGGCGACGAGCTGCTCCGGCAGTTGGGCCCGCGGCTCATGGCGCGTCTTCGGGACACCGACGTCCTCGTGCGGGTGGGAGGCGATGAGCTTGCCGTGCTGATCCTCGACGCGGACTCCACCTACGCAGCGGCAGTCGCCCAGCGACTGATTGCCGAGCTCGACCAGCCTTTCGAGCTCGACTCGATCAGTGTTCGAGTGGGTGCCAGCATCGGCATCGCGACTGCCCCGACAGACGCGACCAACAGCGCAGGCCTGCTGCGCTGCGCCGACCTCGCCATGTATCGGGCCAAGGACGGTCCTGAACCGTACGAAATCTATCGCCGCGAACTCGACGACGACGGCAACCGCCTGCGATTGGTGGATGAGTTGCGCGACGCCATCCTCGGCGGGCATCTCGAGGTGTACTACCAGCCCCAGATTGACCTCGTCACCGGCGAGCGTTCAGCCATGGAGGCCTTGGTGCGCTGGCCCCATGCGCGACTTGGCCTCATCCCGCCGCTCGATTTCATTCCTCTTGCTGAAGAAGCAGGACTCATGCAATCGCTCACCGCACTCGTCCTGGAGCGGGCGGTTGCGCAGTGTGCCGCCTGGCGCGCCGCCGGCCAGATGCTGACGATCTCCGTCAACGTCTCCGCAACCAACCTTCTCGACGCCGGGTTCAGCGGGTTCGTGATCGCCACGCTGGCGCAGCATGACGTCGCACCATCATCGCTGATCCTCGAGATCACCGAGACCACGATCATTCGCGACTTCGAGCTCTGCAAGCAGGTCATCACCCAGCTGCGAGCCCTCGGCCTGGGCGTCTCGATCGACGATTTCGGTGCAGGGGTTACCTCGCTCGCCTATCTCGGGAGTCTCGCCGCCAGTGAACTGAAGCTCGACCGAAGCTTCCTCTCGCGACTCGCAACCGGGGACACGGAGCGAAATCTCGCGCTGGTGCGCGCGACCATCGCGCTCGGGCACAAGCTGAATATGCGCGTGGTTGCGGAAGGCATCGAGGATATCGAGGCCCTCAATCTGATCGCGGCGATCGGCTGCGACCTCGCTCAGGGGTACTACATCAGTCAGCCGATGCCTGCGAAAGATTTCAACACGCGCGCGGCGCCGTTCGAGAATCTTCCTGCGTCCGAGTCCGACGTCGCGTAAGCCGGCGCACGCCGACACGCCCCCGCGTTCGTAACCTCCTCCGCCCTCGGCTCCCGTCGCAGATTAGGCAGCGGGCTCCGGCGGGCCCACGATAAGACGTTTGACCATCGCTGACAGCTGAGGAATTTCAAGAAGTTCTGCCACGCCTGAAGCGCTGTCCGAACCCTTTACAGGTTCGTCACTGCCGCATGCGAGGCGTCGCGAGGACACAACTGCCAGCGTTACTCAATATCCGGTTGTCGGAATTCTCGATATTCAAGGGAGTGGCAGTGCAGTTCCGGCGGCGCAAGTTCGGCGGGGAAGCCGGCGACGATCGATGGCCCCGCCGGCCCAGCCTCAGCCGGGCGCTGCGCGTCGCGATCTTCCTGGGGCCAATCGCTGCGTCGCTGCTGATAGCGACCCTGCTAAGCCGCGTGCTGCCGCGCGCCAGTGGACCGCTCAGCGCCGTGCTCTGGGTAGCGATCGTTGCCTGCGGATCGCTGGTCACCCTCGTCATCTTCGAGCGCGCAGCCCGGCGCCTGCTCCCGCTTGCGGCGCTGCTGAACGTCTCGCTGCTCTTCCCGGACAAGGCGCCTGCTCGTTTCGCGGTGGCGCGGCGAACGGGCAGCCCTCGCCAATTGCAGGAGGAGCTCGCTGAGGCACGCGCCGCCGGACACCAGGACGACGCCCAACGCATGCAATCAGTCGTCGAGCTGGTGCTCGCGCTGAGCGTGCACGACAAGGGCACGCGCGGACATTCAGAGCGAGTTCGCGTCTTCACGGATCTTCTCGCCCAGGAGTTGAAGATCGATCCCGCCGGCCAGGCGCGGTTGCGCTGGGCCGCACTGCTCCACGATGTCGGCAAGATAGAGGTGCCGACGACACTGCTCAACAAGCCCGGCACGCCCGATGCTGCCGAATGGAAGGTGCTCCACCGTCACCCCGAGGAGGGCGCTCGTATGGTCGCGCCGCTCCTTCCGTGGCTCGGTGAGTGGGGCAAGGCCGTTGCTGAACACCACGAGCGCTACGACGGCACCGGCTATCCATTCGGGCTGAAGGCTCACGAGATCTCGCTCGGTGCGCGGATCGTGGCCGTCGCCGACACCTACGAGGTGATGACGGCACCCCGCCCGTACAAGCGGGCCATGAGCATTGCCGCGGCTCGCGCGGAACTGACTCGCGTTGCGGGCACCCAGCTCGATCCCGGCATCGTTCGGGCGTTTCTCAACATCTCGGTGGGCCGCCTCTGGCGCACGATTGGCGTCGGTGCGTGGATCGGGCAGATCCCTGCGCTCGGCCGGCTCTGGACGGAACTGGCGAGGGTCGGATCCTGGGCGGGCGCGGGCGCACTGACCGCGACCACGGCCACGGTTTTCGCATTGGGTGGCCTGGGCGCACCTTCGCCGAGCGCCTCGAGTCTGCTGGCCTCTCTGGGATCTCCGGCACATACGACATCACAGCGAGGATCACACACTCCGGTCGTCGCCCCGACGACCAAACCATCAGCAACTGCGGTGGCCCCCACCGCGCCTTCTTCGGCGGTGTCGAGCTCATCCGCAGCACCACCCACTGCGAAACCGACGACAAAGCCCACGCCAACCCCAAACCCCACGCCAACACCGAAGCCAACGGCGACGCCCATCCCGACGCCGTCCCCAAGTCCCACTCCAGATCCATGGAGTTGCGCGAAGTGCACCAATACAAAACCGTCCTGTACGAGCTATTGCACAAATAACTATCTACCTTTCTGCACCACCTACTGCGACGTCAGCGACAACTGGTCGTGCACGTCGCACTGCTTTGGTAACAACAACCGCTCGTGCATCACTTACTGCGTGGGTCATAACAACACGAAGTGCAAGACGAACTGTCGCCTCAACGGATCATTCGTCGCCACGCAGCCGTCCTTGTCTCCGCCGCTTGTCGGCGCCCCGACTCCGGCTGGCGGGATCTGGCGCCCAGATGCCGATCCACAGAACCAGGTCGCGAGTCGACCGTTAGCCATCTCCCTCGCACCTGCTCCACGGACTGAAGCGACGCCGCACTAGCGCCCCGTGAGCCGCGACCGTCGAGGCATAGTTATCGGCGTTTGACGGAGGTGGCGCGATGCAAGCTGTGGTCTTCACCGACGTACGGTCGGTCGCCGTTCGCGAGGTGCCGGACGCCGAAATCGAGGCGCCGACTGACGCGGTCATCCGGGTGACGTCGAGCGCGATCTGCGGGACCGACCTGCACATGTACGACGGCAGAACGGGTGCCACTCCTGGCCTTGTCTTGGGCCACGAGCCGCTCGGCGTGATCGATCGCGTTGGACCCGCGGTGGAGATGGTCAAGCCGGGAGATCGGGTCGTCATCCCAACCCACCTGTACTGCGGACTGTGCGTGAACTGCGCGCGCGGCTACTCAGCCGCGTGTCTCCGCGTGCGTCCCGGCGCATTCGGGGCGGCGTACGGCTACGCGGGCATGGGCCCGTATCGCGGCGCCCAGGCCGAGTTGTTGCGAGTGCCATACGCCGACGCGAATTGCATCCCGGTTCCCGGAAAACCTGGCGACGAGTTGGAGGATGACCTGGTCATGCTGGCGGATGCATTCGTGACCGGCTGGCATGCGACGGAACTCGCGCAGGTCTATCCAGGGTCAACGGTGGCGGTCTTTGGCGCCGGAGCGATTGGACTGCTCGCCGCGTACAGCGCACTCCTCAAAGGCGCGGGAGAGATCTACGTCGTCGATGACATCCCTGAGCGACTCGACAAGGCTCGCGAAATGGGCGCAACGGCTGTCGACTTCCGAGACGGCGATCCTGTGGAGCAGATCCGCGAGTTGCGTCGAGCTCGCGGTCTCCCTCCAGGCGAGGAGCCCATGAGTGGCGTACAGATCGGCATCGACGCGGTCGGCTTCCAGGCTCACGACCGCTCGGCACCTGCCACAGAGAACCCAACCCAGGTCATCCATGACCTCGCGCGGCTGATCAATCCGACGGGACATCTCGGCATCGCCGGCGTCTTTGCCGAGCACGATCTCCATCCCGCACCCGAGGGGTTCGGCGACGGCCGTCTCACCGTGCCGTGGGCGACCCTGTTCTCCAAGGGAGTTTCCGTCAACTTCGGTCGCACCCACGACCGTCGTTACACCGTGCTGCTCCGGGACCTCGTGCTGGCACGCCGCGCCTGGCCGGGCGTCGTGGTCACGCACCATGGACGGCTGCAAGACGCGCCAGACCTGTATCGGGCGTTCGACCGCCGCGAGGCGGGTGTTATCAAGGCCGTGCTGCACCCGCAGCAGGGGTGACCGGTGAGCGCAAATGCCCAGCCACGCCGCGGTGCTTCCGTGCTGGTGCTGGCCGTGACCCTGACAGTGGTGGCTGGTGCGACCGATGTGGCGTCGTTCACCCGGCTCGGGGGAGCGTTTGCCAGCGTGATGACTGGGAATCTGACGTTGCTCGGACTGGCGACCGCGCGCGCGTCGGCAAGTCTCGCCACGCATATCCTCGTGGCGCTGGCCGGCTATATCGTTGGCGTCGGTCTCGGTACCCGAGCCGGCCGGTGGTCAAGCCGCGGCGCTCGATGGGAGACGCCGGTCACCGTTGTCCTGCTGCTTGAGCTCGTTGCCTATGCCGGGCTGGCGGCGGGATGGGAACTGACCGGGAGTGCGCCGGCCGGCGGCGTCCAATTCGCGCTCGTTGCAGACGCCACATTCGCAATGGGGCTGCAGGCCACGGCCCTACGGCAGTTCGACACCAGGCTCTCCACGACCTATCTGACGGGAACGCTGACGGCTTCGATCGCTTCGCTCATCACGACCCGAAACGGCCGCCAGAACCGCCTGAACATCAGCGTGCTGATCGCGCACGCAGCAGGCGCCACGGCCGCGGGATTGTTGCTCTTGACCGCACCCGCTGCAGTACCGGCACTCCCGCTCGTGGCTCTGGCGGCGGTGATTGCGTCGCAGTCACGGTCGACGGCGACCAGCCTCGCCCGGCGAGCTCCCACAGGCGCGGGGGCGACGCAGCTCGAACTCCGATACGAATAGGCGGCCGGACGCTGCCTGAGGTCCGATGTGACCGCGTATTTGCGGGGATAGAATCGCTGTGTGGATATCAAGCTGGGAGCGATCCTGAGCGATCCAAGGACTCCGACGCGAGCCGCCGTGACAGCGCTCGCCGCAGCGATAGTGATGATCGGCGCTGTCTTCGCCCCGTTCGCCACGCAGGGGTGCGGGCTCTGCCGCGGCGCACGGATGCTGCCCGGCTCCGTGTTTCCTTCGCTGAGCTTGTTCCAGGGACTCGATGGCTGGACCGTCCTCGGCACCGTCGCCGTACTCAGTCTTGCATCCCTCGGATACCTCAGCAACGTTCAGCGAGGGCTCTCCGCCATCGCCATGCTGTTGTCAGCCGTCGGCTGCTTGGTGCTCGGCGTTTTCGAGGGAGTTGACGCGGGCGTCCGGATCATGGGCTGGGGCGCCCCTCAAGCCTTTGAGGCAGGTTCCAACGGCCCAGTGCTCTTCGTTCCGGAGCACGTCTACTACCCACCCATTTACCTGGACGGCGGTTTCTTTCTCTTCCTAGCCGCTGCCATCGTCGCCGTTCTCGCATCGGTGGTCATCATGCTCACCCTGACGAGCAGACCAACAGTCGATCGGCGCACGGTCACCGCGGCTTTGATCTAGCCGGTCCCTCGCCGCGGTCGCGGTGTCGTTGCTGTTCGACCGCCCACTCGTGTACCAGCACCGCATATACGAGTTCGCTCTGCCATTCGCCCTTGACCCATTCGTTCTCGACCAGATGCGCCTCATGTCGCATGCCCAGTTTCTCGAAGACACGAGCCGAGGCAACGTTGCGCGCCTCGGTACGACCCATCACTCGGTGCGCCCGCATGGTGTCGAAGGCGAAATCCAGCATGGCTCGCGCGGCCTCAGTAGCGTAGCCCTTGCGCTGATGCGCTGGATGCACCACGAATCCCAATTCGGCTTGTTTGTGGCCCTCGCTCACCCACCACATGGAGATATCACCGACCAATTCGCCGGTCTCGAGCAGGAGTGCGGCAGCGGTCACGCCGTCGCCTTCGCGGGCGACCGCCGTGCTCGCCATCTTCCGCGCCAGGGACACGCGCACCTCGTCGAGCGAGCGCACGTCGTAATAGAGATACCGGACGGCTTCCCGGTCGGACTGCATTTCGTGCAGAGCCTGCAGGTCGCCCTCCTCGAAGGGACGGAGCATGAGTCGCTCGGTGTAGAGCGGCCAGGCTGGCGTGATCGTGTTCATGAGTCAGCGAAGCATGGGACATCGCCGTTCTCACGCGTCCCTGCCGCCGCCTACAGAGCTCCGCCCGCTGGGGTCCTGTTCGCGGCCTCCGCCTAGGTGGCCCGCGCCAGCGTGAACCGATCGACCTCGACGCCGCTCCCGTTGAGCGTCCTGACGCCCATCCGTGTCCAGCCCAAGCTCGGCGGCGCGACATCGACCACCATGAGGTTGTAGCCCGTGTAGCGCACTCGCGACCAGTGGACGGTCTCGTCGACCTCGGTGCCACCCGCCTCATTGACGTAGCTCACCACCGAGGTAACGTTGTCCACGTGGTGCTCGTAGCTGTCCGGCACGCCGAAGGAGTAGAGACTCTTACCGGCGCCACCCGCCGCCACGTAGGTCGTGCCATCGTGGGCGGGATAGATCGTGGCGCCGATCGGCTTCACGACCGTAGGCGCGCCGCCGCGGATCGGGTCCGTCCGCTCGTAGATGTGGTTGTGGCCGTTGATGACGAGATCGACGTGGTATTGATCGAACAGCGGCGTCCAGAACTGCCGGACGCCACCCTCGGAGCCGTGCGCCGTGCAGGTGCAGTAGCTGCAGTGGTGGAAGAAGACCACGATGAAGTCGATAACCGAGTCGTTGCGCAATTGCTTCAGCGTCTCCCCGAGCCAACTCGTCTGCCGGCCATGGCTGTAGCCGAAGTTGGCAGGCAGCTCGTAGGACACGTCGTTCGGGTCGAGGCTGATGAATGCGACGTTCCCGTACGTGAAGGAGTAGGTCCCCGGGCAGATGCTCGGGCCGTTCCCAGGAAAGTCGAGTCGCTTGACGTCGGCACCGTAGCCGTCCGGCGAGTACCACGGCTCCATCTCGTGATTGCCGAGTGAGACCATCCACGGCACCGTTTTCGCGGTCGGCTCGACCTCGGCAAAGAACGAATCCCACAGTCTCGGATCGTAGGCATCGGTGATCAGTCCGGATCCGCCGTCCTCAGCGTACGACACATCGCCTGCGTGGAGATGGAAAGCCGGTGACTGCGCGAGGATCAGGTTGGTGGTGGCGAGTGCGTCGTAGGTGGCGCCCTGGTCCCCGAATGCGGTGAACGTGAAGGGCACCTTACCGCGTGGTGCAGTGATGAAGCTCGAGATCAGACCACGCGTCAGCCCGCCGGCGGTCGGATCGAAGCCGCGATGGCCGACGACGTAGTAATAGGTCTTGCCGGGATCCAGGTGCTCGGTCGCGGCGTGCGCGTAGAACTGCTCCTCGTGCCCGGTCAGCGCGGGCGGCACGCTGTCGAGAAACGTGATGTCCGTCAAGGGAGTGTTGACGTTGCGCAGGTCAGCGGCGATCCGCTCGCCGAGGTCG
This sequence comes from Candidatus Dormiibacterota bacterium, assembly GCA_003132805.1. Classification (GTDB taxonomy): domain Bacteria; phylum Chloroflexota; class Dormibacteria; order Aeolococcales; family Aeolococcaceae; genus Palsa-851. Next base: position 32,273 of record PKYW01000017.1, on the reverse strand, counting down.
AACGGGCTCGTCCCGATACGCACGAAGGGATCCGCGACCGGCCCCGCAACCTGCCAGGCGATCCGCATCTCGCTGGTGGGATCGGGACCGAAGGAGATGTGCCGGCCGAACGGCACCACGCCCGATGCCTTGGCTGGCGTCGTGTTCGACAGCAGCATGGGCGCCGGGCGGCTCGCCGCCTCCACCACCTGCGCAGTCCGGCTGAGCAATGCCGGTCCCGCGACCAGCGAACCCGCACCGAGAAGCCCGCCCTTCAGGATGGCGCGACGAGAGTGGCGCTGCTGGAACCACTCGTGCTGCTCGGCGAGACTCAGCGTTTTCGCGATGTCCGGGGTCATCTTCTTGATAGGCATGACGGATATGGTGCAAGCCGAATTTTTAAGGTCTCGCCAAGCGCTTGGATCGATTACCGAAACGGCTGGTTAACGTGTCGTAAAGGCCGCCAGGTTTGGCGCGCCTGCCACGTGCGGTCAGTTGGTGAACAGCGTCTTCCGTGGGTGGCCAATTACCGATGACTCATACTCACGCGGTGGGTGACCCCAGATCAGCGCGGATCGCGGTTGTCGTCCCCGGCCGCATGTTCGGTCCTCACACACCGCTGCTCATGTTCGCGGCGATGGCCGCCGAACGACGAGGCGCTCGGGTTCACGCACTGCGCTGGCCAGAGGCAGAACTCACCGCTGCATCAGAATCGAACGAGACGCTCTCCTCGTGGGTCACCAGGTATGTCACGACCGCGCTTGACGAACTCGATGTAGCGGACGCCAAACCATTGCTGATTGGTAAGTCGCTGGCCACCTATGCCGCACAGGTCGCCGCTCAGCGGGCGTTGCCGGCAGTGTGGCTCACGCCGTTGCTCGCGGATGCTCAGGTCGTCAACGCGCTGCGAGGCTGCTCTGAGCCGTTCCTCCTCATCGGTGGGACAGCCGATACCGGGGCTTGGGATTCCGATGTGGCGCACACCCTCTCACCGCATGTCCTCGAGGTCGACGGCGCGGATCACGGGATGTTCGTCCCGGGAAGTCTGGCTGCATCTGCCGCTGTTCTGGGGTCGGTGGCGAGCGCGCTTGAGCAGTTTCTCGACCAGACCGTCTGGCCGAGCCAACCCTAGGTTCGGCCCCGCAGCACGCCTTCACGCAAGCGATCCCGCGACTCTGCACCGTTCTCGACGACGCTGCGACGGACCTGCAAACAGCGTGCCGGGGAGTTGCCCGCGCGGATCAGGGCGCGTCGATGATCGGCAGGAACTCACGCCATGGGCCGATCGCGTGCGTGTACTGCTTGGCCATTGTCTTGACGATCTGACCCAGGTGATTCAGATCGTGGACGACCCAGGTGGCGAGCAACTGGCTGATCGTCACCTCTCCGAAGTCTGGATGCACACCTTGGCGACTAAGGTCCTCGAGCTCGATCAGGTCCTGCAGCGTCTCGAGATTCGCGGTCCTCACTGATGCGAATCGATCCAGGAGATCACCCAGGCTCCAGCCCCTGAATCGCGTGAACCCGGCCTCTCGGTCCACTGGATCGAAGACGCGCTCGGTCCCGTGCTTGAGAATCAACCGCGTCCGGTCAATCCAGTCGCTCTCCTCAACGAACGTCATGTGTCCGACCACCTCGTATGGAGACCACGTCTCGGGTCCTTCGTCGCCGGCGGTCCACTCGTCCGAGAGGTCCGCGAGCATCGCCCGAAGCACGTCTGGAGTTCGACGAAGCACTTCGGTGCCACGCTCGAGCGAGAAGTCCATGGCCCCCATTTTCAACGATGCTGGCTGGTCGCCTCCTCGCGGTAAATAGTGAGGATTCGGCCCCAGCCTCGCGATATCCGGACTTCTTTGCGGCACCGGCATCGCCGAGACGCCCCCAGGCCCTGTGCTCGACACGGACGAGGGTTCCGCCGTCACTGGTGGCCGAAAATCGCACCTCGACCTCAGTGGACGGCCCGGCTTCTTCGTTGTCTACTTGATCTATGGAGATGATGGAGTTACTATTCGTCCAGACGTGCTGGTGCGCACACCAGTAGCCGGGGTTCATCACGCGATTCAGGGAGGGGGAACCATGTCTTTCGTTGGGGGACCGAAACTGCACATCCACGCTGCTCTTGAAGACGTCGCTCGGATTCGGACGCTGACCAAGCGCCGGGTACTGTTCAGCGCCGACGAGCTGCTCGACCTGACCATGGAGGTTGCCACTCAGACCGAGTTGTGGCAGCCACTCATCCGGCATACCACTGAAACCCGCTGGTACGAAGCGTTGGTGCTGTCCGATGCGCTCGAGCTGTGGTTGATCGGTTGGACGCCAGGGCAGGCGACGCTGCTGCACGATCACGGAGGAGCGGCTGGCGCGCTGACCATTGCGGCGGGCCGTCTGATCGAGACAGCCCACGCTGACCTCGGTCTCACCCCTCCGCGACGAAACATCCTCGACGAGGGCGCGGGCGCTCGCTTCTCGCCGAACCACATCCATCGTGTCGCCAACGAAGGAGCACGCAACGCGACGAGCATCCATGCCTACTCGCCTGCCGGGCTCCAGATGCGCGTCTACGGTGGAAAGGGAGAAACGCAACTTGTCGCGGCCGGCTCGGCCGGTTCACTGTCATGACCGCATCCGCCCGAGTGACCGTCGACGCGTTGCTGGCCGCAGCCCGGGCCCGGCTCGATCGAGTCCATCCGCGTCAAGCGGCGGAGGAGCAAAAGGCAGGTGCTCTCCTGATCGATATCCGTCCGAGCGAGCAACGTCGTCGGGAAGGGACAATCCCCGGAGCGCGAGTCGTGGAGCGCAACGTGCTCGAGTGGCGGCTCGACCCCACCTCCGCGTGGCGTATCCCCGAGGCCCGCGACCATGAAGTCCGGGTGATCGTTGTCTGCTCGGAGGGCTACACGTCAAGCCTGGCGGCCGCCGCTCTGCAAGATCTGGGTTTGACCAATGCGACTGATCTCGAAGGTGGGTTCTGGGCATGGCACGGGGACGGCTTACCGACGACGTCGGACGAGCAGGTCGTCAGCGGCTCCTAACAGGCTCGTAGACACAGATAACTGTTCCGTCCGCGAAGCCCGCGAAGTCGACGAGCCTGAGTTGCAGTGGCACGGCCAGGTCTTTGAACAGCGGCATCCCGCTGCCCGGGGCGACTGGTCGGAGCCTTGTCCTCGTGGGGTTCAGTTGGCCGGGCGCTGGAACCGGAGCGGCGTGAAGCGCACGTAGGCTGCCGGCATCGTGTTGTACGTGGGTCCGAGCGCTGTCGCGACGGCGTTGAGTGCGCCGGGGCTGAGGTTTCCCCAGTGTCCGGTGTTGACGCGGTGGATNNCGGCTGACAAAGACCTGGCGCAGGAGGGAGCCCTTCCCCGCGGCGTCAACCGTGAGCTTGTACTGAGCCTCGTCCTCGTTGACGACGAGCCCGTCACCGGTGGTATGGAGTGTGAGCACGGGCTGGCTGAGGTCGCCGTTGAAGACGATGTAGTGCTTGAGGTACGCGACTGCGCTCGGGTCCGGCGTGATGCGGGGCGCCGCATTGAGGGTCGCGATGTCTGCGCTGAGGCTGAGCCCAGCAGCGTGGTATAGAGCCTTGACCTCGTTGTAGTCGGGGGATTCCTGCAACTGCTGCCAGAAGTCGACGCCACCGGTCCAGGATGGGTTGCCTCCAGCACGCGCCTCCAGCTCGGCGCGCAGATCAAAGGCGAATGGACCGTCGACTTCGGTCTCCCACAGGTACTGGTTCGCCTCCTGCGCGGTGTAGTCGGTGGGCGCCGGTTCGGGGCTCGAAGGGTCGAACCAGCCTGGGATATCTCCGAGTGCACTCGCCAGAGCGATGCGCGCCTGCCCTTGCGGCGTCGTCTGCGCGGCAGCGAAAAGTCCCTCGCTCAGCGTCAAGTTGTCGGTCGGATCAGTGATGTTCACAATCTGAAGGCCCGACGTCGGGCCGAGAAGCTGCTGCACCGCGAGCGCGGAATCGAGTGCGAGATTCCACGTCTGCACACCGCCCGCGACGACTCCGCACATTGGGAGTGCTGCGGTGAAGAGGTCAGGCGCAACCTGAATGAGGCCGGCGGTGATCATGCCGCCGAGCGAGTGTCCCCAGGCGATGGTGCGGTGAGGCTTGCCGACGAGACCGTCAAAGGTGTTCAAGGTTTCCAGCTGGTCCGGGATCGCCTGTTGGACCGCCCAGCCAGTCGTGGCGTAGGACGACCCGGCAAGCGCGTAGCCGTTGTCGAGGAGCCATTGGCCGGTGACAGGATCGCCGACATCCGCCGCAGGGTTCGCGCTTCCTGGGGTGACGTAGCCGTGGCTGTACAGAACGAGCGTCCCGTTCCAGTCGGCAGGGACCTGGATGAGGTAGGTGGCGCCGTCGGCGAAGGTTCCGGTCAATGTCTCCGGACCGCCGGCCACTGCCGTAGTGGGGCCAATCCCGACCACCGCGAATCCAAGTCCCAGCGCGATCGCAGTGAGTTTCGCAATGGCAGTACGACTGCGTTTTGCTACCCGCAACCGAAGCATGTCCACTCCTCGTGTGAGGCGACCGTGACGTGACGACGACGCTAGCGCTGAGGGTCGTCTGCCGTCAAGTCGGGCTCGGCGCTCAATTCAGGGACGGCTTCNNTCTCCTGACTGGTGATTTCTTGAGGCGTCAGCCGGTGTCCGCAGTCCGCGCAGCGGGCGATCGGTTGCAGCGGGCTTTTGGTGCGGACGGACTCGTCGTCGGGAAAGGTGAGTAGCACGACGCGTCTCGATGCACAGCGCGGGCAAATAATCATGCCGCTCGGAAAGCCCCCCAGGTCGAGTAAAACGCGTCTGACCGAGGTAGGCTGCACCATCAAGCGCCGGGTGGCTAGGGTCTCTTCGTCCTAGGTCCTCTGCCTCACTTTCCGACTCCGAGCTCAGACGCCTGAACGATCAATGCGTTCGCCTGATTGGTTCAGGCCCGGGTCAGGTCTGTCGAAATGGCCTGGTGATCGAACTCCAGGTCGAACAGCGCCTGGCTGATCTGCGCTGCCAGCGCATCGCGCTCGCTCCCGAGCTGTGTGATCTGGGGCCGATGCTGCGATAGGTTGTGCCGTTGTGGACTTGTAAGGGCGAGTGGAACGAGGGTCACATCGGCAGCACGATCGATTGGTCCGCCGACCACGAAGGCCACCAGCAACTGGCAGGATGAGGTACACGCGAGTCATGATCGCCGCCGGCGGGAAAAATTCCGTCCGCCAGCCTTAGAGGAGAGGAGGCAGCCAGTAGGGCCCGATCGGGTTCCGTTCTGACCAGTAACGCCGATGCGTATGATCGATCGGGACATTAGGACTATGTGACGCGCTCGCAGGGACTCGAGCGCCATTGGAGGTGGCTGGCAATGAGGGTGGACGGCATGCATCGACTTCTGTTCGGCGCGGCAATCGGGCTGACCGGCATGGCGCTCGCCGCGCCGGCTTCGACGCTCGGCGCAGGCGCTTCATCGACGGTGACGGTCTACGCGCCAGCCACCCTCGGAGTGGTTTCGCCGACGACCGGCTCGACGGCCGGAGCTCCAAACCCATCCGCCACGCATTCGCAGCGCGGCGCCCGTGCATTGCCTGGAACGGCGAGCAACGGCTCCGCTACGGATGCGGCGCTCGCGTCGACGGCCGCTCCCACCGTATCGTCGTCGGTCCTGGAGAACTTCAACGGCACCAGTAGCAACGACAGCCGCAAGACCAACTTCAACCAGGAATTCGAGCCGCCGGACCAGGGATTGTGCGTCGGCAACGGCTACGTCCTCGAGCCGGTGAATTCCGCCTACCGGATCTTCAGGACCAACGGCAAGACCCTCGAAGGACCCACCAACGTCAACGATCTCTTCGATCAGGGCTCAACACAGTTCACCAGTGACCCGCGCTGCTACTACGACCCGACCACGAACACCTGGTTCGCAACGATCCTCTTCCTCAGTGGCGGCGAGAATCCCGACGGCAAGTCGTCACAGCTCGACATTGCGGTCAACTCCTCTGGAAATCCGGAGAACATCTGGACGCAGTACGAGGTCAACACCACCGACGCCGGAGGCAACGGATGCCCATGCTTCGGCGATCAGCCGACTCTGGGGATCGATCAGGACAATCTCTACGTCACCACCAATGAGTTCTCGATTCTCGGACCTCAGTTCAATGGTGCTCAGGTCTACGCTCTCTCCAAAAAGGACCTCGTTGCCGGGGTCCCGGCACACTTTGCCCACTTCAGCCACCTTCATATTGGTGGAACATTCGCGGCCTCCGTGCAGCCCGCGATCACCACGGGGATACCGAACGCCGAGTTCTTCCTCAGCACGCAGGACTCGCAGGCCGGGGACAAGGACGCCACGAACGGTGCCAGGCCGCCAATCGGCGTATGGGCGATGACCAATCGGACTGCGTTGCAGCACGGTAACTCGCCGGTGCTGTCCAGCACGTTGATCACTTCGGAACCCTACGGGCAGCCGCCGGCCGCAGCCCAGAAGGGAGCCACGAGCACCATCGACTCGGGTGACGATCGCATGCAGCAGACGCAGTACATCAACGGCACGATCTGGGGTGAGGTCACCAGCTCGGTGACCATTGCCCACGATTCGACCGTGCGCGCCGGCGCAGCCTGGTTCAGCGTGACTCCAACGCTCAGCAACAACCACATCGGTGCCTCGGTGATAGAGCGCCAAGGCTACGTAGTGCTCGCAGGCAACAACGTGATCTACCCGGCAATCCAGGCGCTTCCCTCCGGCAACGCGGCAATGGTCTTCACCGTCACGGGCGCTGACCACTTCCCGAGCGCCGCATATGCTGTGCTCGGCTCGGGACAGTCCTCGTTCGGCGCGATCCATATCGTTGCCGACGGTACGGGGCCGTATGCCAAGACATCGACCCGATGGGGCGATTACTCGTGGGCGGTCATCGACCCATCAGATGCGAGCGTGTGGCTCGCGACCGAGTACATTCCGGCGCTCTCGAGCCAGACCCCGGACAGGCAGAGCAACTGGGGAACGCGGGTCTTCGAGGTAGCGGTCGGGTAAGTAAGGCGGAGCGACAACGGCCTCTCGTTGGCCTCGGTGCCGTCAGCGCAGCCATTGAGTGGGGGCCCTGAGGCCCCCACTCGTGCTTCGCGGCCGTCCGGCTCATCCTCGATGGCAGGTTGTTCAGGGCACAGTCTCTTCTGTTAGCAGCGAGCGTAGGCGGAGCGCTGGGGCTGATCGGCTGCGGCCAGGCGGCCTTAGACGGCGGCGCGACAACGATCCCCAATGCCGCTGTCTCGCATTCCGCCACAGCGACTGCGAGCGGCTCTGGCGCGCAAGGCGTGTCAACGACCGGCGCCCCGACGCCGTCAACGGTCACCACGGATTCAGGTGCTCCAAAGGTGTCCCTCAGGGCACCGAGCAACGGCGAGAGCATCTCCGTTCCGTTGGGAACGGAGATCTTCGTCGACCTGGCCGCGTCGACCAACCCGCCCTACTCGTGGACCGAGGTGACCTCAAGTGCCCCTGAAACGCTTCGCGACGACACCGCTCGCCAATACGCGGGGAACTCGACCGCGACCCTCAAGGCGGTGGCAACAGGCACGGCGACAGTTAGTGCGACAAACAATCCCAACTGCGATGCGTGCGGTCCGCCTTCGGAAGTTTGGGAAGTAACCATCCACATTGTCTGACGGCTACTCCCAACGCCGATCGCATGGCGGTCGGCGCAAGCAGGTAATCCTGTGCCGCCCCGCCCGCCGAGCAGGGCGGCTCCCCTCAGGCCGCAACCGTCGGCTTGGGACGTGGTCGTACGGCGCCCGTGGCATGACGGTGGACGGACTGGAACACGACAGCGCCGAGGTCGACGTCTCCCGCCGGCATGGGTCGACCGATGAGATACCCCTGAGCGGCATCGCAGCCGAGATCATCGACGAGAGCAAGGGCGTCGAGGTTCTCGATCCCCTCCGCGACGATGCGCAAGCCAAGTGAGTGGGCCAGGTCGACAGTGGATCGAATCACCGACACGGCGCGCTTGTCCCATGGTGCACCAGTCAGAAACGTGCGATCGAGCTTCAGCTCGGTAACCGGGAGCCGGCGAAGATACGTGAGCGATGAGAACCCGGTGCCGAAATCGTCGATCGACAACTCCACGCCGAGAGCACGCAAGCGATCAAGGATCAGCATCGCCTGCTCAGGGTCGGCGATGAAGGAATCCTCGGTGATCTCGAGGGTGATGCGGGCTGGATCGATCCTGTGCGTCGATATGAGTGCGGCAATCTTGTCGGGCAAGTCGTCGTCGCGCAGAGTCGCAGCCGAGATGTTGACCGAGACACCGATGCTGTATCCCATCTCGGACCATCGCGTTTGCTGCACGAAAGCCTGATCGAGCACGTCCATGGTGAAGGGGCCCATCAAGCCGGCGTCCGTGACCAGGCCGAGGAAGACGGCCGGCGCAAGGATGCCGCGTGATGGATGCTGCCAGCGCGCCAGCGCTTCGGCACCAATGACGCCGCCGCTGGAGAGGTCGAGGATCGGCTGGTAGTGCAGGACGATCTCGTGGCGGCGGAGGGCATCCCTCAGGTCTTCCATGAGCTCGAGTCGATTCCGCGCATTCTGGTCGTGTTCCGCCGAGTAGATCTGCCACGGAGCATGCGCGCGTTTGGCCGCGAACATGGCGACATCCGCCTTCTGCAGCACGGTTTCTGGAGTCGTCCCGTGGTCGGGTGCGAGCGCGATCCCGATACTGGGGTCGACTCGAAGGCTCATCCCCTCGAGCTGAAACGGCTGCCGCAGGGCTTCGCGAACACGCTCCGCCGCGGCCATTGCCGCCGCGAGATCGAGAAGCGGCGAGAGCACCAGGCCAAATTCGTCGCCCCCCAGACGCGCGATGATATCGCTGCCTCGCATGGCGGCGGTGAGACGCGGGCCGAGCTGGCGGAGGACGTCATCACCCACGTGGTGTCCGAGACTGTCGTTGATCTCCTTGAAACGATCAAGGTCGATCAACAACACGGCGACGCGGTGCGGCGTGGGGTTTGGCTCGAGCGCCGCGGCAAGCCGCTCGAAGAACAGGCGGCGGTTTGGCAAGCCCGTGAGATCGTCCGTCCGCGCCTCTCGCCTGCTGTCGGCGAGCGCACGCAACTGCCGAAACGCATAGGCGGACCGACCGATGGCGATAACGAGCGTGACGCCGGCAAGGACGACGCCCAGCTGAATGCCATGCTGCGCGCTCGCATACACAACGATCCCGAGAGAGCTCAAGAGGAAGAGCGCCGGGACGACGTTCGGCGCGTGAATCACCGGGGAGTCCTTGCTTTTGGGGCTCATCCGCTGCCACGAAGCGAGTGCGATCATGAAAGCGGCGATCGCCCACAGGCTATCCAGTGGAGTTCCGACGACGTACGTGCCCGACGCCACCCGAAGCAGGTAGACGCTGTCTGCTCCGGCGAAAATCACGAGGCCGGCGCCGAGCGTCCACCAGAGGGGTCCGGGTCGCCAACCGCGCACGGCAAACACCCCGACAACAAGGCTGATGAGCACGAGATCGCCGAACGGGTATGCAACATTCGTTACGACGGCTCCGAACTTGCCAATGTTCGTCTGGATGATCGGGCTGAGAAGCAGCGTCGCCTCGAGGGCAGCCACGCCGAGTGCCGCGATCAGGCCATCGACCCAAATCGTCTTCGAGATGTTCGGGACGGTCTCGCGTACCAACAGAACGACCCCCACAAGCGCGAGTGGATAGTCGAGCAGGAACGAGAAATCCGCAATCGAGGGGTATGGGACCGGGCTGAAGTGCTGAACCAGGGCGGTGAACAGCACTGATCCGGCGGTGAAGAATGTCAAGCCGCCGGCGAACGCCGCCCATGCCCACCGCCCGCGCCGTCGAGCAATCGCGCGCCACGCCAGTAACGTCACGCAGCCGACAATCCCGAGGTTGTTGACCCAGACGTCGAAGAACGCGATGGACGTGCCGGGAGGCCGGAGAATCGTGGAGGCCAGGTACAGCGCGACGAGACCGCCGGTGACGACCTGAAGGATCCTCACCGCCGGGGGCAGTTGGGCAAAACCCTCGATAAGACCGGAAACCCGTCGGCGCAAGGCTTGGCCCTCCAGCAGTACGCGCGCCTGGTGAGCACTGCCTGGTGTGATCCTCACGATGGCCGCACGCCGCCGCTTGGAAGTTGACCTCAGCCTATGTGAGGCAGCGCAGGCATATCCGACCGGACGGGTTACGGAATCGTAAGACGGGGTGCCGATCTGCGCCGGCACCCTCGGATGGAGTCGGAATGCAGCCGCTGCAGCAGATTGACCGGCTTTCGCCGGAGACGCTCGATGGCAAGCCCACACAGGACGAGTGGAGCCCCGGCAGAGCCTTGGGGCACGCCCTCGCGCTCCGCGCGGAGGAATGTTGCGATCTTTGCTACGCGCGCGCCGCGGCGCATACGTGGGCAGGTCGGCCCCCTGACCCGATGTACACGGAGCGGTCGCGCGGCGTCAACTGGCTTGCCACCATGATGACCGCCCGCTGGGTCGCGTACGGCGTTCCCGTTTCCGCCGACGAGATGCTCTACATCGCCGAGCGCGGAGAGCTGGCGGCCTCGCTCCAGCAATCGATCGTGAACATCACACGGGCACACTTGATCTGGCGAGATACCATCGGTGAAATCCTGCGTGACGAGGCCTCGCGTCTCAACACGCCCCGCGAGGTTGTCGGCAATGCGCTCCGCGCCGTGCGGATGAGTTGCGACGCAAATCTCGTCCAGATGGCACGCGCATTCGACACCCGAATGGATGAACTCAGCAGCGAGCTCGCGACTGAGCGCGAAACGCTCCTGCACCAGGCTTTCCACGACCCTCTGACGGGGTTGCCGAACCGGGTCCTGCTGTACGACCGAATCAACCAAGCGGTACTCACCACGAGACGCAACGCTGGGACGTTTGCGATCCTGGCGATCGATCTCGACGGCTTCAAGGCGGTCAACGACAGCCTGGGCCACGACGGCGGCGACATCGTCTTGCAACACGTGGCTGATCGTCTGGTGCACGCAGTGCGGGAGTCCGACACCGTGGCGCGCCACGGAGGCGACGAATTCACGGTGCTCCTTGCCGGAATGGCATTGGCGAGCGCCGCCGCCACTGCGCAGAAGCTGGAGGCACTGCTGTCTCAGGTGCTGTGCTTTGGCGGCGAAGGCATCTCGGTCGGCGCAACCATCGGAGTCGCAACGTACCCGTCTGACGGCGACGACGTGCACGCCCTGCTGAGCGCTGCGGACCGTGCGATGTATCGTCGAAAGCGGGAGCGCGGGACCAGCCGAGAGCGGTGATGTCGGCTTCTGTCGATCCGGCGGTTGAGGCGGCGAATCCCTGAGCGGGGTGGAAGTCGCGCTTCGCTAATGGCTCTTGAGCATGATTGCGAGAGCGCTGCGTGAGTTGACGCCGAGCTTGCTGTAGACGTTACGCAGGTGATACTCGACGGTTTTGGGGCTGAGGAAGAGCTCCGCAGCCGCCTCGCGTGTTGTCTTACCAGCCGCAAGCACCTGAGCGATATGAAACTCCTGCCGGGTGAGCGCATCCAGGGCCTGGACCCCGCGCCGTCGCGGAGTCTCGCCCGTTGCAAGCAACTCAGTGCGGGTGCGTTCGCTCGATGGTTCGGCGCCGAGCCGGTCGAAGATGTCGAGCGCCTCGCGCAGCTCTTGTCGAGCGTGCTTGCGCCGCCGTCCGCGACGGAGCCGCGCCCCATACGCAAGATGTGTGAGCCCGAGCTCGAACGCATCTGGTGACCGCTCCTGGATGGCGAGCGCCTGTGCGAACAACTCGGGGAAATCGTTGTCCGCAGCCAGGAGTCCGCGGCACCGCGCCGCTCGGGCGAGCGACCACGGCTGTCCTTTCTTCAAGGATTCGTCATCGAGCCGCGCTGAGGCCTCGAGGGCCTCGGATGTTCGCCCAACACGCAGGTACGCGTCGACGAGTTCAGCCGCGGGTAACAGGTCGATGTCCATGATTCCCAGCTCAGCGATGCGACGTTCGCACTGCTCGTAGAAGTCGATCGCCGCCGACGGACGCCCGAGCCCAAATTCGAGCTCGCCGAGTGCGCGAATCGCCCATGTCCCGAAGAGGTTGATGCCGAGAGCCTCGCAGAGCGCAGCTGCCTCGGCGGCATGAGCTCGGCATTCAGGCTCTCTTCCCTGGCGCGCCTCCAGCCAGGCGAGTCCCGCGAGCGAACTGGCCAGCTCGGTGCGCTGACCCGTTTCGCGGGCGAGCCGGATGGCTTCGTCGTACTCGACCGCGCCGCTGGCCCAGTCCTCGCTGGCTGCATGATCGCGAGCCACGCGGTTGAGCAGCCCCGGAAGGATCCCGAGCGCTGCCTGCGCACGCGCAGTATCGATGGCCCCTTCGACCAGCGCGCGACCGCTACCAGTTTCCCGCAGCCACAGTGGACCCATGACCAACCACGCGAGCAGTCGCGTCTCGCCGCGCAGCACCTCGTCCCCTTCTGCCAGTCCAACGGCCGCGCGAATGGAATCGATGCCGCCTCGTGGGTCACCCGCGAAGACCAGTGTCATCCCGTTCGCCACGCCCGCGAGGAACCGCGACCGATTAGAAGCTTCAGCCGGCAGGAGTTCCATCGCGCGGCGGGCCGTGCGCACCATCGTCGCGACATCGCCGGAGTAGAAGCAAGCTTCGACAGCTTCGGCGAGAAGCTCGACGGCGAGCTCAGGGTCGGTTGATGACACGCGCTCGGCAGCGGCAACGAGAATGGCGTGACCTTCCATCACGGGGCCTCGGCGCACCGCGATGTGTCCACGAAGCTGCTCGATCTCGATGAGGCGGCTCGACTCGGTCACGAGCTCGCGTGCCTCCGACAGCAGGCTGATCGCACGGTCGGCGAGACCCGCCAGCCACGCGGAGTCGGCAGCCGAGGCGAGGAGTTGACCGCGCAACTCGCCGTCGTGAGCGAGCCGTGCGGCCCGTTCGAACGCAGCGTCCGCGACCGCGTATGCGCTGCGCTCGCGAGCGCGAGTGGCCGCCTGGGCGAGTGCGGACGATGCCGCGTCGTCCGTCCCGACGGCGGCTGCCGCCAGATGCCAGGCCTTGCGGTCTGCGTCACGATCCGGGAGCGCCGCCGCAACTGCGCGGTGCGCTCGACGACGTCCCTGTGGAGAGGACGCCGCGTAGATTGCGGCACGCGCAAGGGGATGTCGAAACTGGACGCGCCCAGCGCCCAGGGTGACGAGGCCTGCGTCCTCGGCGACGCTGAGGTCGCGGAGGTCGAGACCCATCGACGCCGCGGCCCGTTCCAGCGTGGGCACGTCCTCCGCGTCGCTCGTCGCGGCCAGCAGGAGGAGCTGTCGCGCCGGCTCGTCGAGGGCATCGGCCCGGCGAAGGAAAGCCCGGGAAACCTTGGCAGGGACCGGTATGGGTGCATCGATCGCGGTGACAGCGAGACTTGAGCTCTCGCGAGACAGCTCGAGCAACGCAAGGGGGTTGCCTGCTGTCGCACGGTAGAGTCGCGCCGCGGTTTCGGGTCCGACTGCGCCAAGCAACTCGCCCGACGCTTCTTCATCGAGACCACCGATATGCAGCACGGGAAGATCGGTGTCGTCGACGAGCGACGCCTCACCTTCACGGATGGCGAGCAGTGCGCCAATCGGCTCCGCGACGAGTCTGCGCAACGCGAACCGCAGCGCCTCAGCGGTCGACGCGTCGAGCAGATGGACATCATCGATGAGCAGGAGCGCCGGCGCCTCCTCCGCGTAGGCCGCAAGCAGGCTGAGCGTTGCGGCGCCGACGGCAAAACGCTCACCGGCTATACCGGGCCGGAGCGCAAGAGCGCTCTCGAGAGTCGATGCGCGGGCGCGGGGAATGCTCGAGAGCAAGCCGAGTGCCGGGCGGAGCAGTTCAAACAGCGCGGCGAACGGAACGTTGGTCTCGGATTCAACGCCGCGCGCGCGAAGCAGCCGTAATCCCGCGGCGTTCTCAGCGGCGTACTCGAGCAGCGACGTCTTACCGATTCCCGGCTCACCCATCATGGCAAGCACTGCGCTTCGTCCGAGGCGCGCGCTCGCCATGACCTCATGGAGCGCCAGCCGCTCCTGTTCGCGGCCGAGCAGCATGCCGAGATTGTACGTACGGGCCCGACGGCGATCCGGCGATGCGCGAAAACCCAGGGGGCCCCCCGGACGCGATCCGCCAAAAGCGTCGATAGCCTCCCGGCCATGTATCACCGCCAGGAGGAACTCTGATGACCCAGACACTGCAGCCGGTTGCGATCGACGGAGCGAAGTTGGAGAGCTTCGTCTTCAAGGTCGTTGACGAGATCGGCGCGACCTTGAATACGGCGCTCGTCGTCATGGGGGACCGGCTCGGCCTCTATCGCGCGCTCGCGGGGGCCGGGCCGCTCTCGTCGACCGAGCTCGCGGAACGAACTGGAACGGTGGAGCGCTACGTCCGCGAGTGGCTCAACGCGCAAGCCGCGGGCGGATTCGTGGAGTACGACCCTGAGAGCGGCCGCTACACACTCCCCGCGGAACAGGCGGTTGCGTTGACGGATCCCGACAGCCCCGTATACCTCCCCGGGTTCTTCCAAATCGCTCTGGGCAGCGTGCACGACGCCGAGCGCATCGTGGATGCGGCGCGCACCGGCGGCGGCGTCGGCTGGCACGAGCATGTGCAGGACGTCCACGAGGGCTGCGAGCGGTTCTTCCGTCCCGGCTACAACGCCAACCTGGTATCGAGCTGGCTCCCGGCACTCGAGGGCGTCGTTGCCAAGCTCGAGAAGGGCGCGCGAGTCGCTGATGTCGGTTGCGGTCACGGCGCATCGTCAGTGCTCATGGCGAACGCCTATCCCGAAGCCTCCATCCACGGTTCGGATTACCACGCAGGCTCGATCGAGACCGCGCGTCGCAGGGCCGAAGAGGGCGGCGTCGCCGGCCGGGCCACCTTCGAGGTTGCATCGGCGCAGACGTTCACTGGGAGCGGGTACGACCTCGTGACCATGTTCGACTGCTTGCACGACATGGGTGATCCCATCGGAGCCGCACGCCATGTGCGCGAAGCGATAGCGCCAGATGGGACGTGGATGATCGTCGAGCCCGCGGCAGGTGATCGTATCGAGGACAACATCAACCCGATCGGCCGTGCGTACTACGGCTTCTCGACACTCCTCTGCACGCCCGCGTCGCTCTCCCAGGAGGTCGGGCTGGCGCTCGGCGCGCAGGCCGGCGAGGCACGCATCCGCGACGTCGCAACGGCAGGCGGCTTCACACGATTCCGCCGGGCCACCGAGACGCCATTCAACATCGTTTACGAAGCCCGGCCCTGAGCCTGATTGACTGATCGTCGAGGGATGTGGAGGTGGCAACGATGTTCGGAACCATCATGCGGGCCCAGGTTAAACCTGGGCGCCGCACGGAGTACGAGCGAGTCATGCGCGAAATGGTGCCCAGCGCCGAGGCGTATGGGCAGGGAATCCATTCGTACGAGGTCGCCTGGGAAGACAACGATCCAGACCGGGTCGTGCTGATCGTCCATTTCAAGGATCGCGAGAGCTACATGACGAATGCCAGTCGCGACCAGACCAACACGGACTACCAGCGGCAGCTCGAGTACCTCAACGGGGAGCCGGAATGGATCGACGTCAACTACGCCGACTACGTGGGTAAACCGCTGGGAGGCTGACCTGTCGTACGAGGGATCCCGGTTTCGGCGAGACTCGGGGCGTGTCCACCTGCCCGAACTGCGCCAAGGANNCAGCGGCGCCGCGCTCGCACCGGTCCGCGAGGAACGCAAGGTCGTCTCGGTGCTCTTCTGCGACCTCGTCGGATTCACCGCAGCATCGGAACATGCCGATCCCGAGGATGTTCGAGCTCGGCTCCGGCCGTATCACGCGCAACTCCAGCAGGTGATCGAGAGCCACGGCGGTACCGTGGAGAAATTCGTCGGCGACGCGGTGATGGCCGTTTTCGGCGCGCCCGTGGCACACGAAGATGACGCCGAGCGCGCGGTCCGCGCGGGCTTGCGCATTCTGGAAGCGATTGAGGAGCTCAACCGGGGCGACGAGAAACTGCAGCTCCAGGTCAGGGTAGGCGTCAACACCGGTGAGGCGGTGGTCGCGCTCGGTGCGCATCCCGAGCGCGGCGAAGGCTTCGTCACCGGGGATGTGGTGAACACCGCGTCGCGCCTGCAAGGTATCGCCCCTATCAATGGCGTTGCGGTATCAGAGCCGACCTTCCGCCAGACCGAACGAGTATTCAGCTTCGTGCGACTCGACGCGATGCAGGTCAAAGGCAAATCGGAACCGCTCAAGGTCTGGCAGCCGCTCGCCGCCCGGGCTCGCTTCGGCGCCGACGTCATTCGGACGAGTGCAACCCGCCTGGTGGGCCGCGAATTCGAGCGCCCGATGCTGATCGCCACCTTCGAGCGGGCCGCAACGCAGCGTTCCTGCCAGTTGGTGACCATTGTGGGCGAGCCGGGAGTCGGCAAGACCCGCCTCTGTACCGAGTTGCTGCAGTACATCGAGCAGCGATCGGGACTGGTGCGGTGGCGCCAGGGCCGGTGTCTCCCGTATGGCGAGGGGATCGTCTTCTGGGCGCTCGGTGAGATCGTCAAGGCGGAGTGCGGCATCCTCGAATCGGACTCGCCCGAGGAAGCCTTGACCAAGCTGGGCAACGCTATCCCCGAGCACGAACCCGACCGAGCGTGGCTCACGGCACGCCTCGCCCCTCTGGTCGGCGCGGGCGGCGAGCCGGCGGCGCAGGAGGAGTCGTTCACCGCGTGGCGGCGATTTCTCGAAGGGCTGGCTGCCCAGCAGGCCACGGTGCTCGTGGTCGACGACCTCCATTGGGCCGACGAGCCGATGCTCGCCTTTCTCGAGCACCTGGCCGACTGGTCTGTGGGGGTTCCGCTGCTCTTGCTCTGCACTGCTCGGCCGGAGCTGCACGAGAAGCACCCCCACTGGGCGGCGAGCCTGCGCAACGCCCAGACGATCAACCTCGCCCCGCTCTCCGACGAGGACACGGCAACGCTGATCGCGCTGCTCCTCAAGCAAATCGTGCTCCCGGCAGCCGCGCAGCGAGCGCTGCTCGACCGCGCCGGCGGCAACCCCCTCTATGCCGAGGAGTTCGTCCGACTGCTCAGCGACCGCAACCTCCTCGCCGGGCCGATCGAGGAGCTCCTCCTCCCTGACTCGCTGCAGGCGCTCATCGCCGCTCGCCTGGATACGCTCTCGGCGGAGCGCAAGGGCCTGCTCCAGGACGCCGCAGTGATCGGCAAGGTGTTCTGGGCGGGAGCGCTCGCCGGCATGGGTGAACGCGACCCGCGCGATGTCGAGCTCGCCCTCCACGACCTGGCGCGCAAGGAACTGGTCCGACCCGCTCGGAGCAGCTCGATGCAGGGTGAGCAGGAGTACAGCTTCTGGCACCTCCTGGTACGCGACGTCTGCTACGCCCAGATCCCACGGTCAAGCCGGGCCGCACGGCATCGGGCCGCTGCAGCCTGGATCGAGCGCCACGCCGCAGACCGCGTCGACGACCTCAGCGACGTGCTTGCCCATCACTACACCCAGGCGCTGGAGCTGTCCCGTGCAGCCGGCCAGGAGCAGGACGTCCCTGAGCTGGAGGCGACCGCTCGTCGCTATCTCACCTTGGCTGGTGAGCGGGCGCTGCCCATCGATGTGGCCGGCGCCGAAGCGAGCTTCGCCCGGGCGCTCGACCTCGCCCCGAAAAGCTCTGCCGAACGGGCCGACTTACTGGAACGGTGGGCGTACGCGGCGCAATTGCTGGGACGCCTCGTGGACGCGAGGGCGGCGTTCGAGGAGGCGCTGAGGCTGCATCGCGATGCGGGAGCCAGCGTGGCCGAGGCGCGCACGATGACCGCGCTGGCGAAGGTCCTCCGCATGGCCGGCGATCCAGCCTCGAGGGATCTCATCGCGGAGGCGGTGACGCTGCTCGAAGCTGAGGAGCCGGGCGCCGAGCTCGTCAATGCGTTTGCGGAACTCGCCAGTGGCAAGGCGATTGACTCCTCGTTCACCGAGGGAATCGCCGCCGCCGAACAGGCGCTGCGTCTCGCGAGTGCCCTGGGCCTGCCCGAACCGGCGCGCGCCCTCGGTGTCCGCGGCGCTGCCCGGGCGTTTCAGGGAGATGCCCAAGGTATGGCCGACATGCGCCACGCACGCACGCTCGCCGTCGAGCGTGGCCTTGGCCGAGACGCCGCCGCCCTGTTCAACAACCTGGCCCTGGCTATCTGGCAGTACGAAGGGCCGACGGCTGCGCTGGCAGTCTGTGACGAAGGGATCGACTTCTGCGAGCGGCGCGGGATGTCCGGGATGGCAACCTGGACTGTGGCGCAGCGGCTGACCTTCGTGGCTGCCTGCGGCCAATCGGAGCGTGCGCTCGCCGAGGTCGAATCCGCGGCAGCGGGGGCCGAGGTTGCGGGCATTTCTACCCTGATTGAGGTTCGCTCGGTGGAGCTTCGCCTCCGGGGCAGGCGCGGCGATCCGGCCGGGACGGCCGCCGCGGAGCAACTGGTCGCGACCGCGCGCGAGAGCGGCGAGCCCGAGTTGATAGCGATGGGATTCGCCGCGGCGGCCGAGGTCGTGCTGGCGAGCGGCGATAAAGCGAGGGCAACGGCGCTGCTTGAAGAGCTCGAAGGGATTGTCGGCACGCGTGGCGACCCGTACTACGCGGCATCGCTGCCCGGACTTGTCCGATGCGCGCTTGCACTGTCAGAACCGGTGCTGGCCACACGCCTCATCGCCGGTGTCGAGCCACGAACTCCCTTGCAACAGCACGCGCTGGCTGCCTGTCGCGCTGCGCTCGCGGAAGCTGCCAGCGATCACACGGCAGCGGCGACCGCCTACGCTGAAGCGGCCACACGGTGGCGCAGGTTTGGCGAGATCCCGGAACTCGCCGACGCGCTCCTCGGCCAAGGACGCTGCCTGGTCGCCCTCGGCATCCACGGTGCCGAAGAGCCGCTGCGCGAGGCTCGAGCGCTCTTCACGACCCTGGGCTACGCCCCAGCCCTCAGCGAGACTGACGCGCTGCTGCGGCGGGCACTCGCTCCAAATTCGTAGACGACACCGGGCATCACGCAGCCGTTATACGGCACAGGGTCTGGTTGTACCAGTGATGCGTGTTGGCATACACGAGAGGCCCACACCTGGAAGGCATTCCAAGTTGCCTGCGTGACCAGCTCCCTGTGGTCGATCGCGGTGAAATGGGATGCTGCGGGCTGCAAAGATTGCTGACCCCAGACAGGGAGGATCAACAATGACCTTCAAAGACTTCTGCATCGTGGTCAGCTTCGCGCTCTTCCTCGTCGCCGGCGTGGTCGAGCTGACCACGAATTCAGTGCTCTCGCGCACTGCGGTGGCCTGACGCTGTTCGCGGTCGCCTTCTACGTGCTCTCGCGCATCGGCCCAATAGCCTTCCCGACGGTCAAGGGACCTCCACCTCCCGCCTGACTTATGCCGGCGTTAACCCGCCCGGACCGCCGTCACAGAGACGCAACAGCCGAGCGGACGTGAAGGTGTAGGTTGCGCTCGTCCCTCCCACTACATCAGCGCAAGGTGGTCGATCATGGCCGAGAACAAGATGCCCGAGTGCATCGAGTGCCACTCAGATGAGGTGGTCGAGCACAAGCACGATGTCGCAGCATTCGGCGACCCAACCCGAGGGTACGCGGTCAGCTACGAATGCGTCGAGTGCGGCCGGCAATGGCAGCCAAGCACCGAGTTGACGGGCTACCAGAGTTCGAGGCCGATCAGCAAGTACTCCTGACGTCCCGCCTGCGAGAGGGACTACGCCGAAGTTCCTTGCGCGACCCACTGCCGGAAGAGATCGACACGATCTGCAGGCCACCGGCCGTCGCACGGCATCGCTCCTGCTTCAAGGCGGCCAAGGATCGCAGGTGCGTGCTCGCGGACATCGTCAAACGACCAGAGGTCGAAGTGGGACAGCATCGCGGTGCGGTCCTTTTCACGAAAGAGGGGCTTGACATCAGCCGCGTAGCCGAGCGGGTCGCCCGTGCTCTCCAAGGACATGGTTGGCCTCCTGTCGCCTCGTGATGCAGACGTGAAGGACTGAGACCCTACTCCTCCTCTTTGGCACGCGGCTAGCAGATCAAAGTTGCCAAACGCGTCATGGTCTGCCATGCTCTAGCGACGGCCGGGGGGCCGAGCAACCGGGTCGGGGCGTCAGGCGTCTCCAGGAGGCGTCAAAGACCGCTGAGCATCGTCTTTGACTTGGACCGTGCACGTCTTGACGTCGAGCGGACGCTGGCCGGGTCGGGGTGCTCCGGAGCGCTGAGGACGTTGCAAGCGTCGGCAGGAGGGGGAATAGATTGCAGGCCAGCGGGTCGAGGGCGATTGGGACGAACTCCACAGTGGCCTCGCGTCCGTTCAACCGCTCGCTCGAGGGCCTGCGGGGGGTCGCCGCGGTTCTGGTCGTCCTTGCGCATACGCTTCCGAGCGCCGGCGGATTCACCTTGGGCGTCGATATCTTTTTCGTCCTCTCCGGATTTCTGATCACCCGTCTTGTCATTGACGAGCTGGCGATGCGAGGCGAGGTCTCACTTCGTTCGTTCTACATCCGACGGAGCTTTCGTCTATTCCCCGCACTGTTCGTCTTTCTTGCGGCGGTGCTCATCTGGGCTCAGGTGTTTGCTCCAGCGTCGGGTATCTCAATCGTGCACAGCACCGTCCTCAGCAGCCTGCTCTATGTCGAGAACTGGCACATCGTTGCCGTCGGGGGTGTCGGCGGTGCCGGACTGATCAGAGACCCGGCTGCGCAAGCGTGGTCGCTGTCAGTCGAGGAGCAGTTCTACGTGGTCTGGCCGATCATCCTCATCGCGGCGTGGAAGTGGAAGGGACAGCGGGCCGCACTGATCGTGGCCGGTTGCGGTCTGGTCTTGGCCGTCGCCGAGTGCATCGGTCTCGGGTTGCTCGGAAGCACCGTCGTGAGGATCTACATGGGGTCGGACACCCGCGCGGGCCAACTCCTGGCGGGGTGCTGTGTTGCGCTGCTCGCGCATTGCGGGCTCCTCCCCCGCCTCCCCAAGTTCGCGACGATGCTCGCCTTGGCAGGAGTGCTTGTACTGGCTCTCCACCCGCTGCCACTGGTGTGTCAACTGACTGCAACGACCCTGCTCGGGGGATTGCTCGTTGCCGGCCTCTCGCAGCACGAACTCTGGCCACTGACCAGTCCGCCGGCGCGCTGGCTCGGACAGCGCTCGTACGCGCTCTACCTCTGGCATCCGTTTGTGGCCGTGATCTTCTTCTATCAGTTCCGTCTCGGCGACGGGTTGGCGATGCTCGCGTGCGTAATGCTCATCTCGGTGTTCATCGCTCACGTGACCCATCAGCTTGTCGAGCGACCGCTCCGCGAGGTTGGGCGGCGGTTAGCAGAGCGCGTCGCCCAGGCCGGACCGGCGAACCACGTGCGCAGTCTCGTGACCGAGGTGGCCGTCTAACGCAGGTTCTCCAGACCTGGCCGACTCTGTCTGCGATCTATTCGGACTTCCACCGCCGGTAGATGTCGACGAGCTCCTGCCTCGCCTCGGAGGTGAGGTCGTCGGCTTGGATCGATCCACTGACACGGATGGTCGTTCTGATCTGCTCGAGATAGGCAGAACAGTTGGGGCATCCGCGGAGATGAAATTCGAGGCGACGTCGATCGCGGCGCGAGAGGGTTCCCTCGAGGTAGTCCGTGATCAGCTCGACCGCTTGCCGGCACGCGATGTCCTTCGGATGGAGCAGCAACATCATTCGGCCTTCCGCAAGGCGACGTCGAGGATTTCGCGCAGGCTGCTGCGAGCGCGATGCAGCAGGATGCGTTGGTTGCCTGCGCTGATGTCGAGGACGCCGCACACCTCCTCGCTCGACAATCCGTCGATATCGCGCAGGACCACCACCGTGCGCTGACGCGAGGGAAGCTCCTCCAGCGCAGCCTTGAGGATCGGCGCCCACGCTGCGGCTTCGAGGCGGTCGTCGGATTGCGACCAGTGCTCCAATGGATCGGCCCATTGACCCTGAGCATCGAAGCGATCGGGATCGACGGCATGGAGTGATTCAACTGCGGCGGTGCGTTGTTCGTGCGTGGCGGCCGAACGCACGCGGTTGACGAGGATGTGGAACAGCCACGTCTTGAACGATGAGCGCCCTTCGAAGCGCTCGATGCCACGAACCACACCCAGCCACGTGTCCTGAACGGCCTCTTCCGCCACGGCCTGGCTCGAGACCATGGATCGCGCGAGACGCAACATCGGTTGATGGTAGCGGTCGACCAAAGTCACGAACGCACCCTCGTCGCCGTCTCGGAGCCGGCCGAGCAGTTCCACATCAATCTCCACGGTCGCAAGCGTAGAGACCGATGCGCGCGAACCGGCTGGCGTGCCAGCACTCGTAGCTGCAGTCGCGGTCAGTTCCTCTTGTATCGATGAGACGCGTTACTGCTGTCTCTGCAACCCATTGAACCGTTACACGTCGGGTGCGGCGGTCAGCGCGTAAGAACCGCGTAACGCTTTCAGGTCCTGCGGGGACGGTACTTGCGAAACCCGTCAGCCCGAGACCAAGGAGATGCTATGAGGAGATCGATCCGCCTTTCTATCGGCGCGGGGGTGCTGCTGGGGCTCTCCACGCTGCTTACGCCTCTGGCGGCGGGTGCCGAAGGACTTGGCATTAGCGATGTCCACGCCGTGTTCGTTCAGACCAACGACACTGCGGGGAATCAGGTGGTGGTCTACCGCCGTGGCGCCCATGGGGGGCTCAGCTTCGCCGCTCGCTACAACACCGGCGGCCTCGGGGTGGCGCTCACTGGAGCCGTCGTGGACAAGCTCGCCTCACAAGGCAGTCTTGCATTCGACGCTGCCGCGCAGGCGCTGGTCGCGGTCAATGGCGGGAGCAAATCCATCACCGAGTTCCACGTCGACGGTGCGCGGCTCAGCGGACGCCGGTCCGTGGCTTCGGGCGGCTCGATCCCGGTCAGCGTGGCCGTCAGCGGGAACCGGCTCTACGTGCTGAACGCGGGCGGGACGGGCTCGGTGCAGGGCTTCTACGTCAACAGCCTGCACACCATCGCTGGCAGTCATCGCAATCTCAACCTGACGCCCGGCGTCGCGCCGCAATACCTCAACACACCCGGCCAGATCGGTCTCACGCCCGATGGGCGCCAGCTCATCATCACGACCAAGGCGAACGGCAGCGACATTGACGTATTCGGGGTCTCGCCAAATGGCGCGCTGTCGGCGACGCCGACGGTGAACCCGTCGGCCACGCCGGTGCCCTTCGGATTCACTTTCAACCCGGCAGGTGATCTCGTGGTCACCGAAGCAGGCACAAGCGCGTTGACCACCTACGCTGTTCATGGCGATGGCACGCTGACGGAGCTGCACTCCGTCACCGACGGATTGGCAGCACTGTGCTGGGTGACCAAGGCCGGCAACCACTACTTCGGCGCGAACGCCGGTAGCGCCACGATCACCGGCTACCGCATCGGTCCTGGGGGTCTGCCGACGATCATCGGTGAAACCGCGGCGGACGCGGGTTCCATCGACCTCGCCGCCGCACCCGATGGAACTGCCCTGTATGTCGAGACCGGTGGCGCCGACATCGTCGACGCCTTCTCCGTTCATACCGATGGATCGCTCTCCTTCACCGGAAGCTCCGTAGCCCCTGAGCTTCCCGGCCACAGCGGCCTCGAAGGGATCGCGGTCAGCTAACCGTCGGGCGCCAATAACAGAGACCGGGCATCTCGTGCCCGGTCTCTCGATGGGACAGACGGAACGGACGAAGGTGTCAGCGACGCTGTCACCTATCAGGAACTTAGCTGACTTGCATAACAAGGTTCCGTTGCGGTAGGTTCGCGGCGTTACCGACGCGGCCCAGCGGGCGCCGAAGTCGAGGGACCGCAGAGAGGCCGGAATGGAGGCAGCAGCATGTCCTTGACCCCCCGCAAGGTTGCCGTGTTCCTTGGAGCGGCCGCGCTCGGCGTCACAGGGGTGACCGGCACCGGCTGGGCAGCCGGTTCGGCCGCTCAAGCCAGTGGCGCGACGCCCAGCTTTGCTTCGTTGAGCCCGAGCCAGGTCAAAGACAACTCGTCGGGCAAGCGAGAGGCCATGGTGGTCGTGTTCGACGACCAGCTCAGCAACCTCCCGGCGAACCCGGCCCACCGGCATTCCCGAGCAGCAACGGCCGCGTCCATGCAGGCTCCGCTCGTCGCCCAGCTGAGGCAGGTCGGGGCCACGCACATCACGACCCTTTCGCTCCTCAACGCCGTCGCGGCGACAATGCCGGCCGCCGAGGCACAGGCATTGAGCCATGCCTCGGGCGTCAAGGAGGTCGTCCCTGACGGAACCATCATCATCGGAGACGGCGCGTCGAGCACGAAGACAGTTGCCGAATCCCGGGTGACGCAGTCGAGTCTCCCGGCCGTCGCGACCAACGGGCAGCAGTTGTGCAATGCGTCTCCCGCCAATCCGCTGCTGGAGCCCGAAGCCCTCACCAGCATCCACGACGCATCCAATAACCCGAACGACCAGCAGGAAGCGTCCAGGATCGCGACGGGCGTCGGCGTCATCATCGGGAACCCCAACGCCCAGGAGTTGGACGGAAACCCCAACATGATCCGGCCTGACGGAACGCACGTGGTCATCGACGCCAGCCCCCCGAACGAGAACATCTTCGACGACGAGTTCAACGGGGACGAGTCCACCATGGGCGCCCAGGGAACGGTCACGTACACCTACGCGCAGCAGTTGCCCTTCGCGAACTTCCCCCCGAACTGCACCTTCCGCATCGTGGGTGATGCCACCGGCGCCTCCATCCTCTCCACCGGGTTCTTCACCGACACCGACTCCCTTGGTCGAATCGTGGCTCCCGAGTCGCAGGTCATCGCCGGGCTGCAGCAGGCCGTCGACGAGGACGTGAACGTCGTGTCGGAGTCGTACGGGTACGGCGCGTTGCCGGGTGCCAACGACGACCTTCTCGCCCCGACGAATGACGCCATGGTGGAAGCGGGCGTTGTCGTCGTCGAGAGCGCTGGTGACAGCGGCTCGTCCGGAACGGTCGAGGCCCCCGCCGACGATCCCCTCGTCATCGACGCCGCCGGCACGAACGACCTCAGACTCCTCGCCCAGGCCGACGGCTACACGAACGGCTGGGAAAACGACAACATGACCACCTTGTCGTCGGGCGGCACCGCGCCGAATGGCGCCGTGGTAGACCTCGCCGCGCCCGGCTACCTGGCGCTCGCTGTCGCTGGAGCGGGCCAGGATCCGCCGCTTCCGACTGAGGCCTTCGGCGGCACGAGCCAGTCGGCCCCCTTCATCTCCGGCGCTGCCGCCGACGTGATCCAGGCCTACCGTGACACCCACGGGGGTGCCAGCCCGACGCCGGCCCAGGTGAAAGAGATCCTCACCAGCACGGCAACCGACATCGGTGCTGAGTCAGACCAGCAGGGCGCCGGCCTTCTGAACGTGTACGCGGCCGTTCTGGCGGCGCGCCAGATGCCCGGCACGACAGCGGCGAGCTCCAACACTCCCGAACTCGTGGACACTCCCACCCAGCTCGACGTACAGGGAGCGGGCGGCTCAACGGTCCACACATCGGTCTCGCTCTACAACGCCTCGTCCAAGAGCGAAACGGTCACGGGCACCTACCGGGTGCTTGGACGCCAGACAAGCCTCGGCAGGCCGGTCACCGAGTCAGTGAGTGCTCCAAACCCGAGTCTCCCGCTGCCCGCCCAGGGTGCTACCGCGGCAACACCGATCACCTTCAACGTACCGAGCGGCGTCAGCGTGCTCGATGCCGATATGCGCTGGCCAGACCCCACCAACAGCGATGACAACATCCTGACCTTCCTCCTGACGGACCCGGCCGGGAGGCTGGCCCAGAGCTCGTACGACTTCGGGGCCTCCAACGGTCCCAACGCCAGCCCCGACATCCAGCACAGCACGATCGAGCACCCAATGCCCGGAAAGTGGACAGCCCAGATCCTGTGGGCCAATGGCCGCGGCCACGTGCAGACTGCGCCGGACGTCCCAGGCCCCTACACCGGATCCGTGACCTTCCAGGCCAGTGGCCAGAACTTCACGACGAGCCACGCGTCGGCGCCCGTCACCATCCCGGCTCACAGCTCAGCAAGCGTGCCCCTCAGCCTCACCCTTCCCCAGGCCCCCGGCGATGCCCCCGAGTCGGTGCAGTTCACCGGCCCGAACGGGCTCGAGAGCTCGGTGCCGATCGCACGCCGTACCCTCATCCATTCGGCCGGTGGCTCGTTCAGCGCCACGCTGACCAGCTCGGTATCTCGCGGTCCCGGGCAGATCAAGACGTTCTATGTGAATGTGCCCGCGGGTAAGCACGACATCGACGTGACGTTCGTGGCGCCGGACCATTCCGCCGACGATCCCGTGTACTACTACCTGTTCTCGCCGGCGGACCTCCTGCCTGAGGTCACCGAGTCAGGGTTCATCGACGTCTCGGCTATCGACACCACGCCGACGCCCGACAACCCGACCGGAAACGCCTCGCTCATCGCCCCCGATCCCCAGGCAGGTCTATGGGAGATCGACGTGATGCAGGGCGCCACGACCGACGGGACGGAGTTCTCCCAGACCGTCAGGGGCGTCGTCGCGTACAACAAGCTCGCACCCGTTACTGAGACCGGACTTCCGACGTCCACGTCGACGACCATCGACACCGGCTCCAACGTCGCGATCACGGTGACGGTCAAGAACACGACGAACCACGTCGGGCTCTTCGAGCTCCAGACGACGGGCAACGACATCAGTGGCGGCAATACCAGCACTCCGGAAGAGTTGGCCCCCGGAGCGACGGGAACACTAACGGCAACGCTGTCGCCCACGGCAACGACCGGGACCGCGGTGAACGCGTTCCTCAGCGTCATAGACTCGACGGACTGGGGAGTCTTCGACCCCGCCGTCGGAGTCCCGACGTCGTGGTCCGACTTCCACGACTTTGCCTACGCCTACACGGTCGGAAGCTAGCGGCTAAGACTGGCAACAACGGCACGGCACTGACTCGTCGCTTCGACGNNTGCCCGCGCCGGATCGATCCGATGCTCAGGCCGGCCGTGGGTCCCTGACAGGCGCACTCGGCCACCATCTAACATGTCGTTCAGGGAGCGTGTCAGCAAGAGGGGGTTGATCATGGGCGAAGGCGAAGTCATTGAATGCCCGGAGTGCAGGTCAAACGAAGCGGTACTGCACAAACCCAGCGCGACGGCCCTTGGCGCCGCAACACGGACGGTCGTCTCCGGCTACGAGTGCGTCGACTGTGGTTGCCGTTGGGCGCCCGACGTCGAGTTGACTGGGCAAGCTCTCCGACCGATAAGGCGCTAGTCCTGACGCCGGCGGTGGCTTTGTCCTTCTTAGGAGAGCTCCATCAGGCCCTCAACGACCCACGCCTTGAGATCCTCGAAGGCGCAGAAGGGTGCGTTGTCCGCTTCGGCCCGTGACAACACCTGGTCAGGTGTGGCGCCTGCCCTGAGGCCTGCATAAAGGTAGACGGCCGCAGACGAGCGCGGACCGGTGCGGCAGGTGACGAGGGTCGGCCGTGGTAGCTCGTCGAGCGCCGCAACGTGCTGCCGTGCGAGAGCCATGTCAAGCGTTCGAGGTGGGTCGGACACGATGTTGGCCGACTCCGGGACTGCCGCCTCGACATCGCTGTATGACATGCCGCCGTCCATCGCGGCAAACTCTTCGCCGCAGAGGTAGAGCCACGAGGCGGCATTTGCATCGCGCGCGAAGGACTCCGGATCCGCGATCAGCCCGCGGTTGAACGTGAGGCCCTGAGGACCTTGGAAATCAGTCATGATGGGCAGTCTATCGACGTGGGACGGCTACCGGGGAACGACGGGTTCCGCCACCCGGGCCGCTTGTCTCCGGTTGCTCACGCCGAGCTTGGCCAAGATCGCAGCCACGTGATGGTCGACTGTCTTTTCCGAAAGGTGCAGGCGTCCAGCGATCTCACGGTTGCTCATATCCTCGCTGAGCATCCCGAGCACCTCGAGCTCGCGGGTCGTCAGTCCACCGGCGTTCTGCTTCGTCGAGGGACGCGGCCCACGAGGCACACCACGCGCGCCGCCCGCACGCAGTAGGCGCGCGGCGATCGCGGCTGCCGGTGCCGCGTCAAGCGCCTGGAAGATGGCGAGTGCGCGCCGGCGATTCTCGTCTGGTCCTCCCGCGCAGAGCGTAATCGCGGCCTCATATTGGCAGCCGAGCTCCGTCCACGCTGCCGCTGCGCCGGCCGTGTCGCCGGTGAGCTCCAAGACATATGGACCCACCGCATCGATGGGCTTCGCATCATGGACCCCACAGCGTCTTCGCCACGCCACCAGCTCGCTGAGTGCCGGTATGGCGCCGTAATGCATCGCCAGCTCCATGGCCTGATCGGTTGCGGCGCGGGCTACGTCGGCGGCCTTCGCACCGCCCTCGAGCCATGCGATCTCGGCGGATGCGGTGGCGACCGGCAGGAGGTGCTGGAGCTCTCCGGTTGGCGCCGCGATCGCCTGCGCTTCCGCGAGCGGGCCATGGTGGTCGGGATCGCCGCGACGCGCCCGCAGCAGCGCGATGACGCAATGGATCAGCGTCTGTGCCACTGCGTTGGCGGTGCCCGATCGCAGAAGGGTCGACGTCGCGTCGGTCGCCGTGTCCCACTGGCCTTGGTCGAGGAGGCGGCGGGCTTGGTGCGCGAGGATCTCGAATCGCCACGCATCA
Source organism: Candidatus Dormiibacterota bacterium (assembly GCA_003132805.1). GTDB lineage: Bacteria > Chloroflexota > Dormibacteria > Aeolococcales > Aeolococcaceae > Palsa-851. The sequence goes on along the minus strand of PKYW01000017.1, from coordinate 3,604 downwards.
AGCCCGCGCTCCAGGCAGTATTCGACGCCTTCTCGTTGATACGCCTCGGCACGCGCGTAGTCGTGCACGCGGTTGCCCGCCCAGGCCAGGTGGATGTAGGCGCGACCAGCCTGCTCGACGAATCCCCGCTCCGTGCAGAGGTGCAAGCTTCGCTCGAGTGCGCGCCGGCCGTCGTCATCACCGAGTAAATAGCCCGCTGTGCCAATCGAATTCATCGCATGCACGAGCGTCTCCGGGTCGTCGATGCGTGCGGCGAGCTCCTGCGCCTTTGCGCCCCAGGAGCGCGTCGCCGCCGTGTCCTCGACGTTCAGCGCAAGCATGGCGCGATTCGCATACGCCATCGCAAGCTCGTGGCCCGGAGTCAACTGCTCCAGCACAGCAACGGCTGCCACGCCCGTCTCGGTCGCTTCGGCAACCTGCCCGTAGCAGCGGAGATTCGATGACATCGCGTAAAGCGCTTGACCCTCACGCAGCCGGTCGCCGAGCAACCGATACGTCGCCAATGCCTCCCGGCGGGACTCGATCGCGTCCGCATAATGGCCCGTGACAAAGCACTCCCACGATCGGAGGGAGAGGAGTTCGGCGCGCCGCTCATCGGTGAGCGCCCAACCAAAACGGAGCGCGCGGGCATACTGCGCCGCCGCCTCCCGATGTGCTCGAGCCTGCGCGGCGACAGCCGCCGCCTGGGGGGCGAACCGAAGCACCGCGTCGAAGTCACCAGCGGCCTCCGCGTGGTGTGACAGCGATGTCGGATCAATGGGGCCACGCCTCGGATCAGACAGTGCGATCAGCGCGGCGCGGTGGAGCGAGACGCGGCGCGGAGGTGACAACGAGATCTCAACAGCCAGGCGTGCAAGCTCGTGACGGAATGCCAGACCGCCGGGGATCGCTGCGAGCACGCCGGAGGCAAGGCATTCCTCAACGCCGGCCACGGCCTCGGAATCCATGGCCTCGAGGACGCTGATGTCGACGCCCGCCGGAATGATGGCGACCGTCTCCACGAGCCGCTGCGCGACAGGCCCTAGGCGCGCGATCCTCGCGAGGACAGCGTCCTGGACTGTTGCCGGCAGCGTGTCGCCGCCCGTTGCGAGTACTTCCGTGACGAAGAACGGATTGCCGCCGGTGTTGCGGTACAGCTCTGCTGCGTCCAGGCCGTACGGCGATGCGAGCTCCGCGACTGCGGCTTCCGACAGGGGGCCGAGGGAGAGGCGCGCGACCGCTGGGCTGGTCGCGATGTCGCCAATGAGTATCCGCAGCGGGTGATTACGGTCGATCTGGTCATCCCGGTAGGTACCGACCACCAGCACCGGCGCCGATTCAACCTTACGGGCGACCAGCCTGATGACGTCCAGGGTCGCGTCGTCAGCCCAGTGGAGATCTTCCAGAATCACGACGCACGGAGGGTCCGACCGCAGCTGGTCGAGCAATGCCGCAGCGACTTCATGTGGTCGTGCGCCTCGGACAATCAGCGCCTCGAGATCTCCAGCCGTCGTGTGGGCGATGTCGAGGAGCGGGCCGAGTGGGTGCGGGGTGGCAAGCGCGTCACATGCTCCGGAAAGGACTCGCACCGACTGACTGGCGCAGAAGCGCCGCACCAACGAGGTCTTGCCGACGCCCGCCTCACCGCCGATGAAAACGAAGCGGCCGGCCGAAGACATCGCGACCGCGCCTAAGTGGCGCTCGAGCGCAGCAAGCGGTTCCGTGCGCTCGAGCAGATCCCCCGATCCTGCAATGGCTTGCGACGTCGTCAGAGCCCTGCCTCCCCGTGAATGGCACGAATTCTACAACGGGTCCGAGCCGATTTCCTGGGGCGAAGATGGGTACCCGCAAGCGCCAATCTGGGTAGTTCTCCCGATTCGCGCTCGGCAGACCCGTTCCTAGTCTCACTGCAGGTACTCGCGCTCGCGAGAGCAGCACACGGAGGAACCCATATGCCGAGATACGTCGTGGAGCGGACCTTTCCGGAGGGACTCAATATCCCTGTCGATGCGCTGGGAGCAGCGACCTGCCGGGCTATGGTCGACCGCAATGCCGATGACGGCGTCACCTGGGTCCACTCCTACGTGAGTGACGACAAGAGGAAGACCTTCTGCATCTACGACGCGCCGAGTCCGGAGGCGATCCGAAAGACCGCCGACCGCAACTCCCTGCCGCTCGACCAGATCACGCAGGTGAGCGTCTTTGATCCGTACTTCTACCGCTGACGTCACCACCAGAACAAAGGAATCGCCAACCAAAAGGAGCGAGTTACATGAAACTGCTGCATACAGGCACGCACTTCCGAAGGCTTGTTGCGCGCCCTGCCACCGTCGCCGTGCTCACCGTGGGCCTCCTTGCTGCGGCCCCTCAGTTCAGCTCATCTGTGAGCGCGAAGGCTAGTGCTCCTTCCTGCACTACCCCCGTCACCAGCGCTCCCACGGGCCGTGCGACCGTGTCGACGAAATCGACAGAGTTTGGCACGGTGCTGAGCGTCGGTTCGGGCGCCCTTTCCGGTTGCTCTCTGTACCTCATTACGTCCGACGAACTCCATTCGCTGACGTTTGGTCTTGCGGCCTTTGCTTGCAGCGACGGCCCAAACCCCATCGGGCAACCGTGCGACACCGTCCTCTGGCCGGCGCTCCTCACCAAGGGTGCCCCTATCGCCGGGCCGGGAGTCAAGCGCAACCTCCTCGGCACCGTAACCCGCACCGACGTGCTGTCTGGTGAGAGCGTGCAGCAGGTGACCTATGCGGGTCTGCCGCTGTACCGGTTCTTCCAGGACGAGTCGGCGGAGGAAACAGACGGGGCTAATCTGTTCGACCCAGTGACCAGTCCCAGTGGCACCTGGTACCTGGTGGATCCAGGTCGAGGGAATCCCGCGCCTGGCCGGCTCCAGATGGCGAGTGAGAAGGTCAGCGGGAGCAAGGTGCTGGCGGCGACGATGGACAACGACTTCTCCCTCCTGCCGGGCGGGAGCTTCCCCGTCTACACCTTGAGCAACAAGAATGGCCAGGCCTGCCAGACGTACTGCGCTTTGCTCTGGCCACCGGTTCTCACCTCGGGGCAGCCTGAGGCTGGCAACGGCGTAGCTCAGCACGCGCTCGGAGTCGTGGTAAGGCCGGATGGCACCCGTCAGGTGACGTACAAGGGCAAGCCTCTATACCTCTTCATCGAGGACGCCTACATCCCCGGTGTCACCGGGACACAGAGCATCAACGGGGCGGGTGCGGTCACCCCGTGGGGGACGTTCAACACGATCCCATTGTCCTAACAGGAAGACCGACCCGGGTCGTCAGGCGTAGGTCCTTGGCCCGACGATTCTGAAGGGCTCTCCCTCCTTCCCGAGGAACACCGGAAGCCCCAGCCGATCATTCGGCTGGGGCTTTCCTGTCCGAGGTAAGGCACCGCTGATGAGGAGCCTGTGCGGCCAAATGGGACCCTCCGAATCGCGATATTCGCGGCAGAAGGCGTAAGGTCTGAAGAGACGCGGGAAGGATCATGGGGGCGGTGGGCCACGTAGTGGCAGATCGCAGATGGACTCCTCCTTCGCGCGATGAGCCATGTGGGTCGCATTGCGGTATCCGGCTGCCAGGGTGCGGGCACTCGCGCGGCAGGTTCAGGAGGT
>PKYW01000099.1:56264-70584 GCA_003132805.1 Candidatus Dormiibacterota bacterium | reverse complement strand
GCCGTACGTCAGCACGTGGGTGGCGGTCGCAACGCTTGACGAGGTGACCCCGGGAAAGATCAAGCAGTTCTCAGCCGGCGGCATCCAGGGCGTCGTCTTCACCCTCGACGGCAAGATCCGCGGTCTCAGCGCGGTCTGCACCCACCAGGGATGCACGCTGATCCCCGAAGCCGGGCAGAACAAGCTCGTGTGTCCCTGCCATCCGATGAGCTTCAACCTCACCGGGGCCGCCAACCCGGGCGACTACCGCCTGAACCCGCTGCCGGAAGTCGAGACGCGTGTCAACAAGGACAACGTCGAGGTGCAGGTTCCCGCGTCCTGGACCTGAGCCTCCCGCCTTTCGACCGGTGACGTGCCGGTCCGGCGCAATAGTGATCCGGCGCCCGGAGCCGTCCGTACCAAGCGGTGACTGGGCGGTGACAAGACGGCCAATCGGATCGCCAACGACCGCCCCAGAGAGGTGTACACATGGCCAAGGTGACACGGCGGACGTTTCTGTCCACAACGGTGGGGGCAGCGGGCGGCGTTGCGGCGATGGGGCTGATCGCCGGGCCGAGCACCCTCGTGGAGGCGGCGCAGAACGTCGCGGACGCGAGTGACGGTCCGCTGTCGAGCGAACCGATGACCGCATACGTTCGCGATGCGGCGACCGGCGAGATCTCCGTGATGGTGGGCCATCGCGAGGTCGTGACCAAGGACCCGCAGCTCATCCGGCGTCTTCAGCGCGCGACGCGCTGACGCGCAGCGCAACAACATTCACAACCTCACGAGGGGTACACATGTCTTCGCATCGTGAAGCACCCGGCATCTCGCAAGACCCGGTTGCTGACAGCACTGACCTTTACGCGTTCACCAGTCCCGATCATCCCGAGACGGTGACGCTGATCGCCAACTACATTCCGCTCGAGGGACCGGACGGCGGCCCGAACTTCTACAACTTCGGCGACGACGTGCTTTACGAGATCACCGTCACCAACGGCGGCAGCGTCGCCGACGCGATCACCTACCAGTTCAAGTTCACCACGGAGTACACCGACCCGAACACGTTTCTCTACAACACGGGTCCGATCACCAGCCTGACCAGCTCCAGCTGGAACGTACGGCAGTTCTACTCGGTGACGCGGATCCGCAACGGCAAGTCCGAGGTGCTCGCGAGCCGGCTCGCCTGCCCGCCGGTGAACGTCGGCGTCCGNNGGTGGATGGGTGTTCGCCGGCCAGCGCCGTGAGGGCTTCTACGTCGACCTCGGGTCGATCTTCGATCTCGGCGCGCTCCGTCCCTTCCAGAACCTGCACCTGATTCCTCTTCCCGCCGTTGGTGGTGTCGATTCCACCAAGGCGCTTAACGTCCACACCATCGCGATCCAGGTCCCCAAGACGCACGTCACCAGGAACGGTGAGATGCCCACCGATCCGACCAGTGCCGATTCGGTCATCGGCGTGTACACCACGGCGAGCCGGCGCAAGTCAACCATCCTCGACAACGGCGGGCGCACCACCGACGTGGGACCCTGGGTGCAGGTGTCGCGCCTCGGTATGCCCCTCGTGAACGAGGTGATCATCCCGATCGGGAAGAAGGACTTCTGGAACTCGACCAAGCCGAGCAACGACGCCCAGTTCGTCGCCGACTACGCCCATCCCATGCTCGCCGGATTGCTGCCGGTGCTCTACCCGGGCGTCTTCCCGAACCTGGCCGCCTACACGAAGGCGCGCGCCGACCTCGAGGCGATCCTGCTCACTGGCGTGCCCTCGGGGGTCATCGCCGGCTTCCAGAACTCGACTGGGTCGACCCCGGCCGACCTGCTCCGCCTCAACATGGCGATTCCACCGGCGAAGTCTCCGAGCGTCAACGGCATCCTGGGCGGGGACCTCGCCGGGTTCCCGAACGGCCGCCGGGTGTTCGATGACGTGGCGACCATCGAGATCCGCGCCGTCGCGGGCGCGACGATCTCACTGGTCGATCCCAGCTACAAGGCTGACGGCGCCGCCGGCCTGGTCAGCGACTTCTCGTCCGCCCAGTTCAGCGGCGGTTCGGTGCCCGGTAACAACCGGTACATCGACCACTTCCCGTACCTGGGCGCGCCACACAACGGATTCGACACCCCGAGTTGAGCGAGATCGAGCCTGCCGGTGCCGCTCCCAGCGGGCCGGCGGTCCTCGATATCGGTGGGGGGACGGGAGCGCTGCTGGTGATCGTGCCGGCAGCGCTCCTCCACTCCGAGATCGAGGTCAGTCCGGACGGGCGGCCCGGAGCCCGAACCCACACCGGGGTGCATGCGCGGCCGATTCGGGGCGAACTCCTTGCGGTCGCGCTGTTTCCGTCCCTCGATGCCGGGACCTGGACGCTCCTGGGCGCCGGTTCATGCGCCGCCCGAATCATCGAGGTTGTGGACGGTCAGGTCACCCAGGTGGACTGGCGCTGACTGTTGCTTGACGGTCCCCAGGGTTTGCGTCTAACGTAGCCTGATTCTACAGGTGTTCAGTAGAATTTCTGCATCCACAGGGCTTCTGGAGGGACCTGGGCGATGGGCTCGACCATGGGTGACATCGATTCGGAACTGGTCGCGTCGCTGACCGCTCGCGAGGAAGCCGAGTTCCGGTCTCGTCGTACCCGGTCGCGTGACTTGTGGAGGGAGGCGACCGAGTACATCCCGCGCGGTGTGCCGAGCTCCTTCCAGGACACGCCGCCACAGCCGGTCTTCATCGATCACGGCCAGGGCAGCAAGGTCTGGGACGTCGACGGGAACGAGTACGTCGACTTTCACAACGGCTTCGGCGTCATGGTGGTCGGCCACGCGCACCCCGCGATCGTGGCCGCGGTGGATGCGCAGATGCATCGCGGATCGCACTTCGCCCAGCCGGTCGCCGAGAACATCGTCGTCGCCCGCGAGCTGGCGCGCCGTTTCCATCAGCCCCAGTGGCGCTTCACCAACAGTGGCACCGAGTCGACGCTCGACGCGATCCGCCTGGCGCGCGGCTTCACCGATCGCGAGCGGATCATCAAGATCGAGGCGTCGTATCACGGCCACCACGACGCGCTGCTGGTGTCGGTCGAACCACCGGTGGATGCGATGGGCGACGCCGACTTCCCGAATTCGGTGCCCATGACCGGTGGCATCCCGCGATCGACTGTCGAGCTCACCACCGTCGTGGGATTCAACGACCTGGAATCGCTGGAGCGCGCGTTTCTCGCGCATCCCGGCGAGGTCGCAGCCGTGATTGTCGAGCCAGCGATGATGAACATCGGGTTCGTGCTGCCCGAAGAGGGATACCTCGCCGGCCTCGTGGAGACCGCCCACCGACACGGCGCCGTGGCCATCTTCGACGAGGTCAAGACGGGTGTCACCATCGCTCCCGGTGGGGCGACCGAGCGCTTCGGCGTCGTTCCTGACATCGTGTGCCTTGCGAAAGCAATCGGCGGCGGCCTTCCCTGCGGCGCAGTCGGTGGTCGCGCCGACATCATGGCCACCATCAGCGATGGCAAGGTGGCACAGCTCGGCACCTTCAACGGAAACCCACTCACCACCGCGGCATCGCGGGCCACCCTGCTCGAGGTGCTCACCGGCACGGCCTACTCCCACCTCGACGCGCTGACCGAGGAGCTGAGTGGCGGGCTGCGCGAGGTGATGAGCGAATACAACCTGCCCTTCCACGTCGTATCGATGGGGGCCCGCGGATGCGTCACCTACCGCGACAAGCCGGTGCGCAACTACCGCGACTACGCCGCGATGGACAAGTCGCTTGCGTACGTTTCCTGGCTCTACCAGACGAACCGCGGCGTCCTCATGGCGCCGGGTGCCGAGGAGAACTGGACGCTGTCGGTGCAGCACTCATCCGATGACGTGAAGCGATACGTCACCAATTTCCGCGAACTGGCACGGGATCTCAAGGCATGAGCACGGTCGCGGTGCGCACCCTGCGTAACTTCGTCGGCGGTGCATATCGCGAGGCGAGCTCGGATGCGTGGACACCGTTGATCAATCCTGCCACCGGCGAGGAATTCGCCCGGGCGCCCGTGTCGAGCCCGGCCGATGTCGATGCCGCCCTTCAGGCTGCGCGCCGTGCATTCGCCGGCTGGCGCGACACCACGCCGAGAGAACGCAGCCTCGCTCTGTTGCGCATCGCGGACGCGTTCGAGAAGCGCTCCGAGGAATTCGTCGCTCTCGAGTGCGAGAACACCGGCAAGCCGATCTCGCTCACCCGCAGCGAGGAGGTCCCTCAGCTGATCGACCCGGTGCGCTTCTTCGCCGGGTGCGCGAGGATCCTCGAAGGCAAGAGCGCCGGCGAGTACATGACCGGCCACACCTCGATGATCCGCCGCGAACCGGTGGGGGTCTGCGCGCAGGTCACGCCGTGGAACTACCCGATGTTGATGGCGGTCTGGAAGTGGGCGCCCGCCATCGCCGCAGGCAACACCGTGGTGCTCAAGCCGTCGGACACGACGCCGGTGACCACGCTGCTCATGGCCGAGATCATGGCCGAGTTCCTGCCACCGGGTGTCTTCAACGTCATCTGCGGCGATCCGAGCACGGGGGCCGCGCTGGTGACCCACAAGATCCCGGCGATGGCGTCGATCACCGGCAGCGTCCGTGCCGGGATGGAGGTCGCACGTGCCGCGGCTGGTGACCTCAAACGGGTCCACCTCGAGCTCGGCGGCAAGGCACCCGTGATCGTCTTCGATGATTCCGACGTCGCCTCCACGGCCGAGGCCGTTGCCATGGCCGGGTACTTCAACGCCGGGCAGGACTGCACCGCGGCGACGCGCGTTCTCGCGTCGGCATCGATCCATGACGAGCTCGTCGCCGCGCTCGCGGAGCAGGCCGCTGCCAACAAGACGGGTGCGCCGGACGATGACGAGGTTGCCTTCGGACCGCTCAACAACGCCCGGCAGCTCGATCGCGTTCGCGAACTCGTCGGCGGTGCGCCGTCACACGCTGACGTGGTTGCGGGAGGGCATCGCGTCGGCGAGCGCGGCTATTTCCACGAGGCGACCGTCATCGCGGGTCTGCGCCAGGACGACGATCTCATCCAGCGCGAGATCTTCGGGCCGGTGATCACCGTCCAGCGATTCGACGACGAGGCGAGGGCACTCGAGTGGGCCAATGGCGTCGAGTACGGCCTGAGCGCGAGCGTCTGGACGAAGGACCACGGCCGCGCGATGCGTATGGCTCGTGCCCTGGACTTCGGCTGCGTCTGGATCAACACACACATCCCGCTGATATCAGAGATGCCCCACGGAGGCTACAAGCACTCGGGCTACGGCAAGGATCTGTCGATGTACGGGTTCGAGGATTACACGCGCATCAAGCACGTGATGAGCAATATCGAAGCCTGACCAACCAGGCTCGACGCAGGAGGACACGGTGAGGAGGAAAGCATGGCGACGCTAGCGGAGCCGATCGTTCTTGGGAAACATGTGGTCTCTCAGCTGAAGACCAACACCCTGAATCTCTTCGACGCCACCATCATCGCGACGTCAAGCGTCGCACCGGCCTACAGCCTTGCGGCGACCATCGCGGTGCTCTTCGTCGCCGTTGGAGCTGCGTCGCCCGCGGCCATCCTAGTCAGCTTCTTCCCAGTCATGTTCATCGCGCTCGCCTACTACTACCTCAACCGCCAGGATCCCAACTGCGGCGCCTCCTATTCGTGGGTGAGCCGCACGCTGAGCCCGTACATCGGTTGGCTCGGCGGCTGGGTGCAGCTCTGCGCCAACGTCCTCTTCTGTGCGGCCGCACCGATTGTCGCGGGCGCATACACGCTGCAACTTTTCAACAGCTTCGGCTGGATCAGCGCCGACGCCGCGGCGAGCGCCTTCTGGCAGGCCGTCGCGGGGGTGCTCTGGCTGCTGTTCGTCACCTACATGGTGGTCAAGGGCATTCGCCTGACGGCCAATTTCCAGTGGGTGCTGCTCGCGATCGAGTACTTCATCGTCGTCGGCTTCTGCATCGCCGCAGTCGTGAAGGTGCTCGGTGGTCACCCGGCGGCGCAACCGGTACAGGGAAGCTGGTTCAACCCGCTGTCGCTGCACAACATCAGCGGGCTCGCCGCCGGCGCTGCGTTGGGTGTCTTCTTTTTCTGGGGGTGGGACACCGCCGCGAACGTCAACGAGGAGTCCAAGGACGCCGAAACGACGCCGGGCTACGCGGGGCTGATCAGCATGGTCGTGCTGCTCGTCCTCTTCCTGTTCTCGGCCACTGCGATCGACATGGTGACCTCCGCGTCCAGCCTCAACAATATTGGCAACAACGGCGGCGACATTCTGTATTTCTTCGCCCAGTCACTGAGCGGCGCGCCGATCACCTACCTCATGGTGCTCGCGGTCCTCTCGTCGACGGTTGCCACCGTGCAAACGACCCTGCTGCCGTCGAGCCGGCTGTCCTTCTCGATGGCGCGTGACGGTGTCTTTCCGAAGATCTTCGGCATCGTCCACAAGGACTGGCAGACGCCGTGGGTCGGGACCCTGATCACCACCGGACTCTCGATCGTGGTGATCATCTCCACCTTCTGGGGCCCGATCGGCACGACGTTCAGTCAGTTGGTGCTGCAGATCGGTGTGCTCGTCGCCTTCTACTACGGCATCACGGGCATCGCCTGCGCCTGGGCGTTCCGCAAGGTGCTCTTCACATCCCCGTCGCTCTTCCTCCTCGCAGGACTTTTACCCCTCGCCGGCGGCATCTTCCTGTTCTGGATCGGATATCAGGTGATTGCCAGCGACCCTGGTGACTCATTGCCGATTGGCATCACGTTCATTCTCGGCATCCCCCTCACCGCCGTCGCCGCGATCTTGACCAAGACTGACTTCTTCCATGAGAAGACCGTTTCCTATGTCCGGCGCAACGGGCAGCTCGTCGCCGCGCTTGTGGGAGGCGGGAACATGGAGCTTGCGGGTGCGAGCGTGACCACGCCGGGTGCACAGGTGACCCCCGAGGCCGTGGCCGAGGACCCGACAGCTCAGAGCCCGTCGAGTAAGGAGTAGACCACCCCGACGAGTGGGAGAAACCAGGGGTGCCCCCGGTAGAACGGGATCCGCGGAAAGCGGAGGTCCGAGAACGCTGGCTGGGCATCCCTGGCAATCCATTCGCCGGCGAGTGTTCCCAGATAGCTCCCGAGCGCGACCCCACTGCCACAATAGCCCATCGCATAGGTGACGCCCTCCGACCGCGTGAGGTGCGGCAGCTGGTCGAACGTGAAACCCACGTTGCCCGTCCACGCATGGCTGACTCGCACGCCGGCGAGCTGCGGATACATGCCGATCATCGCCGCGTAGAGCCGGTCGCGGGCGGTCTGCACGCTCACCGGCGCGAAGCTGGTCCGCCCGCCGAAGACCAGCCGCCCATCGGGTGACAGGCGCCAGTAGTGGAGAAAGTTTCGTGTGTCGCTCATCATCCGGCGCTGCGGGCTGATATCCGCGGCGCGCACGTCGCCGAGGGGTTCAGTGGCGATGATGTAGCTGCCGATCGGGATGATCCGCCGCCGCGCCCACGGCGCCGCGCTGTCGGTGTATCCATTGGTCGCGACGAGCACGTCGCGGGCCGTGATGTCGCCCCGCGACGTGTGCACCAGCGAGCCGGACCCGGACGGAACGATCGACGTCACATGGGTCCTCGGGTGCACTGCAGCGCCGCTGGCGAGCGAGACGCGCGCGAGCCCAGCGAGGTAGCGAGCGGGATGGATGCTCGCACCGTTGTCGGTGAGCATCCCGCCGTGGAACCCGCGGCTCGGGGTCTCGCTCTCGAGCGCGTCCTCCTCGAGCATGACGGTCGCCTCGCGGAGGCGATGCCGCCGTTCCGCCTCGTCCTTGCGCAGCCCCTTCATGCGCGATGCTCGGTGGGCGAGGTGCAGCCAGCCCGACTGCGAGTACATCGCGTCAGGGGCAGCCGACGCTGCCGTCCTCGCGACGAACGCGTAGGCCTCGACACTCGCGTCGTGCAGCGCGAGGCCGGCCGCCCCGTGCTTGCGTTCGAGGAACGCGAGATTGCGGCGCACGCCGGCGTGGATCATCCCGGCGTTGCGGCCGCTTGCCCCTTCGCCGAGGGCGCCGGTGTCAACCACGATCACCTGTTTCCCGTGCGACGCGAGTCGCGCGGCGGCGGCCAGCCCGGTGAAACCGGCGCCGATCACGAGCACATCCGCGCTTCCCGGCAGCGGCGATTCGGCAATGGCGGGAAACGATGTGTCGTCCCACCACAGGGGCGTCTCGCGGTAGTCCTCAGCAAGTGGCGCGACGCGTGTGCCGGGCGGACCGGGGGGCGACCAGAGGCTCATAATCTACTCAACAGTGACAAGTTCGACTGGGTCGGACAGCGTACCTGCTGCCCCGCTCGGGTCGTGTCGAGGAGTCTGCGTGTGGACGACATCCGCATCGGCGAGGTCGCCCGGCGAGTCGGGGTGAGCCCGTCTACGCTGCGGGCGTGGGAGCGCAAGGGGCTGGTGCGCCCACTGCGTGCCGGTGGCCGCCATCGCCGCTACACGGCCGAGGACATCTCGCGCTTGCGCGACGTGCACGCACTGCTCACCCGCGGCTTCGCGCCGCCGGCGTTGCAGTCGCTGATCGCCGGCGAGCTGATTCCCGAAGACCACGTTGTCGGCAAACGCCTGCGCGCTGCGCGAACCAGGCGCAGCCTGTCGCTGCGCGGCGCCGCGGCGCGCGCGGGTATCTCGGCGTCGTACCTGAGCCTGGTCGAACGAGGCCTGGCGGAACCATCGGTGTCGCTGCTTCAGCGGGTCGCTTCCGCGTATGGCGGCACCCTGCTCGAATTCTTTGGCGCAGGGCCTGCGGGGACCGAGGGGCCGAAGCTGGTTCGCACCGGGGAACGGCGCCGGCTGAGCGGCTTCGACCGCGTCGAGATCGAGGACCTCGTGACCTTTCCCAATGCCGTGCTCGAGATCGACATCTTCAACGTCGCGCCCGGCGGTGGCAGCGGTGGCGCGTACTCCCATGACGGAGAGGAGGCGGTCTATGTGCTCAGCGGCGAGCTCGACATCTGGCTCGACGAGTCCGAGCACTACCACATCGAGGCAGGCGACACCCTGTATTTCCACAGTCCCCAGCAACACCGATGGATCAACCAGTCCAGCGACACGACCCGCCTGTTCTGGGTCAACACCCCGCCCACCTTCTGAAAGGAGCGCGCAGCCATGGACACGGTCGAGAAGTACCGCCGCTACGTGACGACCCACGCGCTCGCCGGCGTCGAACCGATCACCGTGGAGAGCGCCCGCGGCGCGACCGTCACCGATGTCGACGGCACCGAATACATCGACCTGTACGCGGGGATCGGCGTCGTCAACGCCGGGCATGTGCCCCCCAAGGTGGCGGAAGCCGCCAAGCGGCAGATCGACAAGGTCGTGCACTCCTGCTCGTATGTCTATCACGTCCCAGTCGTCGCGGACCTCGCCGAACGCCTCGCGCAGGTGACCCCGGGGCGCCTCCAGAAGACCTTCTTCGGCAACAGCGGCGCCGAGGCTGTGGAAGGTGCACTCCGCCTCGCCCGGGTCTTCACGGGACGCCGCGAGATCATCGCCCTCCAGAGCTCTTTTCACGGCCGCACTGCCGGCGCGCTCGCGGTCACCGGCAACGCGCTGCGCAAGCGACGCGGTGGTGCGCAGATCGCCGGGATCGCGTTCGCTCCGACGCCAAATCAATATCGCTGCCGGATGTGCTCGGGCTCGTGCTCGCTGGCGTGTGCCGATGCCGTCGATGACGTGATCCGCTACGACACGAGTGATGACGTCGCCGCCTTCATCGTCGAGCCGATCATGGGCGAGGGCGGCATCATCCCGCTGCCCGACGGCTATCTTCAGCGGGTCAAGAAAATCCTTGATGCGCGCGGGATCCTGCTCATCGTCGACGAGGTGCAGAGCGGGTTCGGGCGCAGCGGCAGGATGTTCGCGGTGGAGGCGTATAACGTCGAGCCGGACATCATGACCCTGGCCAAGGGGATCGCCAGCGGCTTCCCGCTCGGCGCGTTCATCGCTCGCGAAGAGATCGCCGATGCATTCGAACCCGGCGATCACATGAGCACCTTCGGTGGCAACCCTGTCTCGTGCGCAGCGGGCGTGGCGACCATCGACATGATCGTTGAGGAGCGCCTGCCCGAACGCGCCGCCCGTGTCGGAGCCATGGTGCGTACTCGACTCGACGCCTTTGCCGTGGAGTCGGATCTGGTCGGCGACATACGGGGCAGCGGGCTCATGATCGGCGTCGAGCTGGTGCGCGATCGTGCCACCAAGGAGCCGGCCACCGCCGAGGCCGCGGCGGTGAAGCGGCACTGTCGTGAGCGAGGGGTGCTGATCGGGGTCGGCGGATCACTCGGCAACGTGGTGCGCATTCAGCCGCCGCTCGTGATCGGCGAGGAAGAGCTCGACCGGGCGATCGGCGTGATCGAGGAAGCGGTCACCAGTCTGACCGCGCAACCCGTCGGGTAGCCTCAGGCGACGACGATCACCGGGGTGCCGAGCGGCGCCCACGAGTATGCCCACTGCATCCCCGAGGTTGGCGCGTGGACGCAGCCGTGGCTCGCGTTGGCGGTGTTCTGGCTGCCCGGGCCGTACGCGCCACCCGGCTCCCAGGGCGCGTCGTGCAGGAAGATGCCGGCCCGCACGACGGTGAACTCGAGCGCGTAATTGGCTCGCTCCGGTGGATACCAGTACGGCGAGCCGCGTGGCGCCCATGAGGTGAAGAGCACGGGCGAATCCTTGTGGAACACGTGAAAGGTGCCCGTCGGCGTGCGCTCGTTGCGACGGCCGCTGGTCACCGCGGTCGCCTGGATTGCGCACCCGTTCTGGTAGAAGACGACTTCCTGGAGGGTGAGGTTGATGACGATCGCTTTGCCGGACGGAACTGCGTGGCCGCAGGCATGCTGCCTCAACGCGGAGCTCACCGTGGCCTGGAGCGCCGTGACCTCCGTGCTCAACGCCGCGAGCACCGTTGTTTTCGGCTTGGCCGCGACCGCGGTCGCCAGGCGCCGGTACGTCGCCAGATACGACGTGGCTCCCGGGACTGCTTCGGCGCCGGCCTGGTCCGCGTCGAGCATGAGCTGACGAAGACGGGTGGGGAGCGCAGCGACATCCGAGGTCGCGCTCAACAGGGCCGCGTGGTTCTCTGCGGCGGTCTGGGACACGAGCTCTGTCGACAGCGTGTCGATAGCTGCCGGTGTCGTGGCAGTCGCGATCCTCGTAACCCAGGTTGACGAGGTCGCCACGGTGGGAGCCGCGAGCATTGCCGCGTTGTGCTCCACCATCACGTCCCACCCGACGAGCGCTGAGGCCGCGTGCGCACGCGCGTCGCTGACGGCTTCGTCCCACACCGCCTGCGTGCGGTCTTCTAGGCTCTGGACAAACGACGTCCCTGGATCGTTCCACCAGGCGGGAGACCACCACGGTGCCTCGTACGACGACGTCCGCAGCTCGGTCTTCAACGGAGCGAGAGCGCCGGGAGCCACACCCTCGCTGCTCATCGCCGACCAGCGCTGCTCCAGGCTCGTGGCCTGAGCCGTGAAGTCGCTATGACGGCCGGCCCCGACAGATGCGAGCGTCGCGCCGGCAATTGCGATAACCACGGCGAGATTGGCAACGGCAAGCGGAGACGTGCGCATGGACTGGGGGATCGTAGCGTCACGGGGCCTTCATGAGAGGGCTCAGCGCCGCGGGATGGGGAGGCCGTGTGCTGCGGCGGGCCGCGGTCGGGACGCCTTCGCCGTCCCGCCGCTTACTCTCGCCCCGGGGGGTAGCCGGGGCTGCGAGATACCCGCCTCCGCGCACGCCCTTCCGACTCCCCTTCCCTGCTACTCCCCGGTCTCGCCGTCCCGGCCGTGTCCTCCCCTCACGCCCGCACGCCCTACTCCCCGGTCTCGCCGTCCACTGCTTCGCGGATCAGATCGGCGTGGCCGTTATGGCGCGCGTACTCCTCGATCATGTGGCACAGGATCCAGCGCAGGCTCGGCGAGTTGCCGTCTCCGTCTTTGCGCACCGCGAGCTGATCCAATCCGCCGTGCATGAGCGCCTCCGTGACGTTGTCTCGGGAGCGGCCTACCGCGTTCTGCCAGAGCGTGCGAAGTTGCTCGGGCGTGTCTTCGGTAGCTGAATGCCAGTCCCAGTCGGGATCGGCGTCCCAGTCGTCTGTGTCGAACGGCGGGGCGGTATCCCGGTCGTGCAGCCACTGTGAGAACCAGTAGTCCTCGACCAGTGCGAGGTGCTTCATCATCCCGCCGAGCGTCATGGACGAAGCGGCGACCGTCGTGTTCAGGCCGGCCGCGCCGAGCCCTGCGGTCTTCCACGCGAAGGTCGCACGTTGGTAGTCGACGAAGCCCTGGAGAGTCTCAACTTCGCCGGCTCTGTCGGGCGGTTCGGGGCGTCCGTGGTCGTCGATAACAGGCACGCCGGTGAGTGTAGCCACGGCGTCGCCGAGCGCGGTCAGCGGCGTGCGGCGAGAGCCTGAATGCGCAACGCGAGCGTGGGACAGCCGGACACCGCGCGGCGCGCGTGCGGGAGCACGGATTGCGGGATCGCGCCGGAACGGATGATCGGATAGCCCCAGTCATCGAGCTCGATGAGCTCGGGCACGAGGTCGGCACACACACCGTGGCCGTCGCATTTGATGCGGTCGATGCCGAGCGTGACGCGATCGCTCATCACGCCACCGCCTGGGTGTTCACGATGCTGCAGCGCCGCTGATCGTCGTGCAGCGTGAATTCGCCGCTGAACACCGCAAACGCTGATGCGAGCAGTCCGGCCGCGCCGTCCGGGTGGTGGCACGCGCCGCGTCCGGCGAGCAGTCCCGACCAGCGCTGAATGCGCTCGAGGTCGCCGGGCGTCGAGGTGAGGCCGGCGATCCGTCCGGCGGCGGCGGAGATGGCGCGCAGGCCGAAGGTGCACGGACCGCACTGCCGGGCACTTTCGTGGGCGAGGTACGCGAGGATTCTCGCCGTCTCGATGACGCCGCAACGCCCGGACGGCAGCACCGCGACCACGCCGCAACCGAGCGAATGGCCGAGCCGGTGCAGCGGGTCCGCGTCAAGCGACAGCCCCCATGCGCGGCTTGACTCGACCCATCCGCCGAAATATCCACCGAGGAGTACGGCGTCGCTCTCGGAGGTGATGCCTCCGGCAATGTTCACCGCATCGGCCAGCGTCATGCCCTGGTGAATCTCGATGAGCACTGTCTGCGGCACCGCGCCGCCCACGGTGATGAGTGTCGTCCCGGATGCGCCGGCCACGCCGAGCGAGCGATACCACTCCTCGCCGAACCGAGCGATCAGCGCGACGTGAGCGAGGGTTTCCACGTTCTGCACGAGCGTGGGACGTCCGTCGACGCCGCGCTCGAACGGACGCGGTGGAATCGACGTCGGGAGCGCGATCCCGGCGTTGACGAAGTGCACCGCCGCCGTCTCCTCTCCTGAGACGTAACGCACGGGAGCGCTCACCAGGCGCAGGCGGGCACGTTCACTTCCAGGACGTTCGGAGACCGCTCGCTGCATGGCCTGCATCGCTCCGGCGTGATCGGCGCCGATGTACAGCACGATGTCGTTCGCGCCGACGGCGGTGGCGGCGAGCAGCGCGCCGTCGATCACCAGGTGCGGGCGCTGCTCCATGAGCATGCGGTCCTTGCGGCTCAGTGGCTCCCCCTCGCCGCCGTTCGCGAGGACAACGGGCGTCCCGGCACGTTGCGACGCCACCGATCGCCATTTGGTGGCAACGGGAAAGGCCGCTCCGCCCTTGCCGCGCAGGCCACTTCGTTCGATCGAGGCGATGAGCTCGGTGGCCGGTGGCAACGCGCCAAGACGTCGCTGATGGTCGGCGTAACGCTCCATCCCCTGCGCCGCCGGGGGCCCGGCCAGCAACGCGATGCTCATCGCCCGGTTCCGAACGAAGCGCGCTCCGCTGCCACTCGACGTTCATCGGCAAGCGGGTCGGGTGGTGCGGCGACCAGGCGCCAGACCAGCGCCGACACGACCGCGGCGACGCAGACAACATCGATTGCCAGCATCCAGATGGCGGTATTGTCAGTGCCCGTGCCGATGCCGTGAATCACGGCGATGGGCCAGCTCACGTACGCGAGCCAGTGAATCCCCCGCCACACACGGGCGCCAATGTGTTGGCGTAGGAGGCTCGTCGCGATGATCGCGAGCAGCAGCTCGAACGCGATGGTCCCGAGCCCGAGCCACACCGTGCGGTAGTAGGAACCGAACGGAATGAGCGCAGCGACCAGGCCGAGGTGGGTGAACGGGTCCACCACGGCGGTGACGATGTGCAGTACGAGGAAGACGAGGGTCATCAGCGCGAGATCGCCATGCACCGCCGCGCTGAGGAAACGCGGCCAGCC
>PKYW01000099.1:24671-56252 GCA_003132805.1 Candidatus Dormiibacterota bacterium | reverse complement strand
CCGCCATGCGCGGTGACGACCGCGGTTGCGATGCTGAGGCCCAGCCCGCTCCCACCCTGGTCGCGACTCCGCGTCGGGTCGGCGCGATGGAACCGCTCGAAGATGCGCTCGCGCTGCGCCGCCGGCACGCCGGGTCCGTGGTCGATGACGTCGATCTCGGCCTGTCCGTTCTGCGCCTGCAGCGCAACCTCCACTGGACTGCCTGCCGGTGTGTGCACCAGCGCGTTGCGCACCAGGTTGGCGACGGCCTGGCGCAGGCGCAGATCATCGCCCGTGACCACGACCGGCTGCTCGATGTTCGCGCTGACCGAGCGTGCGGGGTCGGCTGCGCGCGCGTCGCTCACGGCATCGTTGACCATGGCTGTCAGGTCGACTGGCGCGCGGTCAAGGGGACGGCCCTGATCGAGGCGCGCAAGGAGCAGCAGGTCGTCGACGAGGAGGCCCATACGCCTTGTCTCATCCTCGATGCGGCGAACCGCGAGCAGGACATCATCACGACTCATGTCCGGATTACGCTGCAGCAGCTCCGCATACCCGCGCATCGATGTCAGCGGTGTGCGCAGCTCGTGCGAGGCGTCGGACACGAAATGGCGCAACTTCTGCTCGGTGACATCGCGCTGCGCGAATGCCCGCTCGATCTGGCTCAGCATTCCGTTGAGCGCCAGGCCGAGCTGTCCGACCTCGGTGCGCTCGTTCGACGGCGAGACGCGACGGCCGAGGTCGCCTGCGGCGATGGAGCGCGCCGTTGCGCCCATGCGCTCGAGCGGGCGCATCCCGCGGCGCACGAGCAACCACGTGACCACCAGCACGATGATCGTGATCCCGCTGCTGATCGCGATCTCGAAGAGCAGCAGCGTGCTCAGCGTGGTGTTGACGCCGTCGAGCGGAATTGCGACCACCAGATCTGTACCGGGCTGGTGCGGGTCCGGAGTCACGAGGACTCGATACGACTGCCACGTTCCCGTTCCAGAGACCGTCAGCGTCGCGTTCGCATCGTCATAGATCGTCGAGGGCAAGACGGGATGCGATTGCGTCGTCTGCACGTACCCGCCGTACAGACCACCACCGCTTACCGGGCCGGATGCGTTGACCAACTCCCCGTATGTCCCGGGCGGTAGCTGTCCGTTCCCTCCGCCCTCGAACGGCCCCGGTCTGGATTGCTCGAGGGCGTTCTCAGCGCCTCCATCGATTGCGACCAGTTGACTGTCGACGTTCTGGAGCAGCGAGCTCTGCAGCGCCGCGTACGTTCCGATGTCGGCGGCGGCCAGGCCGAGGATGAAGAGCGGCGCCAGGGTCAGCAGCAGCCGGAGTCGGAGCGACATCTACTGTCCTGACGACATGGCCGGCACGCCGATCAGGCGTGCGCCGATGTGGTCCGCGGGACGCGCATGACGTATCCGACTCCGCGAACCGTGTGGATGAGTGCCGGCTCCACCTGGTCGACCTTGCGGCGGAGGTAGCTGATGTACGTCTCGAGCACGCTGGCGTCGCCGCCGAAGTCGTAGTCCCAGACGTGGTCGAGGATCTGCGTCCGCGACAGCACGCGGCCGGTGTTCATCATCAGGTAGCGCAGCAGGCGGAACTCGGTGCGTGTCAGCTCCACCGGTTCGCCGGCGCGAAAGACCTCGTGAGTCTCATCGTCGAGCTCGAGGTCGTGGAGGACGAGCTTCCCGGACGCGGCAGCCCGCTCGGGGTTGTGGCGGCGCAGCACGACCCGGATCCTCGCCACCAGCTCCTCGATGCTGAACGGCTTGGTCACGTAGTCGTCGCCGCCGATGGTCAGACCGTGGACCTTCTCCTCGGTGGCGTCGCGAGCGGTGAGGAAGATCACCGGGACCTTGATGCCATCGCTGATCAGGCGTTGCACGACCGTGAAGCCGTCGTCGTCCGGGAGCCCGACGTCGAGGATCATGAGGTCGGGCCGGAAGTCCATCACGGCGTGGCGTGCCTGTTTTGCGGTGGCGGCGGTCTGAACGGAGAAGCCCTCGTATTTGAGCGCCATCGCCACAAGGTCGGTGATGGCACGCTCGTCATCGACGACGAGGACACGGTTCGGCTCGGCCGCGTTCACGGTGGTCACGTGACCATCTTCGCGCGGAATTCTGGGAAAACGCTCAGAACTTGCTGGATCTACCCTGCATTCTGCTCGGTGTCCCGACCCCGCCCGCGCTCCTCCGTCCCAAGCGGCAGCGAGAGGCAGCGGACCCCGCCGCCCGCTTTGAGGAACTCCCCCATGGGCAGCGGGGTCGTCGTGTAGCCGGCCGCCGCCAGCGGAGCCTCCATCTGCGAGATCGTCAACGACGACAGAACGTGCCGGCCGAGTGGCATCGCGTTGCATGCGAAGCCGGCGGCCACGTCGACAGGCACCTCGATCAGGTTGGGAACCTGCTCGCGAATCAGGCGCATCGACTCCGGCGCGAACGCGTCCGGCGCTGCCAGGACGGTGTTTGCGTCGAGGGGGCAGAAGCACGTGTCGAGGTGATAGAAGCGCGGGTCCACCAGCTCCAGTGACACCACTTCAACGTCGAGGATGCGTGCAACCGGGCGGTGCGATTCGCGGTCGGTCCGGAACCCGTAGCCACAGAAGAGCCGATCGCCGACGAAGAGCGCGTCGCCGGCGCCCTCGAACGACAGCGACCGCGGGAGCTCGTGGACGTCGAAGCCGAGCCGCTCGAGCTCCGCGCGCCAGTGCGCTTCCTCCCCCTGCCGCTCAGCGTGATGGAAGTTGCTCAGGACTGCCCGGTCATCCCAGAGCACCGCAGCATTTGCGGTGAAGACCATGTCGGGCAACCCCGAGACGGGCGCTGCCAGCTCGACTCTGACGCCCAGGTCCACGTACGTCTGGTACAGCGCACCCCACTGCTCCGCAGCGAGCGCGTGGTCGACCTTGACCGCGACGTGCATCCACGGGTTGATCTCGTACTCGATGCCAAAGAAGTCGGGTTGGCACATGAGCACGGCCACGGTCATCGACCGGCCCTGGGAAGCACGCCGGCATCGCCGAGTGGCAGGGGCATGAGCAGCGTCGGCGAGAATCGGGTGCCGGCGTGCCGCTCGATCGGGCCCGCGACAGCAGGTCGTTGCACGCACCAGCCCGGGTCGACGTCATCGCGGACGGCGAGCAGCGTCGGGCGCACCAGCGCGCCGCCGGCACTCCTGCCGTGATGGCGCACGGTCGCGGTCAGCACGGGACGAAGCCAGGTGGCGATGGCAGGCTGGACGCCGTCGAGCGGCGCGGCTTTGACCCGCAGCTCTGCCGCCTGCTGGGCGAGCCAGCCGGCGATCACACGGTCGCGCGGTCCGTCGACGTGGCCCGCGAACGTGAGCCGGCCGGAGACGTGCTCGCCGAGGATCAACCGGGTGCCGCCACGGTGCCGCGAGTCGATACCGGCGATGACACAGGTCGTCTGGTCCACGAGCGCGATGCGCAGCCGGTCCGGCGATGCCACACCCGGTCGATACGGTGCACTCGCCCGGCGCGCAAGCAGCCCCACAAGGCCACGGCCGGCGGCGGCTGCGGCGAGCGCCTCTCCGCGTCCGCGCACATGGTCCGGCGCCTGGAGGACATCGCTCTGCCCGGTGACCTCGCTGAGCGCGTCGAGGCGACGGTCGAGCGGCCACGCGAGGGTCGATCGCCCGTCGAGGTGAAGGACGTCAAAGCACAGATACACCGCCGGAAGGTCGACAGCCGCCCTCGGCCCGGTGGCAAGCCGGCGTCCGAACCCGGCCAGGTCTGGACGTCCCTCGCGATCCAGCACCGCGATCACGCCGTCGAGCACAGCGCCCCGGCCACCCTTGATCGAGGCCGCCGCGGATACGTCGGGGAAACGCCGGGCCAGGTCGCCTCCCATCTCGCCCTGGATACGAACGCTCCCGCCCGGGTCCATGTAGAGCAACGCCCGGGCACCATCCCAGTCGACGCTGAACAGCCAGTCGTGGTCATCGAACGGCTCCGCGCACGGAACCGCCGTCTCGATCGGGATGTATCCGGGAAGCTGTGGCGGCGTCGGCGAACGAAAAGGCAGTGGATCGCCGGATGCCGCGAGGGCGGCACGAGACAGAGTTGCTCTACCAGACACTCGCGACTTCGTGATGCCTCAGGACGCCCGGCGCCGGCGGGCCGGATGGGCCTCTTCCGACTCCGAATCCTCAGCGTCGCCGGCTTCGCCTCGCCGCGACTTCGCCGCCTCCACCGACGCCTTGAGCGCGGCCATGAGGTCGGTGACCTTGCCGGTCTCATGGACCTCGGGGCGCTCGATCGGCTGGTCGTTCATCTTGGCTTCCACGACCTGGATCACCGCCTCGCGGTAGTCGTCGTGGTATCGGGCCGGGTCGAAGTGAGCGCTCATGTTCTCGACGAGCATCACCGCCATGTCGAGCTCTTTCTTGGCCACGTCGGGAGCCTGCTCGGGGATCTGGAGCTCCCCGGTGGAGCGGATCTCGTCAGGCCAGTGAAGCGTGTTGAGCAGCAGGCCCTGCTCGTGGAGCGCCAGCCGGCAGAGGTGCTCGCGGTCGCGCAGCGCGATCTTTCCGATGGCGACGGTGCCGGTCTTCTCGAGCGCCTCACGGAGCAGCGCGTAGGGCTTGACCCCGACGGCCTCCGGCTCGAGGTAATACGCGCTCTTGAGGTAGACGCCCGCTTCGATCTCCGAGTCGGGGCAGAACTCGACGATCTCGATGGTATGCGTGGTGGCCAGGGGAAGGTTGTCGAGGTCTGAGTCGGTGACGATCACGTACTCGTCCTTGCCCACCTCATAGCCGCGGAGCGCCTCGCTCCAGCCGATCTCGCGATCCTCTTCAGGGCACCAGCGCTTGTTGCGCACCGGCGTGTGGTCGTTGGGACAGAGCAACCGGAACGAAACGCTCTTCGATTCGGTCGCAAGGTACAGCCGCACGGGAATCGCCACCATGCCGAAGCTGATGGCGCCCCGCCACATGGATCGAGGCATGGCGAAAACGAGTATAGAGGCGCGGGATCGCTGTGCACGTGCCTCACCACGTGCAGCGGAGCCGCTGTCGTTCAGGCGGCGGCCAGGAGCCTGTCGTACGCCTCTTTCAGCTCCGGGTAGCGCAGGAAGATGATGTGCGCGTACTCCTGCGTCAGCGGTACCGGTTTGCGCCTAAGTGTGAGGCCGACCTCCTCGGGGCGGTGATTCGCCTTGCGCCAGTTGCACTTCCGGCACGCGATCACCACGTTCTCCCAGCGGTCCGGCGCCCCCCCTCGAGACACCGGGATCACATGGTCGACGGTCAGCTCGGTCGCGGTGCCGAGGCGTCCGCAGTACTGGCAGGTGTGGTCGTCGCGGAGGAGCAGATTGCGGCGGTTAGGCCGGAGCAGACGGCGGGGGACATGGATGGTGCGCAGGAGGCGGACGATCACGACACCTTCGGGCAACCGCCGCCAGGCGAGAGCCTCGGCGGCTGCACGCTCGGCAGTCTCATCCACGAACGCCACCCGCTCCTTGGTCAGGAGTACCACCAGCCGCCGGTGACTGATCACGTTGAGCGGCTGCAGCGAGGCGTTGAGCAGCAGCACTGCCATTGCGCGAATTCTATTGGGAAGTGGGGATCTCCGCGTCGGTTCAGGTGTAGGGGGCAGACTTGATCGGCCCCACCTTGATGGCGCCACCGCAGACCATGCTCGAGTCGATGTCGGTGACATTGGTCTGGAAATGTGATGTCGGCAGCATCACCTGCCAGAGCTTCGGCTGCACGGCCTGGGCTGCGGTGCAGGTGGCGTCGGTCCAGGAGACCAGGAAATACCCATGCCCCGTTGCACCGGCCGCGCCGAGTGGTTGGGTCCCGGGAGGAAGGTCGGTCGGGCTCGGCGAGGCCATCGTGTTGTCGTTGGACCAGCTGGTGTTGAGGAGCCCGCCGCCCGACGAGAGCATCTGCAGCTTCGCGTAGCCGTCCTCGGTGCAGTCGCTCGTCGAGGAGTTGCGAATCTCGAACGTCGCGTAGATCGTTCCGGCGGCGCCCTGCGTATTGAGGATGTCGACCTCGAACTGGCCGGGCATGCACGGTCCGGACGCGGTCGCCGACGCGGCCGTCGTCGCCGGGGCGGTGGTCTGAGTCGATTCCGGGGTTGGGGTCGCCTGAAACGGGGTCGGCTCGATGACCGTCTCAGACGGTGAGGAGGAACCGCAAGCGGCGAGGAGGCTCGCGGACGCGAGCAGCAGGGTCGGCACCAGCGCCCGTCGCATCGCGACGAGGGTACCCGCAATATGCGGCGCACGCGCGTCAGGGACGGGCCGGGAGGTCCTGGTCCGCCTGCAGCACCGGAGCAAAGAGATCGCCTTTCTCTGCAACGCGTTGCGCGATCGTGGTGATGTTCCAGCGGTCCGGACGCAGCTCCGGGTTGTCGAGCTCCTCCCATGCGATCGGCGTCGACACAGGCGCGCCTTGAGCGGGTCGGAGTGAGTACGGCGCCGCCAGCGTCTTGTTGATGATGTTCTGTGTGTAGTCGATCCGGATCCGTCCGGTTCGCCTGGCCACCGCCCACTCCCAGCTCACCCGTCCGGGTGCCGCCTGATCGATGGCGCGGCCGACCTCCTCCACCCAGTGGCGCACCGCCGAGTAGTCCGGACCGCGGCGGACCGGCACGTAGATCTGCAGGCCGGTCTGGCCGCTGGTCTTGACGACACCGTGCATGTCGTAATGGTCGAGCGCGGCCTTGACGAGCTTGGCGATGTCGATGACGTCGCCGAACGTCGCGGGCTCGAACGGATCGAGGTCGAACACCGCCCAGTCCGGTTGATCAGGCGCGTCGATGCGCGAATGCCACGGGTGCAGGTCGATGACACCCGCGTTGGCAACCCACGCGAGTGTCGCCACCTCGTTGACCACGATGTACGTCTTGGTCTTCTCACCGTGATACGTCCAGGATTCGATCCATTCCGGAGCATGCGTCGGTTTATCCTTGCGCCAGAACGACTTTCCGTCGATACCATCGGGGAACACCTGCATCGACAGAGGACGGTCCCGAAGGTACGGCAGCATGTACGGAGCCATCCGCACGTAGTACTCGATCATGTCCCGCTTCCTGATGCCGTCGGCGGGCCACAGCACCTTATCGAGATTCGTGAGAGGGAGTCTGCGGCCGGCTATGTCCCAGTGCGCATTGCCGTGGAGCGTCCTTAGGGTGGCTAGTGCCGCGTGATCCTCCGGGTCCTGTCGCGGTGGGGGCCCCTCGCCACCTGCGCTCCGGGTCTCCTTTGGCCTGTCGGTTTTTCTGGAGGGCGATGCATCCTCGTCGCCCTCCACTCCGGTGGCGCTGCTCCCCACCGCGCCACCCGGAGGTCGCGAGTCCTTAGCGGGCCTCTGTCCGCCCTGTGCTCCGCGCCGCTTGCGGGCGCCGGCCGCAGCCTCGTTCGCGTTCGGCGGGGGTGTTGTGGCCGGCTCTTTGGGAGGCTGGGTTTTTGGTTCGGTTTTGAGGAAGACTTCTCGGACGGTGTCTTCGGGGCGTTCGTCGGGGCGGAGGGTTTGGAACGCGGGGTGGCGGAGGATGCCGTCGCGGGTCCAGCCGGCGAAGCGGACTTCGCAGACCAGCTCGGGTTTGACCCAGGTCGCCGGTTCCGAGGTTTTCGGCGTGACATCGAAGGGGCTGGTCTTCACCTCAAGGGGACGCAGGCGCTCTTTGAGGTCGCGCAGAGTCTTGTCGTCGAACCCGGTGCCGACCTGGCCGCAGTGGACGAGGTGGCCGCCGTCGAGCACACCGAGGATGAGCGCGCCGAGCTGGTTGCTGCGGCGCCCGCGACCGGCGGTGTAGCCCGCGATCACACACGACTGGCTGAGCCAGGACTTGATCTTCACCCAGTCCGGGCTGCGAATTCCGGGCCGGTAGAGGGAGTCGGCGCGCTTTCCCACGATGCCCTCGATGCCGGACTTGCGGGCGACATCGAAGAGCGAGATCCCATCGCGCTCGACGTGCTCGGCAAAGAGGATGTACGGCGAGTCGACGATGGTTTCGCGCAGCGTCTTCTTGCGGATCCGAAGCTCCGTGCTGAGCAGGTCGCGGCCGTCCAGCTCGAGCAGGTCGAACGCCACGAATGTCACCGGATGCTCGGCCGCCACACGGCGGACGTCCGGCTCACGGCTGACGCCGATGCGCTGCTGGATGCGTTCGAACGATGGCCGCCCGTCGGCGTCGAGCACGACCAGCTCGCCGTCGACAATGGCCTGCTGGGCGCGAATGCCGGCGCGGATTGCCTTGGCCTCGGGATAGCGAGCGGTCTCATCCCCGCCACGCCGGCCGGTGATGCGTACCAAGTCACCGGCCACACTCACCATCGCGCGGACGCCGTCGTATTTCAGCTCGAAGAGCCAGCCGTCCCTGGAAACCGGATGCTCCATGGGCGTGGCGAGCATCGGGGGCGGGGCCTGCGCGAGCCCGGGAGGAGCCGCGTCCGGCCTGGCGACGGCCGGGGTGCCGCGAGCGCGGGCCGCGCGGCGCATCTCGCGTGGGTCGCCGCCACCCTCGGCTGCGATCTCCACGAGGCTTCTGCCGGTTTTGACTGAAACATCATGGTCGATCGCCTCATACCCCTCGACGACGTACTCATCGCGCTTCTTGATCAGCAGCCAGTTCTTGTCACCGTCGTTGCTCCCGCCGTACTGACGGCCCCGATCACCGATGTGTATGAGGGCGAATTCGCCGGAGATCTTGGTGCCGTGGAGGCGGAATTTGATGTCTCCCCGGAGTCGGGATCGCTCGAAGTCCTCAGCCGACTCCTTGATCCACTCAAAGGTGCCGATGTCCCAGAGCATCACGGTGCCCGCCCCGTATCCGGAGGGGATGACGCCTTCGAATTCGCCGTAGTCGATGGGGTGATCCTCGGTCTGAACGGCCAGGCGTTTCTTGGCCGGGTCCAGGCTGGGGCCCCTCGGGATCGCCCACGAGAGCAGCACTCCGTCATGTTCCAGCCGGAAGTCGAAATGCATTCGTGTGGCTCGATGTTTCTGGACGCAGAACCGGCTGCCGTGGGGCAATTGCTCCCACGTGGAGGTCCCAGTGCCGGCACGCGGGATTGGGTCTCCGCTGGGCTCCGGAGTCTGATTGAAATCGCGCTTTCGGCGGTACTCTTCAAGGGTGGGAAGTGCCATCGTCATCGACCCTTTTGACAGGCCCGCCAGGGAGCAGAACGGAGA
Organism: Candidatus Dormiibacterota bacterium; assembly: GCA_003132805.1. Classification (GTDB taxonomy): domain Bacteria; phylum Chloroflexota; class Dormibacteria; order Aeolococcales; family Aeolococcaceae; genus Palsa-851. Next base: position 47,105 of record PKYW01000099.1, on the reverse strand, counting down.
GCGTCGTTCACGTTCTTGATGCTAGTGCAGTGCACCGCTCGAAACGAGCGAACTGGGCCCGCAGGCTGGTAGAATAGTGTTACTTGGAACAGCCGATTTGAGCGGTCCGCGCTGGAACAATCGAGCGGTTTCACTATTGGCCCCTCCCCTCACACTCACGTCACAACCGGAGCAGCACAGATAACCGACACCGCACGCCCCGAACGCCCCGATGAGGCGGCGATCGAGCCAGAAACGAGCCCTAGGACAAGCCATGCAGACGGCAATCCGGATCCGCGTCCGGTAGGCGCCGGCCGGGTCGGCACGAACACGTACTCGGCCGACCAGATCCAGATTCTCGAGGGTCTTGAACCCGTTCGCAGACGCCCCGGGATGTACATCGGATCCACGGATCTCCGCGGTCTGCATCACCTCGTCGTCGAGCTCGTCGACAACAGCATCGACGAGGCGCTCGCCGGTTGGTGCGACACCATCAAGGTCGTGCTCCACGCGGACAAATCCGTGTCGGTCCTGGACAATGGGCGCGGCATCCCCGTGGGGATGCATCCCACCGCCAGGAAATCAGCGCTCGAGGTCGTGTTGACGACCCTCCACGCGGGTGGAAAGTTCGGCGGCGGCGGATACAAGGTCTCCGGCGGTTTGCATGGTGTGGGCCTCTCCGTGGTCAACGCGCTCAGCGTGCGCCTCCTCGTGGAGGTGTACCTCGAGGGCGAGGTCCACCGGCAGGAGTACACGCGCGGCGTGCCGGACGGCCCCGTCACCGTGGTCGGAAAGACAGACCAGCGAGGGACGTTCGTCCGTTTCTGGCCGGATCCCGAGATCTTTCCGGAGATCGAGTTCGACTGGGACACGGTGTGCAACTCCCTGCGCAGCTATGCGTTCCTCAACAAGGGGATCACGATCCAGCTCGCGGATGAGCGCGTTGACACGTCGTACACCTTCCATTTCGAGGGTGGCATTCAGTCGTTCGTCAGGTATCTCAACGCCAACCGCAACGTCATCAACCAGAAGCCGATGTACGTCGAGCGAGAGATCGACGGCAACGTCGTCGAGATCGCGCTGCAGTACCAGAACACGGTGTTCACCGAGCACGTTCTCGCGTTCGCGAACAACGTCCACACCGAGGAGGGTGGCGCACACGTCACCGGCTTCCGCAGCGCGCTGACCGCGACGCTGAACAAGTACGCGCGCAAGGCAGCCATCCTCAAGGAGCAGGACCCCAACCTGAGCGGTGACGACGTGCGTGACGGTTTGACCGCGGTGATCAGCGTCAAGCTGCGCGAGCCGCAGTTCGAGGGTCAGACCAAGACGAAGCTGGGAAACAGCGAGGTCGCCGGCCAGGTCTCGACGGTGCTGAGCGAGTCGCTCATGCAGTACCTCGAGGAGAATCCTGCCGACGGCCGCAAGATCATCGACCAGTCGCTCACCGCGGCACGAGCTCGCCAGGCGGCTGCCAAGGCGCGCGACCTCGTCCAGCGCAAGTCACTGCTCGAGTCGGCCACGCTGCCGGGCAAGCTCGTCGACTGCAGCGAACGCGACCCCGCGCATTGCGAGATCTTCATCGTCGAGGGACTTTCGGCAGGCGGCACTGCCAAGGAGGCGCGCGAGCGCCGCAACCAGGCAATCCTTCCGCTCCGAGGCAAGATCCTCAACGTCGAGAAGGCGCGAGCGGACAAGATCCTCGGCAACGAACAGATCAAGGACCTGATCATGGCGCTCGGTGGAGGATTCGGCGAGACGTTCAGCGTGGACAAGCTGCGCTATCACCGCATCGTCCTCATGGCCGACGCCGATGTCGACGGCTCGCACATCCGCACCCTGTTGCTGACCTTCTTCTGGCGGCATCTGCGTCCGCTCGTCGACGGCGGCTTCCTGTATCTCGCGCAGCCGCCGCTGTACAAGCTCGAGAAGGGCAAGGGGCGCAACAAGCAGACGGAATACGCCTTCAGCGACGACCAGCGTGACGACAAGGTCAAGTCGATGGGCCGGGACACCGAGGTGTCTCGCTACAAGGGACTTGGCGAGATGATGTCCGAGGAACTGTGGGCAACCACCATGGACCCCGATCGCAGGGTTCTCCTCCAAGTGGGCGTCGCGGACGCCATCAAAGCCGACGACATCTTCGACCGTCTCATGGGCTCCGACGTCGAGCCTCGCAAGCGTTTCATTCAGACCCACGCCACGAGCGTGCGCAACCTCGACATCTGATGCCGCTTCCGATCGCGGTCGACGCGATGGGCGGCGACCATGCCCCCGGGGAGATCGTGGGCGGAGCCCTGCGCGCCGTTCACGAGCACGGCATCGCCGTCACCCTCGTCGGCCGGCGTGAGGCCATCGACGAGGCGTTGCGCAGCACCGGCACGGCAATCCCGGAGGGGATCAACGTCGTCGACGCTCGCGAGGTCATCGAGATGAACGAGCACCCGGCGAATGCGGTGCGTGCGAAACGCGACTCATCACTGGTGAGCAGCTGCGCGCTCGTCGCAGGCGGGCAGGCGCGGGCCGTGGTCAGTGCCGGCAACAGCGGCGCCATGCTCGCGGCCGCCCTCTTCACCATCAAGCGCATCCCCGGTGTCGCCCGGCCGGCCATCGGCGCCTCGTTTCCGAGTGACGCGGGTCAGACGTTCATCCTGGACGTCGGTGCCAACACCGACTGCAAGCCGGAGTGGCTTGCGCAGTTCGCGTTGATGGGCGACATCTACGCGCGCACCATGCTCGGCATCGCCAATCCACGGGTCGGGTTGCTCAGCAATGGCGAGGAATCCGAGAAGGGATCAGAGCTGGTCCAGGCAGCGCACCCGTTGATCGCGGCATTGCCGATTCAGTTCACCGGCAACGTCGAGGGCAAGGACATCTTCCGCGGTGGGTGCGACGTGGTCGTCACCGACGGCTTCACCGGAAATGTCGTGCTCAAGGTGGCCGAGGGGATCGGCGAGTTCCTCTTCGCGAGCATTGCGCGCGAGGCGCGAAAGTCGATTGGTGGCAAGGTGGGCGGCGCGCTGCTCAAGCCGAAGCTTCGTCCGCTGCGAGACCGGATCGACTACCGGAAGACCGGCGGCGCATTGCTCCTCGGGGTCGCCGGTGAGGTGGTGATCGCCCACGGGAGATCCGACGCGGAGGCAACGATGAATGCGATTCGCGTTGCTGCTCGCGCGGCCGACGAGGGGGTCAGCAAGGTAATCGCCGGCGCCGTGAAAAGCCCAGCGGAGGTGTCTGCGTAATGGCGGTGTTCGAACCCGGTCAGATTCATCCCATCGAACTCGAGGCGGAGATGCGCGCGTCCTACATGGACTACGCGATGAGCGTCATCATCAGCCGCGCGCTTCCCGACATCCGCGATGGGTTGAAGCCGGCGCAGCGCCGCATCCTCTGGGCCATGCTCGACACCGGCATGACCGCGGGAGCCCGCTACCAGAAATGCGCCGCGGTCGTCGGTGAGGTGCTCGGCAAGTACCACCCGCACGGTGACACGGCCGTCTACGACACGCTGGTTCGCCTCGCACAACCCTGGGTGATGCGCTACCCGCTCATCGACGGGCAGGGCAACTTCGGCTCTGTGGACGGCGATCCGCCCGCCGCGTACCGGTACACCGAGGCGCGCATGACCGCGGTGGCGATGAGCCTCGTCGACGACATCGAGAAAGATACCGTCGATTTTGGCCCGAACTTCGCCAACGTCCCGGGGGTCCGCGAGCCGTCTGTGATGCCGTCGTTGCTCCCCAACCTCCTGGTCAACGGTGCCAGCGGGATCGCGGTCGGCATGGCCACCAACATCCCGCCACACAACCTCGGCGAGATCTGCGACGCCGTGGTGCGGCTCGTCGATGACCCGGACACCACCACCGAGGATCTCATCCGGATCGTCAAGGGACCGGACTTCCCCACCGGCGGGATCATCTACACCCGCGACATCGCCAACGTCTACGGCACCGGCCGCGGCCGGATCGTCATGCGCGCCCAGGTCGACTTCGAGGAGTCGAAGTCGGGGCGCGAGCAGATCATCGTCCGCGAGCTCCCCTACCAGGTGAACAAGTCACGCCTGATGCAGAACATCGCGGAGCTCGTCAACGACCGCAAGATCGACGGCATCGCCGACCTGCACGACGAGTCCGGGCGTGAGGAGAAGGTCCGCATCGTCATCGAGCTGAAGTCCAATGCGCGACCGCACACGGTGCTCAACAACCTCTACAAGCACACGCAGCTGCAGATGACCTTCGGAGCGCTGATGCTCGCCATCGTAGACGGGCGTCCCCAGGTGCTGAGCCTCAAGGCGATGCTCCAGCACTACATCGGTCACCGGCGCAACGTGGTCACGCGGCGGACGCAGCACGACCTGATGACCGCCCGCGAGCGTGCGCATATCCTCGAAGGGCTCACCATCGTCCTCGACAACCTCGATGAGACGATCGCGATCATCCGCGGCGCGCAGGACGAGAAGTCAGCGCAGACCGCCCTGGAGCAGCGGTTCACCCTCACTGAGCGGCAGTCGAAAGCGATCGTCGACCTGCGCCTCGGCCGGCTGACCCGCCTCGAGAGCGGCAAGCTCCGCGAGGAGTACGAGGAGCTGATCAAGAAGATCGCGCAGCTGGAAGACCTGCTTGCCAATCCGCGCCTCATCGACGGCGTCATCAAGGACGAGGTCACCAACCTGCGCCGCCGGTTTGCCGATCCCCGACGCAGCGAGATCCGTCACGACGAGCTCGAGATGAACGAGGAAGACCTCATCCCGCAGGAGCAGGTCTTCGTCACCCTGACGCATCGCGGCTACATCAAGCGCATGTCACTCGACAACTACCGCGCGCAGCATCGCGGCGGCAAGGGAGTCGTCGGCGCGCGCCGCTCGACCGACGAGGACTACATCGAGCACTCCACGACGGCGAACACGCACAGCGACATGCTCTTCTTCACCAACCGGGGCCGCGTCTTCCGCTTGCGCACCCACGAGATCCCCGACGTCAAGCGCCAGGCCAAGGGCATTCCGATCATCAACCTCATCGAGGTTGACCAGGGAGAGAAGGTCACGGCACTCATCGACATGGAGGTCTTCAGCGACGAGCAGTACCTGGTGATGGTCACCAAGCTCGGTCAGATCAAGAAGACTCCCGCTGCCGCGTACGCGGCGGTGCGGCGCAACGGGTTGATCGCGATCAACCTGCAGGACGACGACGAGCTCAACTGGGTGCGCCGTTCGTCGGGCGGCGACGAGGTGCTCGTGGTGACGCGGCAGGGCAAGGGCTCGCGGTTCACCGAGAAGGAAGTCCGCCCGATGGGACGCGACACCATGGGCGTCGGCGCGATCCGCTTGCGCAAGGGCGATGAGGTGGCAGGGTTCGACATCGTGAATCCCGAGGGGCATGTGCTCGTCATCACCGAGAACGGTTTCGGCAAGCTGACCCCGATGAGCGACTACCCGGTGAAGAGCCGCAACATCCAGGGCGTGTACACCGTCGATCAGACCGCGATCCCGAAGATCGGCGAGATCGTCGGCATGCGCGTCGTGGAAGATCTTTCCGAGGAGTTGATGGTCATCTCGACGTCGGGGCAGGTGATCCGCATCCCGCTCGAGCAGGTCCGGATCTCGGGGCGGCAGACGCGAGGCGTGATCATCATGCGGCTCGACGACGGTGACCGTGTCGCATCGATCGCCGGCGTCGGCGCGGTGGTCTCGCTCGAAGCGTGACCGAGATCTTCCGTCTCGCTGACACGTACGTCGACGAGCTCTGCGCCCTCGATCCCTTCACCGCCACCGACCTCGGTATTGCCGGGCACGACGACGAGGTGACCGACTACTCGCCGGACGGCGTCGAGGCGAGGGTCGACCTCGATCGGCGCACGCTCAGCGCCATCGACCAGGCGACGATCGAGAACGATGCCGACCGCATCGCCGCTGCGGTCATGCGCGATCGTCTCGACGCCGGGCTCGAGGGATACCAAGTGGGCGAGCCGTGGCGCCAGCTCTCCAACTTCGACTCGCCAATCTCATTCATCCGGATGTCGTTCGACCTCTGCCCCCGCGACACTGCCGAAGACTGGGAGCACATTGCCACCCGCATGAGCCGTGTCCCTGACGCGCTCGCCGGGTTCACGGAGTCGCTCCGGCATGGGTTGGACACCGGTCGGGTCGCGCCCCGCCGCCAGGCCCTGGTCTGCGCGGACCAGGCCTCGACGCTGGGAGGGCTCACCGGAGCCGGAGCTCCGTACTTTGCCGCCATCGCCGCCGAGCAGTCGCACGACCACGCGCTCGCCGCAAGGCTCACCAAGGGCGTGGAGCAGGCGACCGAGGCGTACGCGGCGATATCGCGCTTCCTGCGCGACGAGTACGCGCCCAAGGCACCCGCGGCGGACGCGGTCGGCCGCGACCTGTATGCCATCGGGATTCGCAGATGGCTGGGCATGAACCGCGACCCCGAGGAGATCTACGCCTGGGGCTGGGAGGAGTTGCACCGCATCGAGGCGGACATGGCCCGGACCGCCGAGCGCATCGCCCCTGGGGAGGGGCTCGAGGGCGCCATGGCGGTGCTGCGCGACGACCCCGCCCGCGGCATCGAGGGCATCGACAACCTGCTCGCCTATCTGCAGGACCTGACCGATCGCACCATCGCCGAGCTCGACGGCACGCACTTCGACATCCCCGAGCCGCTCCACCGGATCGAGTGCCGGGAGGCGCCACCCGGGACCGCCGCGGCGATGTACTACACCGGCCCGTCGGCGGACTTCAGCCGGCCGGGCAGGACCTGGTACCCGGCCAAGGGACAGACGCGGTTCCCGCTCTGGACGGAGGTCACCACGGCGTACCACGAGGGTGTCCCCGGGCATCACCTGCAGATAGGGCTCTGCATGACGTTCCAGGACCGCCTGACGACCTTCCAGCGCCAGCTCGGCACCTATTCCGGCCATGCCGAGGGCTGGGCGCTCTACGCCGAGCAACTGATGCAGGAGCTCGGCTACTTCGAAAACCCGGACTACCTGCTCGGGATGCTTGCCTCACAGGCGTTCCGAGCCATGCGCGTCGTCGTCGACACCGGCCTCCATCTCCAGCTTCCGATCCCCATGACTGAGGACTACCACCCCGGGAAGGTCTGGGACTGGGATACCGCGCTGCCGTTCGTGAGCAAGTACTGCGGCTTCGCCGGACCCGGCTTCGCCCGCAGCGAGCTCGATCGATACTGCGGGATGCCCGCGCAGGCGATCAGCTACAAGGTGGGTGAGCGGGTCTGGCTCGACATCCGCGCTCAGCTCCGCTCCCGGCTGGGCCCGGACTTCGATCTGAAGCGGTTCCATATGGAGGCGCTCAATCTCGGGTCGCTCCCCCTCGATCTCCTCGAGCAGGAGTTGCTCGGAAGCAACTGACCCGCCGCCCGCGCTCGGCTGCACGGGATCATGGAAGTGGTGTGGGGGCGCACCTGCACCCCGTCACCAGTCGTTGTGCGCCAGGCCGGACGCGAAAAGCGCCCTACCGCCCGGCGGACGATCCCTAGGCGGCTTTGCCGATCTTGAAGATCTTGGTGCCGCAAACGGGGCAGGTGCCGGTGGTGGCCGGTTTGCCGTTCTTCATGGTGATCGCTTCAGCGCCCTTGATCTCGCGCTGTTCCTTGCATTTGAGGCAATAGCCAGTGGCCATGTGCTCCTCCGGTGGGTTGGGGGTTGTCTGCGACTGCTCGGAGGCAGGTTGCGGGCATTCTAGCCACATCGGGGCCGAATTGGAGCCGAATTCAGCCGGAGGCCCGTCGGACGGTCCCCGCCGCGCCGGTCAGACGGGGGCGACGGTGGTGGCCAGGTGGGTCCGGAAGAAGGCCCGAGTCCGGTCCCAGGAGAGGCGTGCGGCGTCGGCGTCGTAGACCTCCGGGCGAGTGTCGTTGAAGAACGCGTGGTCCGCGTCCGCGTACCAGAAGAACTCGACGTCGACACCGGCACCGCGGAGCTCTGCCTCCAGCGCGTCGACCTGCTCGGGGGTATACGCCTCGTCCTTCTCGGCGAAATGGCCGAGGACCGCACCCTTGATCTCGGTGACCTCAGGCTTGGCTGCCGCGGTGACGCCCATGTACGGATAGAAGGGCACGACAGCGGCGAAGACATCGCTGAGCGTCGCGGCGTAGAGAGCCAGCGCGCCGCCCATGCAGAAGCCGACGATGCCAACCCGGTCTCCCGCGGTACGGTCGCTTGCGGCCAGCCACTTGCCCGCGCCGAGCATGTCGCGTGCAGCGCGGGCGAGGTCGAGTTCCATGAGCAGCTTCCCCGCCTCGTCCGGTTCCTTGGTCTCCTTGCCGTGATACAGGTCAGGGGCCAGGGCGACAAATCCGTCCTGCGCAAAGCGGTCGCAGAGATCGCGGATGTGATCGTTCACTCCCCACCACTCCTGGATGACCACGACGCCCGGGCCACGGCCGCTCGCTGGCGTTGCGAGATATCCGGCGCACGTGTGCCCATTGCTGGGGAATTCGACTGTCTCGCCCATTGCTAACTCCTCATGCTGCCGGATGTTCGTTGCTGTGCGCGTCGATGAGCTTCTGAGCGACATGCGCCGGCACTTCCTCGTAGCTCGCGAAGGCCATCGAATACCGGCCTCTGCCCTGGGTCATTGCGCGCAACTCGACGGGAAAGGTGTACATCTCCGCCTGGGGGACGCTCGCGCTCACCTGGGCGCGTCCGTCGCCGATCGGATTCACTCCGGCGACGTGTCCGCGCTTCGAGTTGAGCAGTCCCATGATGTCGCCTGTGAAACGTTCGGGGACGATGACCGTCACGTTCACGATCGGTTCGAGGATCACCGGCGATGCCTTCTGCACCGCCTCCCGCATCGCCATCGCGCCTGCGATCTGAAACGCGATGTCCTTGCCGTCAACGCTGTGGGTCGACCCGTCCACGAGGCGCACCTTGATGTCGACGATGGGATTGCCGGTCACAGCTCCCTGTTCCATCGTCTGTCGGACGCCCTTCTCCACCGACGGACGGAACTGATGCGGGATCGATCCGCCGAAGATCTTGTCCTCCCACTCGAATCCGCCGCCCCGTGGCAGCGGCTCGATCTCGATCGTCGCGTCGCCGTACAGCCCGGATCCCCCCGATTGCTTCTTGTACTTGTGGCCGACGCGCGCGGTCCCCGTGATCGTCTCCCGATACGGAATCTTGGGAGGGTGCAGCTCGGCATCGACACCGAACTTCCGCTTCATACGCTCGAGCGCGACATCGAGATGCACGTCGCCGAGCCCGTGCACCAGGACCTCGTTGGTCACGGGGTCTCGATCCGTCGAGAAGGTCTTGTCCTCTTCGGCGAGCCGCGCAAGGCCGCTCATGATCTTGTCCTCGTCGCCCTTGCTGCGCGCCACGATCGCCGCGGACGCGCTAGCCGCAGGCCACGGCAGTGGTGGCATCGAGACGGGAGCGTCCTTCGCGCACAGCGTGTCACCGGTCTGTGTGTGCGTGAGCTTGGTGACCACGCCGATGTCGCCGGCGACCACCTCGGTGGTGGTCACGATCGCTTTGCCGTTGGGTTGTCCGAGTTGCGCGAATCGCTCGTCCTGGCCGAGCCTCGGGGTGATGGGGTGGCTGTCGCCGCGCATGGTCCCGCGGAGCACTTTGAAGAACGAGACCTTGCCGAAGGTGTCAACGGTCGTCTTGAAGACGAAGGCGCACAGCTTGCCGTCAGGGTCGCACGCAATCGCGAGCTCGTTGCCCTTGGGATCGAGCGCTAGGCGCGTCCGCTCGGTAGGCGCGGGCAGATACCGGACGATGCTGTCGAGCACCATCCCCGCGCCCTGCTCCGACGCCGCGGCTGCGCACACGATCGGCACCAGCGTCCCGCGCGCCGTGGCGGCATGGAGTGCCGTGCGCACCTCGTCGTCGGTGAGCTCGGTGCCCTCGAGATACTTCTCGAGCAGCGCGTCATCACTTTCGGCGGCGGCGTCGACGAGCGCAGCGTGGGCGCGCTCGATCTCCGTGCTCATCTCGTCCGGAACCGGGGTCTCAGTGGAGCGGCCGCGGTCGTCAAATGCGTGCGCACGGTCGTCGACGAGATCGACGTAGCCGCGGAAGCTGTCGGCCGCGCCGATCGGCACCGCAACGGCGATCGGCTTGCGGGAGAACGATTCGCGGAGCGCGTCGACGGTCGCCTCGTACGCCGCGTTCTCCTTGTCCATGCGGTTCACGACAACCAGCGCGGGGATCCCGGCGGCCTGGATCATCTCCCAGGCCATCTCGGCACCGACCGGCACCGTTCCGGTCGCCGCCACCACCAGCACCGCAGCGTCCGCCACCGCGAGTCCCTCAACCACCTCACCCGCGAAGTCCTGGAATCCCGGTGCGTCGATGAGGTTCACCCGGTAGCCGTCCCAGTCGCAGTGCGCGACCGACAGGCCGATGCTCATCGAGTGGCGCTGCTCCTCAGGCTCGTGGTCGAAGAGCGAGGTGGCCTGCTCGGTGGACCCCATGCGCTGCGTCGCTCCGGCGGTGTGCAGCAACGCTTCGCAAAGGGTCGTCTTCCCGTCGTGGCTGTGCCCGACGACGGCGACTGTGCGGATGCGATCAGGTGTGGGCGTCGGCATGGTGAATCAACTCCAGACAGGACTCCCGGACCGAGGCAACGAATGGTAGCGGCTCGAACCGACCTTCCAGCGGTGAGTCAGGTTCGACGCCGGCGGGCGACGACGAGGACCGTTTCGGAGAGTGCGTGCGCCGGCGATCCGGTCCAGCCGTCGAACATGGTCACGTCCGGGAGGCCGGCGCGCGCGAAGAGGCGCGGGATCGATCCGAACGGACACAACCAGCCGCTGGTCTGCTGCACGGCCACCGCCCCGTCGTCGTGGATCGCGATCTCGCGGAGCACATAGGTGTGCCGGCGCTCGTCGTACACGGCGTCACCGAGAAGCAGGTGGCGCCGGTCGGAGAGCAGGGAGTTGGGGACCACGTCCCACCAGTCGATGCGCCCGGGCGGCTGCTCGGGTCGCAGCCGCAGCTCGGCGATCAGCGTGCCACCGGCAGCGAGCGACGCTGCCAGACGCCGGAGCACCTCGGGCTGGTCCGTCCTCGAGAAGGCTTCGAGAACGAAGTACACGAGCAGCACGGCGTCGAAGCTGTCCGGCGCCAGCGGGACGTCGCGCAGGTCGCCTTTGACGAAGCGAACCTTGCCGCGAAGGTGTGCGTCACGGGCGAGCCCGCGCGCATGGCGCAGCGCAGCAGCGCTCACATCGATCCCCGTCACCGAGTGGCCGAGTGCGGCGAGTGGCACCGCGTAGAGCCCCGGACCGCAGCCGGCGTCGAGGATCCGCGCTGGCGTGGCCGGAAGGAGGCGGCACAGGCGGCGCATCTGCCCGGCGATGACCGTACGCCGCCGGCTCGCGCCATCGTGAGTCTGATCGAGGTGCTCGCGAAGCAGACGCCGCGCGTACCCGGGGTTTCCCCAGTCCAGCTCAGCGGCGGAATCGAAGGGCACCGGCCAGGGCGGGATCGAGCTGGCATGGAGCTTTTGGCGCATGTTCGCGGCAGCGTAGGCCACAATCCGCGGCGATGGGCGGCGTGATCGGTCAGTGGGTCACGAGTGGGGGCATCTTCGTCGTGCTCGTGCTGATGGTCATCAACAGCTGCGGCATCCCCTTCCCGAGCGAGGTGATCATGCCGGTAGCCGGCGTGCTGGCGGCGACCGGCCACTTCAACATCGTGGCGGTCATCGTCGCGGGGATCGTGGGCAACCTGATCGGCGCGCTCGTCGCGTACTCGCTGGCGCGCCGGTTCGGCCGCCCGCTCCTGCTCGGTCCTGGTCGCCGGGTCGGGATCTCCGCGAGCCACCTCGACCTGGCGGACCGCTGGTTTGCCCGTTTCGGCCTGCCGACGGTCTTCTTTGGACGGATGCTGCCGGTGATCTGCACCTACATCTCGTTCCCGGCGGGGCTTGCCAAGGTGCAACCGGTCTGGTTCGCCGTGCTCTCGCTGCTGGGGTCGACCGTCTGGGTCACGTTCCTCGGCCTGCTCGGTTACGAGGTTGGAGCCAACTACACCAAGGTCGCCGGACCGATCGGCAAGATCGCGATCGGCATCGCAGTGCTGGTCGTGATCGCCGTGGTGGTCTGGTATGTCCGGGGGCGGCGCAAGGCCGCCGTGAGATCAGCCTCGGGCTTGTAGCTCCGGGGTCAGGACATATCCGGCCAGGGGCTCGCGGAGTCTGCTTCTCCGTCGTCACCCTCGGCCCGCTGGCGATAGCGGTCGGCAACCATCTTGTACGCGACGGTCTTGGGGAGGCCCAGCTTGACGAGGCTCTTGACCTCGTCGGCCATCACCTTGTCGCGCGCGGTCTCGATCGACGCGACGAGATCTTCGATCGATACGGCGGAGGCGCGCTTGGACATCAGTAGCAGTCTACCAACGGTTCCGCGGAGCAAACCTCCCGGGCCTTGATTGGCGCGGCGGTCGTGGCCGGTTCCGGGCGGCTCACACAGCCCGCCATACTTTGAGCATGGCGTATCTCCCCAACTCCGATACCGAACGTCGCGAGATGCTCGACGCGGTCGGGGCGGCGTCGGAGGCCGACCTTTTCACCACCATCCCGGCCGCCCTGCGCAACCCGACGATCGACCTCCCGCCGCCGCTCTCCGAGCAGGACCTGGTCGCCGAGGTCGAGCGGCTCGCGTCACGCAACCGATCGCTCAGCACCTATGACAGCTTCCTCGGCGCCGGCGTCTACCGCCGGTTCAGCCCTGCGATCGTCCGGGGCACGATCTCGCGCCCCGAGTTCTACACCGCCTACACGCCGTACCAGGCCGAGGCGTCGCAGGGGACGCTGCAGACCATCTTCGAATTCCAGTCAATGATCTGCGCGCTCACCGGGCTTGATGTCGCCAACGCCTCGCTCTACGACGGCGCCACAGCCGCGGCGGAAGCGATGGTGATCGCGGTCCAGGCGACCGGTCGCACCCGCATCGCCGTCGCGGATACGGTCCACCCGGAAACCATCGCGGTGCTGCGGACTTTCGGTGAGGGCCGGCGCATCGCCGTCGACGTCGTCCCAACCGGCGACGGCGTCCTCGCGCTCGAGACCGTTCGCGCGACCCTGACCCCCGAGCACGCGGCGCTGCTGGTGCAGTACCCGAGCTTCGTGGGGACGATTCAGGACCTCGCGCCACTCGCTGACGCCGCCCATGACGCGGGCGCGCTCGCCATCTGCGCCACCGACCTGCACGCCTGTGCGCTCCTCACCCCACCCGGTGAAAGCGGTTTCGACGTCGCCGTCGGTGACGGTCAGCCACTCGGCATCCCCGCGTCCTTCGGTGGACCGCACGTGGGATTCATGGCAGTCGAACAGGCACAGATGCGGCGCATCCCCGGGCGTCTCGTCGGCATGACGCTCGACCACGAGGAACGCCGGGCATACACGCTCACCCTGCAGGCGCGCGAGCAGCACATCCGCCGCGAGCACGCCACCTCCAACATCTGCACGAACCACGCGCTCATCGCGCTCGCGGCCACCGTGTACATGGCGCACATGGGCGCCGGCGGGATGCGCGCGGTCGCCGAGGTGAGCGTGCAGCGCGCACATCACCTCGCAAACCTGCTCACCTCGATCGACGGCCTGTCGCTCGCCAATCCGTCGACGCCGTTTCTGTGGGAGTTCGTGGTGCGCACGCCGCGCAGCGCGGCATCGTTTGCACGGACGTTGCGCGAGCGCGGCATCGTGGCCGGCCTCCCGCTCGGATACTTCGACGCACAGCGAGACAACGAGCTGCTGGTGTGCTGCACGGAGCTCACCTCGCCGCAGGCGATCGACCGTTACGCAGCCGCCGCCGCAAACGTGGTGGCGTCCGAGCCCGCCGTTGCGATGGCACGCGCATGAGCGACGTGATTCCCGCCGCATCGCGCGAGGCCGGCTGGGCGGTCGATGAGCCGCTCGTCTTCGAGCTGAGCACCAACTACACGAGCGGACCCGCGGTCACCGCCGCGGGCGTCCCGGTCACCACCGGTGACACGTCGATTCCCACGTCGCTGCTGCGCAGCACGCCACCAACGGTGCCCGCGGTGCCGGAGGCGGTGCTCGCGCGCCACTTCGGCCGTCTCGCGCGACGCAATCACAATCTCCATGAAGGGATGTACCCGCTCGGCTCGTGCACGATGAAGTACAACCCGGTCGTCGACGAACAGCTGGCGTGGCTCGACGGTTTCGCGCAGCTGCACCCCTATCAGGACGAGGATGACACGCAGGGCGCACTCCAGCTGATGTGGGAGCTCGACCGCATGCTCGCGTCCATCACCGGGATGGCGCGGATGTCACTGCAGCCCGCCGCGGGCGCGCATGGCGAGTGGACAGGGCTGCGCATGATTCAGGCGTACCACGCCAATCGTGGAGACACTGCTCGGACGCGCGTGCTCATCCCTGACTCCGCGCACGGCACCAACCCGGCGTCCGCCGCCGCATGCGGTCTCGAAGTCGTGACCGTGAAGAGCAATCACGACGGCACCGTCGACGTCGAGGACTTCTCGAGCCATCTCGATGCAACCATCGCCGCGGTGATGTTGACCAACCCCAACACGCTCGGTGTCTTCGAGAAGGACATCGTCGAGATCGCGAAGCTCGCCCACGATGCGGGAGCCCTCGTGTACTACGACGGCGCGAATCTCAACGCGCTCGTCGGGATGGCGCGGCCTGGTGACATGGGTTTCGACGTCGTTCACCTCAACCTGCACAAGACGTTCTCGACGCCACACGGCGGCGGTGGTCCCGGTGCCGGGCCGGTCGGTGTCGGCGAGCGCCTCATCGACTTCCTGCCGACACCGACAGTCGAGCGCAACGGCGATCGTTTCTTCCTGGATTACAAGCGACCGAAGAGCGTCGGCAAAGTGCGCGCGTACTACGGCAACTTCGGCATGCTGGTCCGCGCCTACGCGTACATCCGCGCGTACGGCGACCACCTGCCCTGGGTCGCGCGCGACGCGGTGCTCAACGCACGCTACCTGCAGTCGAGGCTCGCCGGGCTGTTCGCGATGGCGGTCGAGACGCCATGCATGCACGAGTTCGTGGCCACCACCAAGGGCGGTCGTGTCGAGGGCTTGCGCGCCATGGATGTCGCCAAGCGACTGCTCGACTACGGCGTCTACGCTCCGACCGTGTACTTCCCGCTCACCGTCCCCGAGGCATTGATGTTCGAGCCAACCGAGACCGAGTCGAAGCAAAGCCTCGACGCCATGGCGGACATCTGCGCGGCCATCGTCGATGATGCCGAACGCGATCTCGCGTTCGTGCAGAACGCACCGCACGAGACCCCGGTGAGCCGTGTCGACGAGGTGCGCGCCGCTCGCCACCCCGTGTTGCGCTGGACGCCGTGACCACAGCCACGGACACCGATCTGCGCGAGGAGCTGCGTCAGCTGGTCGCGGTGCGGGCGTTCACGTACGGCACGTTCACACTCACGAGCGGCCGCACCAGCGACTACTACGTCGACGGCAAGCAGGTGACCCTCGACGGGCGCGGACTGTACCTGGTCGCGCGCTTCACGCTCGAGCATTGTCGCGACCTCGGCGTCGACGCCGTCGGTGGGCTCACGCTGGGCGCGGATCCGATGGCAGCGGCCACCGCGGCGCTGAGCGGCGACACCGATCACCCGATCACCGCGTTCATCGTCCGCAAGGAGGTGAAGGCGCACGGGACCAGTCGCGCCATCGAAGGACCGGACCTTCGCCCGGGGATGCGCGTGCTCCTCGTCGACGACACCATAACCACCGGCGGCACCTTCCTCCAGGCGCAGGAGGCGGTCATCCCCACCGGCGCGGTCATTCCCGGCGCGCTCTGCGTCGTCGATCGCGAGGAGGGCGGACGCGAGGCCCTCGAAGCCGCCGGGATCAAGCTGCACGCGCTCTTTCAGCGCAGCGAGTTCAGCCCCCCAGGATCCCGCGCATAACCCCGCCGGTGATCGCGCCGCCGGCCGCGCCTGCAGCACCGGCCTCCACCGCCTGACCCGGCGAGAACTCGGAGAGCGACTGGGCGAGCTTCTGGAGCGGGAGCGACTGCAACCAGACCCGGCCCGGCCCGGTGAGCTGGGCGAGGAAGATGCCGTCGCCGCCGAAGATCTTGTTCTTGATGCCCTTGACCGTGGTGATCGCGAAATTCACCGTGTCCTGGAACAGCCCGACGTGGCCCGGATGCACGCGGAGGAACTCGCCCGGCTTGAGGTCGTACGTGATGATCTCGCCGCTCAGCTCACACCAGGCACGCCCCTGCCCGGTGATCTTCTGGAGGCGGAATCCGTCGCCGCCGAAGAAACCGGCGCCGAGGTGCTGCTGGAACCCGATCGAGAGTTGCACGCCCCCAACACCGGCCACGAACGCGTGGCGGTGCGCCAGGTACCCATAGCCCGGCTGGGGCGCCACGTCGAGCGGAAAGATCTGGCCGGGAAGGCGGGCGGCGAACGCGACCATGCCCGCACCACCCTGCGCTGAGTACTGGCTCATGAAGATCGAGCTGCCACCGAGAGCGCGCTTGAACACGCCGCCGACGCCTCCGCCACCGCCCATCTGGGTCGACGTCTGCATGACGATGGACTGCGTCATCCAGGACAGCTCTCCAGACTCGGAGAAGATTGCCTCGCCCGGGTCGAGCGTGATCTCGAGCACGGGCATGGTGGTGCCGATGATCCGGTCCTGCATCAGTCAATCCTCCGAACGGTGAGCGTCACGGGGAGTCTATAGATGCGCAGGGCCGACGACTGGAATTATTGGCGCGATCGGCGACGCCGGGCCGCTCCTACAGCGGCAATTGATCGCACCTTGACTTATTGAACAGACTGGTCTACCTTTCCCATAGCCGATCGGACAGACCAGTCTACTCAGAGGACAGCGCCATGAGCCTAGCCAGCGGTTCTACCGTCAGGAATCAGGCAGGCAGCGCTCACCTCCATGGCCCGGTCGTGGGCAGCCGAGTTCAGCCCACGCGGGTGCGGGTCAACGCCGTGGCGGCCGGGCCGGTATTCAGCACGCCCGGCAAGAGCGATCGGATCGAGCAGCTGGCAAGACCACGTTGCCGGGCCGGGGTGCCCAGGTTGAGGAGATCGCGGAGGTGATTGCCTTCGTCGCCTCGGCCAAGTCGAGCTACCTCACCGGGGCAACCATCGCCGCTGATGGCGGCCGAACGGCGGTGTGACTCCAGTGCTGGTTGGCCCGGAGTCACTGCCATGGTTGCGAGGCCGCCGTACGATAGACAGACCTGTCTGAGAGGAACTCACCCGTGAGCATCACCGCACCGACTGAGATTGATCATCGCACCTCCGCGCGAGATCGGCTGCTCGCTGCCGCCAACGAGCTCTTTTACGCCGAAGGCATCCAGACAGTCGGCATCGATCGGATCATCGAGCGTGCCGGCGTGGCAAAGGCCTCGCTCTACAACCACTTTCGCAGCAAGGAAGAGCTCGTGGCCGCGTACCTCGCCTCACGACACGAGCTCACCACCAGCCGGCTCGCCGCGGCAATGGCGAGAGTCGACGATCCACGCGAGAAGATTCTCGCCGTTTTCGACGCCCAGGCCCAGCAGTTCGCGCAAGCGGACTTCAATGGCTGCGCCTTCACAGCGGCGTCAACCGAGGCGCCGCGAGGCGGTCTCGTGGAGGCCGCCGCAGATGAGTTCCGCGCCTCGATTCGAGGCATGTTCACCGATCTCGCAGAGCAAGCCGGGGCCGCGGATCCCGTCACGCTCGGCCGTCAGCTCCACCTCCTCTATGACGGCGCCGGCCTCGCCGCCCGCATGGACCGCCACGATCCTGGCATCGCCCCGTCGGTCTGTGAGGCAGCCGAGTCGCTGCTGGACGTTGCGGTCTACCGCGGCACATAACGTTCCGCGCGGGCGATGGGTGAACCAGTACCTGCGGCCGGCTACAACCCCAGCGCGGTCTTCGCGATGATCTCCTTCATCACCTCGTCGGTCCCGCCACCGATGCGGATGAGCCGCGAGTCGCGGAAGTATCGGGAGATGCCGCTTTCGGCCATATAACCCATGCCGCCGTGGAGCTGCAGACACGTATCGGCCACCTGTGTCGTCACCCGTCCGACCAGGAGCTTGGCCATCGAAATCTCGGTCACCGGGTACTCGTCGCGGTCCCAGCGCTCGGCGATGCTGTACACGAAGTTCTTGGCGACGGTGATCTCGGTGAAGAGGTCGACGAGCTTGTGCCTGTTGACCTGGAACTTCGCGATCGGNNCTCCCACATGAGGTTGTAGAAGCCCTGGCCGACCTCGCCAAGGACCGCGTCGTCGCCCACCTCGACGTCGTTGAACGACAGCTCGGCGGTATCGCTCGAGTGCATGCCCAGCTTCTTGAGCTTTCGCGAGACGGTGAACCCGGGCAGGTTCTTGTCGACGAGAAAGAGGGTGATCCCGTGCGCCCCGTCATCCTGGGAGCCGGTGCGCGCGACCAGCAGGATGAAGTCGCAGCGCACGCCGTTGGTGATGTAGAGCTTGCTGCCGTTGATCCTCCAGTGGCCGTCCACCCGCTCGGCGCGGGTGCGGATGGCGGCGACGTCGCTGCCGGTGTCGGGCTCCGTGATGCCGAGGGCCGCGATCTTCTCGCCCCTGATCGCGGGCACCAGGTAGCGCTGTTTCTGCTCCTCGGTCCCCCACCTGAGGATCGGTGGCGTAGCCATCTCCGTGTGCACGCTGATCGCCATCCCGACGCCGCCCGAACCACAACGGGCCATCTCCTCGGCGAGGACGATCGCGCTGAAGTAGTCGCCGCCCTGCCCGCCGTACTGTTCCGGGTAGCGCAACCCCAGCAGGCCGAGCTCGCCCATGCGCGTGAAGACGCTGTCCGGGAAGCCCTCCGCCGCCTCCCATTCGTCCGCATGCGGGCGCAACTCCCGGGCGACGAAGTCGCGCACCGTTTCGCGGAGCGCGTCGTGCTCAGCCGTGAAATGCAAGCGTGGGTGCCTCCGTGGGCCGAGCCATTGACCCGGATGTCAATTCTGTCACGCGCCGATTGAGCCTGAAACTGCCCCTACGATGGTGGGAATGCCTCGCGTCCGATCTCCTCTGCTCTGGCTCGCCGGCGTCGCCATGGTCCTGCTCTCTGCCTGCTCGGGGACGGTCGCGAGGACCGCAACCCCCTCGCCCACAGCGACGCCCACGCCATCGCCGACGGCGCTGCCCCCTGACACGCTCACAGTCGGTGTGGTCGGAGTCGGTGTCGGGACCTTCGACCTGGCCGCGATCCCGGTCGCCCGCATCAGGAACGAGGCCAAGTACCACGGCGCTGCTTCAGTGGTCGTGCACTTCGTCACCCATCGCGCCGGCCACACCCTCGGCTCGCTGGACTCGGAGGCGGCGGTGAACCTCGCTCCGGGCGAGACGCTGGCGGTGACCGGCGACTGCACCGATGCCTGCAACGGCGCGACCAGCGTCGACGCGACGGTCACCGTCGGATCCTGGCCGACGAGCATCGGGCCGACCTTCCCCACGCTCTCCGCCACGTACTCGTGCCAGCCATGCCACCCGGCGCACGGCTACGGCAACGTCAAAGGCACCCTGACGCCATCGGATCCGGTGTCCGCGGGCGTGGCGGTGGTGAGCTACGCCGTCTGCGAGAACGCTGCCGGGGTGATCCTGGGGGGTGGATACGAGGAGGCCGTCTGGCAGGCCGGGTCCACGCTGTCAGCGGATGTCCCGGTCGTGCTCAATGCCGGTCCGGCCACCTGTGCCATCGGAGCATCCACCGGCTGGTAGGACGCGTTCGCTCCTTTTGAGCGAGTTGCAGGCGCAAGTACCCGTTGTGGTACGGTCGCCCGCGGCTCACGCCACCAGCTGTTGTCGAGACGAGAGTCCCCAGAGGGGCAGCCAGGGCGAGCCGCTTTCAAGCCCGGTCGAGGGAGCGCTGAACGGAGCCCGACCTAACAGGAGTGATCCGCCTTGCTATTACCCAAGCGGGCACGTGGACTGGTTCTCGGCTGCCTGATCATGGTGGCTGGACCTGCGACCGCAGTGCTCATCACGGCGCCCACCCAGGGAGCCGCCGCGTCCGCCTCATTGGTCCGTTCGTCGGTCGGTGAGGTCGATCTCCTCACCAACGTGACCTCACACCCCCTGATGCTTCGGGTGCGTATGGCCGCGCTGTTCAGGGCCTACCCCGCCCCGGCGAAGAAGGCTGCGCCGCGTAAGGCGCGGGTGTCTCGCCCCGCCTTCGTGGTCCCGTCGGGCCTCTCGGTGAGCCAGGCACAGGTGGTGGCGGACATCACCGCCGCAGCTGAGAAGTACGGCGTGAGCGTCTCGTGGATGCTCCAGACCGCCAACTGCGAGTCGCACTACCACTGGAACTCGCTGAATCCCAGCGGGCCGTACTACGGTGTGTTCCAGTTCCTGATGTCCACCTTCATCGCCCACGGCGGGACCGCGGCGACGATCTGGAATCCGGCGGTGCAGGCCGACATCGCGGCCAAGATGTTCGCGGAAGGCCTGTCCCACGAGTGGTCGTGCGCCTGATCTGCGCCTAGGGGCGTCAAACTCAGCGGGTGATCACTGAGACCGGTTCCGGAGATGCCGGAGCCACCGAGCACCTGCGTGAGACCAAGACATCCCGTCGGATCATCTACGAGGGCAGGCTGCTGACCTTCTTCGAGGACGACGTCACCTTGGCAGATGGGACTCGCGCCCAGCGCGAGGTGGTGGCTCATCCTGGTGCCGTGGCGATCGTTGCGATCGACGAGCATGAAAGGGTGGTGCTGGTCCGGCAGTGGCGTCACGCGGTCGGAAGGGCGCTCTGGGAGCTTCCCGCGGGCACTCGTGACACGGGCGAGGAGCCGGCACGAACCGCGGAGCGCGAGCTGGCCGAGGAGACCGGGCTGCGCGCCCTGCACATCACCCCGTTGGGGAGTGCCCCGCTCACGCCGGGCTACTCCACCGAGGTGATGCACTTCTTTGCGGCGGTCGACCTCACCGAAGGCCCCACCAATCGTGACGCTGACGAGCGGATGGACATCGAGCACTTCGATCACCAGGGGATCGAGGCGCTGGTACGGCGCGGCGAGGTTGACGTCAAGACGATCGCCGGCCTGGCGCTCGCAGGCTGGTACGAGTGATGGCTGACCGACCGCTCAACGACCCCCTCGAAGCCGACCGGCTCATCGCCCGCGCGATCGAATCGGTGCTGGACGCCGTCCCCGAGCTCCCGGTCAATGACGCCCTCGCCGCCGAGGCCAGTCCCAAGTCGCAGCCGTGGGCGGAGACGGCCGCACCCCCGGCGAGTGACAAGCGACCGCTCGAAGCCGTTCTGATCGAACTCGAGACGCGGATCGCCGCGGCGCCCGGTGCTCGCGCGGGCCATCCGAACGAGCCCCATCCCGGCGAGGCTTACCTCGAGAAGCTCTCGCCCGCGCCGCGGAGCACTGGCAAACGCTCGAAGCGACGCTGGCAGGGCGGCCGGAAGCGTCGCGGAGGACGGGGCGGACGCGGCGGCGGCGGTGGAGGTGGCACCCCGGCGTGAGCGTTGGCCGGGGCGGGAGGGGGCCGGCGATCGACGGCGTGCTCTTCGACTATGGCGAGACGCTGGTCGAATTCTCCCGCCCGCACGAAGCACTCGCCGAGGCGGAGGAACAGATCATCGAGGTGGTCGGGGCCTCAGGCCGGACCGCCCCATCGAGGGCGACGCTGCGCGCGATCCTCGACCGTGTCGAACGTGAGGTCGACGAGCACCAGGAGCGTGGTGCGCTGGACGAGATCGATGTCGTTGCGGTGTCGCTGCGGGCCTACGAGGACGCCGGAGTAAAGCTGGACCACGCACTCCTCGACGAGGTGCTCCGGATCGAGCAGGAGGCCTGGTGGCACGGCGCACATCTCGACCAGGAGGCGATCCCACTCCTGGATTCGCTTCGGGATCGAGGGCTCCGACTCGGGCTCTGCTCGAACGCGCCATACCGCGTCGAGTCGCTGCACGCCCAGCTCGCGTTTGTCGGCCTGGAGGGGCACCTCGACGCGGTGACGTTCTCGGCGGAAATCGGTTGGCGCAAGCCTTCGCCTAGCATCTTCGAGGCCGCGCTGGCAGCGCTCGGAACCAGCGCGGAGCACACGGTCATGGTGGGCGACAGCGAGCGCGCCGACGTCGCCGGCGCACACGGAGCCGGCATGCGCGCGGTGCTCATCCGCAGAATCGGCGACAGCGGTTCCAGCGAAGCCGATGCAGTGATTGCCGCGCTTCGCGAATTGCCCGGTGCATTACGGAACATGTGCCTATACTTTGAATAAGCGTGGAGTTCAAGGAGTACATCAAAGAACGGTGCGCGGAGAGGGGGATTTCCTTGCACCGGCTTGCCCTTCTGTGCGATCTGAATCAGATCTACTTCTACCAGAGCGTCAACAAGAACAAGGACAATCCACCGCCTTGGGTGTTGCGTCGCGCCGCACCGCATCTGGCAGTTCCGTATATGGAGCTGATGATTCGCGCAGGCTATGTGCGTGAGGCGGATATCGATGAGTGGGGGCAGC
>PKYW01000099.1:0-24643 GCA_003132805.1 Candidatus Dormiibacterota bacterium | reverse complement strand
CCGTCGGGTGATGGCAGCGCGCAGCTGAACCGCGGAGTGGTCAGTGCTGCTTCATATGAAGCACGTGCTTTTGGAGTCCATTCAGCGATGCCACTGCGCACCGCGCTCCGGCTGTGCCCGAAGGCGGTGCTCGTCCCGGTTGACTTCCGCGCTTATCGCGACGCGTCGAAGACCGTGTTCGACATCGCTCGCGACTACACACCGATCATCGAGCCGCTCTCGCTCGACGAGGCGTTCCTCGATGTCACCGGGTCCGTCCGGCGCTTCGGCTCGTCACAGCACATCGCCGAGGAGATCCGTGAGCGAATCCTGGCCGCGAGCGGACTGCATGCGTCGTTCGGGGTCGCCACCTGCAAGACCGTGGCCAAGATCGCGTCCGACCTGCGCAAACCGCGTGGCTTCGTGGTCGTCGAGCCCGGCGAAGAGGCTGCCTTCCTTGCCCCTTTGCCGCTGCGCCGTCTCCCCGGGCTGGGACCGGCCGCCGAGCGCGCCCTGAGCGGATTGGGCGTCTCCACGCTCGGACAGCTCGCTGCGCTGCCACTGGACACCGTGCAACGTCGTGTCGGTCGCGCGTCGGGCTCATCGCTGTGGGAACGGGCACGGGGCGTCGACACGGCGCCGGTCACGGTGCCGGGCGCTCCGCGGAGTGTGTCGCGCGAGGAGACCTTCGCTCGTGATGTCGCTCAGCGGGACGCGCTGCATGCACGTGTCGCCGAGCTGGCAAGCGATGTTGGCGCCCGGCTCCGGACCGGCGGATGGACCGCACGCACGGTGGCCCTGAAGCTGCGCTATTCGGACTTCACGACGATCACACGTCAGGAAACCCTCGCCTCGTCCACAGCGACGGACACGACCGTTCGCGATGCCGCACTCGCCCTGCTCGATGCAGCCTGGTCCGGCGACGCGGTGCGGCTGCTCGGCGTGGGGGTGAGCGGTCTCGCCGAGGCACCCCAGCTCGACCTCTTCGATCGACCGGCGATCGACCGCATCGACCACACGCTCGACCGCCTGCGTCAACGGTTCGGGCAGAGCGCGATCAGGCGCGGCACCGGCGAGGGGCTCCACGACCTCGACTGGCGCGGCGACGACCTGCGCCGGTGAGTCAGAGTAGGGCGATGCCCCGACCCACGCCGGCCCAGGCCGCACCCGCTCGCCCGCGAACATGGCTCGAGATGCGCGAGCGGATCGAGAAGATCCTCGAGCGCCGGACCGGGGAGGGCATCGCGGTCTGGGCGGCGCGCGTCGCGGAACTTGGCGACATCGACGAACCCCAACTCCGCACCTGGCTCACCTCAGAGGGCGTCACCGGGTACCCGCAGATGGTGCTGGTGATGGAGCGATTCGGATACCCGGACTTTTTCCTGGCCAGCGCGGACGAGCTCATCGACGGCCAGTACGCCGACCGTCAGCAGCTGCGTCCGATCCTCGACGAGCTGCTCGTCCGCGCCATCGAGGTCGGTGAGGTGGATGTCCAGGCGCGCAAGACCTACGTGACCCTGGTCAGTCCCAAGCGCACCTTTGCGATCATCCGAGCCACCACCCGGACCGCGTCGATGTCGGGCTCCGGCTCCCCGGTGTGGAGCCCGGAGGACGTTTGCTCGCAGCTCCTGGGCTCGGCAACGACTATGTCAACGTCCGGATCGCTCTGCGTTCACCCGACGACATCGACGACTCCGTGGTCGACTGGCTGCGCGAGGCGTATCAGGCCAACGTGTCGTCCAGTGAGAAGCCCAGCATGATTAAGGGAACACCATGAGCACACTCGAAAATCGTCCGAACACCGCACTCCTCGTCATCGACGTGCAGAACGGCGTGGTCGGCGGAACGCCGCGTCGCGACGAGGTGGTCGCCAACGTGGGCAACCTCGTCGAGAAAGCCCGCGAGGAGGATGTTCCGGTCGTGTGGGTCCAGCACTCCGACGAGAATCTCGCGCGGGGGAGCTACGAATGGCGGATCGTCCCTGAGTTGCACCCGGACGAAGCCGAGCCGCTCATCGAGAAGAACTACTTCGACTCCTTCGAGGACACGCCCCTGGAGACGGTCCTGTCCGGCCTGGGGGTGGGGCGGCTCGTCGTGGTCGGAGCGCAGACCGATGCGTGCATCCGCTCGACGCTCCATGGGGCCTTCGTCAGGGGATACGACGCCACGCTGGTCAGCGATGCACATACCACCGAGGACCAGACCGAATGGGGGGCGCCGTCACCCGAGCTGGTCATCGCCCATACGAACCTGTACTGGGGTCAGCAGACGGCGCCTGGGCGGACGGCCGGCACCGTCGAGACCAAGGACGTCGACTTCGGCCCCACGTCCTGACGGCCGAAGGCTCGAGACCGGCTCGGTCTACTCCTCGTCGTCGACGTCGTCGAGGTACTCGACGATCTCGCTGTCGTAGCGTGCCCGGGCGTCGTTGAGCATCGCGCCGACGATCGCAACGCGCTCCTCCGGCCAGCCCAGCTCCGCGGCCAGTTCGAGCACGGTGGGAGTCCGCCCGAACTCGTGGCGCGCGCGGATCTCAGCCGCCTCGTAGACCTCGGTGTCGCGCACGAAGGCCTCGTCGCTCGCCCGCTCGATGGCGGCCAGCTCGATGGTGTCGTCCATGTGCAAGGCGACGAGCCGGCTGACAAACCGATCGAGACCGGAGGCGGGGCCGCGCTGCCCGGCGTACTCCAGGACGGCGACCACGCCGGCGATCGTGCCCTCCTGGGTCAGATCGCCAACCTCGACACCCTTGCCGCCCCGCGCTTCGGCGAGAGCAAGGATCGCCGCCAGCTGATGCTCGACGAGCTCGTCGAGTGCGGGGCCCCTGCCGTGGGCACGCACTTCCTCGAGCAGCCGGGTAGCCGCGTCTTCGTGGAGCGGCGGCAGCGACCGCACTTTGGCGTCGAGGATCTCGCGGTCCGCCAGTTCGCTTTTGGTCATCGGGCCACGCTCTTTGCGCCGCCGTCCTTGCGCGCGAAACGCGCGGCAAGCTGCTCGACTGCCCGAGCCGTCTCCCTGCGCGCAGGACCCTGCGAGGCGAGCTCCACCGCGCCTGCGAAGGGGCGTCCGGTCACCGTGTACCGCGCCGACATCACCACCGTGCATCCGCCAACCACCTTGCGAATGTTGACGTCGAGGGTCAGATCCAAACCTTCCTCGAGGGTCAGCACCATATGTTTCGGCGGCGTCAGCTCGGTGCAGACCAGGATCCCGCGCAGGTGGCGACCCACCAGGCCGGCCTCCACCTCGTAGCGCGCTCCGACCCCACCGGATGGCCCGCTGATGTGACGGAGCCGCCGGATGGCGGGCAGCCAGTCGGCGTGCTCGATGTCGGCCACGACCGCAAAGGCTTCTTCGGGCGTGACCGGGAGGGTGACCTCTGCGCTCGTCTCGATCATGGTGGTCGGCGCCTAGTACATCACTGTGGCGAACACGTCCGTCTGCCTGAAGCCGAGCCGCTCGTAGACGCGCTGCGCGACCACGTTGTACTGGTTGACGTAGAGGCTGCAGCGCGGGACGTCCCTGAAGATGCTGGTGCAGACGGCGGCGAGACCGGCACGCGCGATGCCCTGGCCTCGATATTTCGGCGCCGTGTAGACGCCCTGGATCTGGACGACGTCCGGCGTCCACGCGGAGAGCTCGGCTTTGAACAGCACCTCATGGTCGCGCATCCAGAGCCAGCTCCAGCGACGCTCGATGAGGCTGAGCATGCGCATCCGCCATGCCGGCGCATCGACCGCGAGCGGGTCGATGCCCATCTCCTCGCGGTGCATCCGCGCCGCCGCGACAATCAATGCCTCGAGGTCGTCCCGCGACGAGAGGCGCACGTCCGGCGAGGGCGTGCCCCGGAGCTCCCCGCGATCGAGAATCATCAGCGGCTGCGGATCGCGCAGCTCGCGCGCCGGCCGTGGCGGCCGAAACGCGTTGTGCAGGGCCATGACGGACGCCTTGTGCCCGACGATCATGCGCGGCTGCGCGCTGGCCGCGAGCGCGTGCGCGAGTGGTGCAGCGGCCTCCCGATCGGGGATGTAGGGCACGACCAACGACCATCCGAGCACCACCGACGTGAGCTCGTTCTCCGCGAATGCACCCCACCAGTCGCCGGCGTCGAATCCGAGGCGCAGCTCGCTCCGCAGGTAGACGTTGTTGACCGGGTCACGATCAATGAGCGCGGCGAGATGACCGGTGTGTGCCGGACCCAGTCGCGCGACGCGGAGGGCAGAGCGCGTTGCCATGCGTGCGATTGTCCTCGCATCGATACCTGCTCAGGCGGGATCGCTCGGCTATTCTCGGTAACGTGACCTTGCCTTCCGCCTGCACGCGCGCGGTCGTGGTGTGCGCATACCTGGCAAGCCTGCTGCTCACCGCGTGTGGCGCGCCCGCCGCAACGGTGACTCCCAGTGCGAGCGCCGTGACGTCAGCGACGCCTGCCGCGCAAGTGGCGCCATTCGCCGGCACCGGGTTCCGCACCAACATTCCCGTGGGGTGGCAGGCCCAGGCGACAAATCAGAGCACCACGTCGACCGCAAGCGGGACCGGGACCGTCCTCATGTTCCTCGCTGCACCGGATCACGGCGTCCTGCTTGCGAAGACGACGCCGCAGCCGGTTGCGGATGACCAGCTCGCTCCGTACCTGGCAAGCATCACCCCGGCCGGCGCGGTCGACGTGAGCCCGGCCGAGCCGGTCGACATCGACGGCGTCTCCGGTGTGCTGATCACCTACACAGGTGGCACAGGTTCGGCGACGCAGGAGAACGAGGACATGGTGGTGAATCAGGCAGGCAACACGTATGAGATCGCGCTCAGCAC
The DNA here is from genome assembly GCA_003132805.1 of Candidatus Dormiibacterota bacterium. GTDB lineage: Bacteria > Chloroflexota > Dormibacteria > Aeolococcales > Aeolococcaceae > Palsa-851. The sequence continues at coordinate 19,855 of PKYW01000099.1, read as the reverse complement.
CGCGCCGGCCAATTTCACCACCGATTCCGCCGCTCTGCAGGAGGTCCTGAACAGCTGGACGTGGGCCTGAACGCCTGCTTCTCGTAGGATCAAAGCAATGCTGGTCCTCATGAACGTGCAGGCAACCCCTGAGCAGGTCGCGAATGTGCTCAAGCACGTGCGTGAGCGAGGTTTCGAGCCGGTCGAGCTGCCCGGCGCCGACCGGCTCGCGATCGGGGTCCTCGGCAGCAACCCGGGATCGATCCGCGACGCCATCTGCGATCTTCCCGGCGTCGTCGACGCCATCCCGGTGAGCAAGCCCTACAAGCAGGTGACCCGGGAGTGGCATCCTGAGCCCACGGTGGTCGACGTTTCCGGTGTTCGCTTCGGTGATGGGTCACTGGTTGTCATCGCCGGCCCGTGCGCCGTCGAGAGCCGCGAGCAGGTGCTCGCCACGGCGCGGAGCGTCGCCGATGCGGGAGCCACCATGTTCCGGGGCGGTGCATTCAAGCCGCGGTCTTCTCCCTACTCGTTTCGCGGGCTCGGGCTCGACGGCCTGCGCCACCTCGCCGAGGCACGCGAGGCAACCGGGCTGCCCGTGGTGACCGAGGTGCTGACCCCTGCGGACGTCGACCTCGTGTCGGAGTACGCCGACATGCTCCAGGTCGGGACCCGCAACGCCCAGAACTTCGCCTTGCTCGAGGCTGTCGGTGCAGCACACCGTCCGGTGCTCCTCAAGCGTGGGCTGAGCAACACCATCGAGGAGTGGCTGCTCGCCGCCGAGTACGTGGTCGCCCATGGCAATCCGAATGTCGTTCTGTGCGAGCGTGGGATCCGCACCTTCGAGGCCGCGACCCGCAACACCCTCGACCTGAGCGCCGTGCCGGTGGTCAAGGCGCTGTCGCACCTGCCGGTGATCGTCGATCCTTCGCACGCGACGGGCCACCGTCCACTGGTGCCCCCGATGGCTCGCGCCAGCGTCGCCGCCGGCGCGGACGGCCTCATGATCGAGGTCCATCCCGATCCCGAGAATGCGTTGAGCGATGGCGCGCAATCCCTGACGCCCGAGGCGTTCGCCGTGTTGATGGCATCGATTCGCCGCCTCGCCGTCGCACTCGATCGACAGGTCGCAACAGCTCCGTCACCGGTCTGACCGCAAACCCCGGGGTAGGATCGTCCCCGTGGAGTGCCGCCGATGACCACCATGTACGAACCCAGCCACCTGGACACCGGTAACGGCCTCGTCGTGTCCGTTGCTCGACCGTGCTCCCTGCGTGGGTGCACTCGCACGGACGGTCAGCTCTGCGCCTATCAGGACCGACGCGGCCGCCAGTGCCCGTCCTCGTTCTGCCCCGCCCACAGCGTCGCGTTCTCGGGCATCACCTACTGCCGCCGCCACGCCGGCACCGTGCAGGCGATCGGCGAGCTGGCGAAGGACCCGAACGGTTTCCCTGACATCAACGACCGCGCGCCGTCACTCGTCAACTGGATCGCTCGCGATCTCGATCAGAGCATCCGGCGTCTGCTGGGCCGCGCGGCTCGCAGCGGCGAGAGCGTCATCGTCGACGAAGACGTCCTGCTCGCTCACGACCCGGCTCGCAAAGCTCGCTGGGAACGGAGCTGGCGGATCGTCGAGCACACCGGCCTGGTCCTCAAGGTGACGGTGCACGTCAGTGAGGACAACGATTCGCTGGTGCACGTTCGCGTCGGCACCGAGATGGTCGCCGACGGGGTTCCACCCTGGATCGCACGCCGGCGTGAGGGCCAGGAGGTTGAGGCCGCGATCGATGTCTCGCAGCGGCAGCTCTTCTACAAGTTCCTCGAGGAGAACATCTCCTCAGCGGTGCTTCGCTTCCGGGCACGCGGCGACCGCGCGCCGTGGGGTCGGTAACCGCTCAAGCCGTCACGGCGCCGGGCTCCGCGCCGAGCACGCCCAGCAACCTGCCGAGCAACTGCTGACCCTCGGTACCGGGCCCGGCATCCTCAGCGCCGCCGGCGAGCTCCTGCGCGATGGCATCGAGCACCTCGAGTGCCCCGGGAGTGTCGAGGTCGTCGTCGAGCCGCTCGAAGAATCGCTGCTTGTGGCGGAGCGCAGCCTCGTGACCGATGGTGCCGCCCCCCTGCATCGCCGCAAGGTAGCGACGGAGCCGCATCGCGGCCACCTCTACTTCGGCGTCCTCGTAGGACCACGACACGCGGTAGTGATGCGCCGCGAGGAGGAGACGCACCGCAGCGCCGGGCACGCGCTTGACGAGGTCGCGGACGAAGACGAGGTTGCCGAGCGACTTGCTCATCTTCACGCCGTCGAGGTTGACCATGGCCACGTGCGTCCAGTGCCGCACATAGGGCGCGACGCCTCCGGCCTCAGCCTGGGCGATCTCGGACTCGTGGTGGGGATAGATGAGGTCGTTGCCCCCGCCGTGGATGTCGACGGGATGACCGAGTGCGCCGGTTGACATCACCGTGCACTCGATGTGCCAGCCGGGGCGGCCGTCGCTCCATGGGCTCGGCCAGCTCGGCTCGTCCGGGGCCGACGCCTGCCAGAGCACGAAGTCCAGCGGGTGGCGCTTGCGCGGGTCATCCGGGTCGGCGCCACGCTCTCGACTGAGCTCGATCATGGTGGCGTGGTCGAGGCGGCTCAGCCGCCCGTAGTCCGGATACACGCCCGAATCGAAGAAGACCCAGCCGTCCACCGCATACGCATAGCCGCCATCGACGAGACGCGTGATCCAGCCCACCATCTCCTCGACGTGCTCGGTCGCTCGCGGCTCGACGTCGGGTGCGAGCAAGCCGATCTCTGCCATGTCGTGATCGAACAGGCGCACCTGCTCGTCCGCAAGCTCGCGAAAGTCGACGCCGCGCTCACGAGCGACCCGCAGGATGTCGTCATCGACGTCGGTGACGTTACGCACGCTCCGGACGGTGAGCCCGGCGTCGCGAAAGCGCCTGTTGAGCACGTCGAACACGTGATAGACGAACGCGTGGCCGAGGTGCGCCGAGTCGTACGGGGTGATGCCGCAGACGTAGATGCCGACCTGTCCGCCCCGCGGCTCGAAGGGCACCACCTCCTGGCGGGCGGTGTCGAACAATTGCATTCGACCCGATTCTACGGCGCGCCCCGCGGCGCCCCTCCTCAGCGCTCGTGCTCGAGGACCTGCCTCGCGGCTTCGAGCACTGACACGCTGTTCTTGAAGCTCAGCCGCGACTGCGCATCGTCGAATCCGAACCAGCCGGCCTCCGCAATCTCCGCCGGGTCGGGGTGCAGCTCAGCTTCGGCCGGTGCCTCGACGATGTAGTTGTGGACGCGCTTGAAGACCAGGGGGCCGTGATTGGGCTTGCGGTACACGTACTCGGTCGGCGGCAATGGGGTCCGCAGCACGAGCGATTCGAGAGCGATGCCGGTCTCCTCAGAGATCTCTCGCATCGCGGCCACCTCTGGTGTCTCACCCGCCTCGACGCGCCCTTTGGGGAAACCCCAGTAGCGCCCGTCGTTGATGAGGCAGACTTCGTAGCCGGCCGGAGATCGGCGCACGACCACGCCGCCGGAGGAAATCTCGTTGGGACGCATGGGCCGGCGAGGCATGGCTGGCAACGTACTCGGGTTCGCCTGGAGCCCGGTTGGTATCATCGGGTGCTTCGCGGCCCCGTGGTGTAGCCTGGTCTAACACGCCACCCTGTCAAGGTGGAGATCGTCGGTTCAAATCCGATCGGGGTCGCCACGCGAGGCCGGAACGAGAGAATGGCCCTCGTGGACTTTCATCCGCCGGACGAGTTGCGCGGGAACATCGTGACGTTACGGCGCTACGTCTTCACCGACAGCGCCGCCTTGAAGCAGGCGATCGCGGTGAGCCGTGACCGTCTTCGAGAGTGGATGCCCTGGGCTGAGTCGGAGCCGACCGACGAGTCGGTGATGAGCTTTCTCGGGCCGTCGGTCGCGCAGTTCGGCGGTGACGCGGCCGCCAACTACGCGATCACGCTGCGCGACTCCGGCGAATTCGTCGGCGGGTGCGGCCTCATGCCGCGGATTGGACCTGATGCGCTGGAGATCGGTTACTGGGTCCACAGCGCATATCACCGCCGCGGCATCGCAACCGAATCAGCGCGCCTGCTCACCAACGCGGCACTCGACCTTCCGGGCATCCAGAGCGTCGAGATCCACTGCGACGAACGCAATGTCGCGAGTGCCGGGGTGCCGCAGAAGCTGGGATATCGACTCGATCGCATCATGCCGGACGCAATCGAACACCCATCCGGCAACGCGATGATCTGGATCACCGAACGTCCGGTCTGACGCCTGCGGCTAGGTGATCTTGATTCCGGCGAGGTCGGGTGGCTCCGGATACTTCGGATCCATCTCGGTCAGCGTCTCGATGAGCAACCGGCTGATCACCCAGTTCCGATACCACTTGTGATCCGACGGGATGATGTACCAGGGCGCATCCTTGGTTGAGGTGCGTGTGATCGCCTCGGAATAGGCGGCCTGATACTGCTTCCAGAGCGCGCGATCCTCGAGGTCGCCGCGCTGGAACTTCCAGCGTTTCTGCGGATCCTTCAGGCGTTCCTCAAATCTCCGGCGTTGCTCATCCTTGGAGATGAGCAGGCAGCATTTGACGATTGTCGTGCCACCTTGGGTGAGCAGTGACTCGAAGGCGGTGATGTCGTCATAGCGCTTCTTCCACACGTCTTTGGGGACGAGCTTGCGCACGCGGGCAACCAGCACATCCTCGTACTGGGATCGGTTGAAGACACCGATCTGTCCCGCGAGCGGTACTGCTCGATGCACCCGCCAGAGAAAATCGTGGGCGAGCTCCTCGGCGGTCGGCGCCTTGAAAGACGTGACGCGAGTCCCCTGCGGATTGACTCCGCTGAATACGTGCGCAACCGTGCCGTCCTTCCCCGAAGCGTCGGTCCCCTGGAGGATCAGCAACAACGAGCGCCGGCTCTCCGCATAGAGGCGTGTCTGCCATTCGATGAGCGCCTGCCGATCGCTGTCCAGCGCCGCATCGCCGGCGGTACGACCATCTTTGAGAGCCCGCGTGTCCCCTGGATCGATGGTGGAGATGTCGACCTTCGACCCCGGTTTGACAGCCCACTGCTCGCGCATCGTCTGTCGACTCTAATCCTCGACTCGCGAACGCCGTCAGAAGTGTGTTCCCAACCAGGCGGTCAGGTCGTCGAGCACGTGCTCACGTTCGGGTTCGTTGAAGATCTCGTGCCAGAGACCGTCGTACATCTTGAGCGTCTTGTCGATCGAGCCGGCGCGATCGTAGACGTGCGGTCCGCATCCGGGATCGACGAGCCCATCGGCGGTTCCCTGCATGACCAGCAAGGGGACACGCAGCGACGGGAGTCCAGCGTCGACACGGTCCATCGCGTCGAGCATCTCCGCGCCGAGGCGTGCGCGGATGGGCGTGCGAAACACGAGCGGGTCGTTGTTGTAGGCGTCGACGACCGCCGGGTCCCGGCTGATCCGGTTCAAAGGCAGGCGCAGCACGCCGGTGTTCGGCGCAACCCGTGACAGTGCCCGCCCGACCGCGAGCGTGAACGTCGAGACCTCTCGGGGACACGCAGCGGGAGCGGAGAGCACCAGACCCTCCAGCGGGATCGTCTGGCGCACGGCGAGGTCGAGGGCGATCAGACCGCCCATGCTGTGTCCGAGCAGCACGAGATGCAGCGATGGCCACCGCTCGCGCGCCTGCCCGATGACCGTGCTCAGGTCGTCGACGTAGTCGGCAAATCGCACGATGCTGGTGCGCTTTCCCTCACTGAGCCCGTGACCGCGATGATCGAGGGCGCGGACCGCTATGCCGGCGGCGACGAGTCGCTCGGCCACCGCAGCGTACCTGCCGCCGTGTTCCGCGAACCCGTGCGCTATGACCACGACACCGACCGGCGGCACAGCGGGAAGCCAGGTCTTCACATGGATTCGGAGCCCGCGAGCGCCGCTGAAGCTTTCGTCTTCAGCCTGGGCGCCAGGGGCGCCCTCCGTCACCTTCACAGCGCGAGCCTAGCCAATCGGAAGGCCTTCGACAATGCCCCAAACCCTCCTAGTGGCGCTGATACACTGGCGATGCGGAGGATTTGCCGCTTCACCATGGATAACGTCACCAACGTTCTCGAGATCGACAACCTCAAGACCTACATCCGGCTGTCCCGGACGACGGTCCGAGCGGTCGACGGCGTCTCGCTCCACATCGCCCAAGGGGAGACGCTGGGGCTGGTTGGCGAATCGGGCTGCGGCAAGAGCATCACCGGCATGTCGATCATGAAGCTCCTGCCTTCGGGGGGAAGCATCGTCTCAGGGAGCATCAAGCTCAATGGGCGCGACGTTGTTCCCCTCGAGGAGAAGGCGATGCGCGACATCCGCGGCGACGAGGTCGCGGTGATCTTCCAGGACCCCATGACGTCGCTCAACCCCACCATGACCATCGGCGATCAGATCGGCGAAGTGCTCCATATCCATCGCGACACCAACGACGACGAAACCAGGGAGCGCTGTGCCGAGGTCCTCGGCCTCGTCGGCATGCCGCGGCCCCGTGAACGCCTCAGCGACTATCCGCACCAGCTTTCGGGAGGCCTGCGCCAGCGCGTGATGATCGCGATGGCATTGGTCTGTGATCCGAAGCTGCTCATCGCCGACGAGCCGACCACAGCGCTCGACGTCACCATCCAGGCGCAGATCCTCGACCTCCTCGACGATCTACGCCGCCGGCTGCATATGGCAGTGCTGCTGATCACGCACGACATGGGCGTCATCGCCGGCCGTGCTGATCGCGTGGCGGTCATGTACGCAGGCAAGATCGTCGAGACCTCCGAGACGCGGCGGCTCTTCAAGGGCATGCGTCATCGCTATACGCAGGCGCTCGTCGAGGCGATTCCGAGGCTCGACCAGGACGCTGCCACCGGCCTGTACAGCATCCCGGGTCTGCCGCCGGACCTCACGGCCCCTCCACCCGCGTGCCGCTTCGCGGCCCGCTGCAGGTATGACACCGCGATCTGCCACACCGAGGAACCGGCGCTCGTCGAGCATGAGCCAGCGCATTTCTACGCGTGCCATCACCCTGCAGGCGTTGACGACCCGGTTGTCGCGGAGCCCGTTCCAGCCGGATGACCGTCACACCCGCCGCCCCCACGACGGCACCTGTCGCCTCCAACGGGGCCAAGCCATATCTCGTGGTGAAGAACCTCGTCAAGGAGTTCCCGGTCACCAAGGGCGCGGTCCTGCAGCGGCGGGTCGGTGCCGTGCACGCCGTCTCGGACGTGTCGTTCGAGGTGAAGCCCGGTGAGACCTTCGGCCTCGTCGGCGAGTCCGGGTGCGGCAAGACAACGACGGGGCGAATGATCGTCGCGCTCGAGCCGCCGACGTCGGGCTCGATCGTCATCAACGGCGACGACATCGCGACCATGAGCAAGGGCAAGTTGCGCACCAAGCGGCGCGACATGCAGATGATGTTCCAGGACCCATATGCGTCGCTGGACCCGCGCATGCGTGTTGTCACCATCCTGCGGGAGCCGCTCGCGATACAGGGGATCGGGAACAAGAAGCAGCAGACCGACCGCTGCGCCGAGCTGCTCAATGACGTGGGACTCGCGCGTGGCGCGCTCGAGCGCTATCCGCACGAATTCAGCGGCGGTCAGCGGCAGCGCATCGGCCTGGCGAGGGCGCTCGCGCTCAACCCCAATCTCATCGTCGCCGACGAACCCGTGTCAGCGCTTGACGTCTCCATCCGTTCGCAGATTCTCAACATGATGAACAACCTGCAGGAGAAGTACGGGCTCACCTACGTGATCATCTCCCACGATCTCTCGGTCGTGAAGTACATGTCCGACCGCATCGGCGTCATGTACCTCGGCAAGATGGTCGAGATCGGTACAGGCGCCGAGCTCTACTCGCAGCCCGCCCACCCTTACACGCGAGGCCTGGTCAGCGCGATTCCGATCCCGGACCCGGACATCGAGCGCAGCAAGGAGATGGATGCCCCCAAAGGCGAGCTCCCCTCAGCGATCAACCCACCCTCGGGCTGCCGCTTCCGCACACGCTGCCCCCTCGCCCAGCAGCTCTGCGCCGAGCAGGAACCTCCGCTACGCCTCTTCGGACCGAACCACCTGGCTGCCTGCCACTTCCCGCTGCGGCCCCCGCTGGAGACGGCAGCCGCCTGAGAACTCCAGTCCTTGCGAGGGACGCACTGGGGGTCCCCGCTCCGACAGGACCCGGACGAGAGTGCGGAGCTAACCCCCGAGCCAGTTTCGGGCTCGATGCGACTTAGCGCTTCTGGAGACGTACCTCTAGGGCGTCGCGCAGGGCATCGCCGATGAAGTTGAACGCCACAACGGTCAGGACGATTGCTAGTCCTGCTGGGTAGATCAACCACCACCAGCCGTTCGCGATGTACGTCGTTCCGTCGGAGAGCATCGCGCCCCAGTTGGTGGCCGGCGGGGCGATACCGAGACCGAGGTAGTTGATCGCCGCGACCAGCAGGATGGCGTCCGCCACCTGGAAGGTCGCGTTGACCATGATCGTTCCCACCGAGTTGGGGATGATGTGGCGAAGCACGATCCGGAATCCGCCGCCGCCCATCATGGTCACGGCCTGGACGTATTCCCGGGTTCGGAGGGTCAGCGCCTCAGCGCGCACGAGACGGGCCGGGATGAGCCAGGCGGTGACCGCGACCACGAGGATGAGGGTGAAGACGTTGCGTGGGAATGCGACGGCGAGGAACAGCAGCAGGAACAACGCTGGGATGGCAAGCATGATGTCGACGAAACGCATCAGCAGGTTGTCTATCCATCCGCCGAAGAAGCCTGCGACGGCGCCCCAGAAGACACCGAATACGGTCGCGATCAGGGCCGCGGCGATGCCGATCTCGAGCGAGGTCTGGCCGCCGATCATCAGACGCCCGACGATGTCGAAGCCGTCCTCGTCGGTGCCGAGCGGGTGCGCGTGCGACGGCGCCAGGAATTCATTTGCGAGATTGGTGGCCGTCTGATTCGTGTGGTAGAAGAACGGCCCCACGAAGCAGAACAGCACCATGAACACGACGATCCCGACGCCCACGACGGCGAGCCGGTTCTGCACGAAGACGTTGAAAGCAAGCCGCCAGACGCCCTGAGCCTCAAAGGCTGGAACGATATCCTGCACCTCCCCCGGCTTCTCCTGCGTGGCTCCGCCAGGAAGCGGGAAGGCGATGGTTTGCGGTTGATCCAACGTGCTCATGCTCGGCGGTACCTCACGCGTGGATCGGCGATCGCATACATGACGTCGGCCATGAGCGAACCGAGGACGGTCGCGAAGCCGGTCACGACGATGACGCCGAGGATGATCGGATAGTCGGTGCTCAGCGTGGCGTTCCAGAAGATGTAGCCAATCCCCGGGTAGTTGAAGAGGGCTTCGGTGATCAACGCGCCGCTGAAGACGTAGCCGACCGAGAGACCTATCAGCGTGAGGATCGGGATCATCGCGTTGCGCAGTACGTGCACGAAGAGCACCCTCGAGTTCGAGGCACCCTTCGCTCGCGCGGTACGCGTGTAGTCCTGGACCATGTTCTCCAGCGTTGACGAGCGCATGTACCGGCTGAAGGACGCGATGGTCACCAGCGAGAGCGTGGCCACCGGCAGGATCAGCGAGCTCAACTGGCCGAGGTCATCGGTGACGAAGGCGCCCTGGGGACCCTCCGCCGGGAACCAGTGGAGGATGAAGCTGAACAGGACGATGAGGATGATCCCCAGCCAGAACACCGGCATCGAGTAGAGGACGAACGAGGCGCCGGTGAAGATGTAGTCGTCGGGCTTGTTGCGGCGCACGGCCTGGTAGATGCCGAGGGGAATCGCGATGACGATCGCGACGATGTAGGACAGACCGAGGAGCAGCAGGGTCTTGGGGAGGTACTGCACCAGCAGGGAGCTGACGGTCTGGTTCAGCTTGTACGAGAAGCCGAAGTTGCCGTGCATCAGCTGCCAGAGATAGGTCAAGTACTGCAGCGGCAGCGGCTGATCAAGACCGTTCTCGTGGTTGAACTGCGCGATCTGCGCCGCGTTGGCCCTGGGGCCCAGGACGTTCCTGGCCACGCTCGCACCGGGGATGATGTGCAGCAGGATGAAGACGATCAGGGTGACCCCGATCGTGATCAGGATCGCCTGCAGCACCCGCCGGATGATGTAGCCGAGCATTGGCTCCTACCTCGCCCTGACGCCCATTTGAAACACAGATTAGCGGAACGGACGGGGGGATGCCGGCTCCGGCCGGCATCCCCCGTATTGATACGGTGAAGGTTACTGAGATCGCTGGCTCAGTACCAGGGCCACTTGTCCTATCAGGACCAGCGCCAATTCTCCGGGTAGATCTGGAGGAGCGGATCCAGCGGCTGGGTGCCCTTCAGATTCTTGTTGATCATGTTCAACTGCGCGTAGTTGACCGGCATCCAGATGACCGGAAGCTGCTTGGCCAGGTAGTCCTCGTAGGTGTACATGGCCTGGACGTCGCTGCTGGTCTCTGTTGCCAGAATGTCAGCCTGCGCCTGCGGGTCGCAGTAGGCACCATAGTCCGAGCCCGCGTACTGGACGCTGGCACCCGATCCCGTGCATGACCAGAGCTCATCTCCAGTCGGCTCGTAGTCGGGGGCGTAGATCCAACCACCTCCCCAGAACTCCATGTCCCAGGTGCAGGGCGTACCTGACGTGCAGCCCGACGCGTTGCCGATGACAGTGTCGAACGGCGCGGTGGAAAGATTGATTGCGATGCCGGCGATGGCATAGTCGGTCTTGAACTGGGCCATCTCCTGGTCAAGGGCCGGCGTGCCGCTGACGTACTGGAGATTGAACGAGGCCTTGGCGCCCTGAGGAATGCCCGCGCCGCACTGGCCGGTGCCGGTACCGGGGCTGGTGCACGTGCTCACGCCGCCGGCATTGACCGTCCATCCGTTGGCCTGGAGCAGCGAGACCGCCTTGCTCGGGTCATACGGATATGGGTTGGTCTTCTCGAACGCATCAACGAAGTTCGAGGCCGGCTTGGTCGGTACCGGGCCATACGTGGGATACCCATAGCCGAAGAACGCCTTGGATATGAAGGTGTTCTGATCTACAAGGTCCTGCATCGCCTGTCTGAAATACAGCTGCTTGAAGATCGGGCCAGTGGTCTTGTTGGCGAAGTTCTCCGGGAAGTAGGTGATCTGCCAGCCGGCCCACACTGAGAAGTTATAGACGTTGCTCAACGTTGCCCTCTGGAGCACGTCCGCGTCCGGGATGTAGCCCCAGTCGATTGTGGTGTTGTTCACCGACGTGGCCGCCTTGAGCTGATCGAACTCGGCGGTGTCCTTGGTGAAGGGAACCTCATTGAACTGGGTCAGGGTTGGCTTGACCGGTCCGCCGTAGCCGGGATTCGGCACCATCGAGACGTCGCCCGCGGTGTCCATCGACTTCAGCTTCCACGGACCCGAAACCACCTGCCAGAGGGGGTTTGTGTCGTAGGTCGAGATAGCCTTCGACTGCGCGTCGAGGAACTTGTAGACCGCCTGCGCTCCTGCCTTGGTCTCGTCGTAATTGCCGACCGGACCGGTGGCCGATTCCTTGTCCCAGACATGCTGGGGCAGCGGGGTGATCTGGCTCAGCTCGNNGCCTGGCTGAGGTTGAAGGTGATCTGGAGCGGGTTGCTCGGATTGATCGTCGTGCTGGTCACGTTGTCGGGATACTCGCCCGGCGAGTAGCCGGCCCAGTCGTCCTTGTTGGCCGTGACCATGTTCTGCCAGAACTGGATGTCACGAGCCGTGATCTGCTGCCCGTCCGACCACTTCCAGCCCTTGAGGGTGATGGTCACCGACCTGCCGTCCGACGAATACACGGGGGCATCGGCGAGGCTGAGGCTCGGATTGAGCTGCACCTGGCCGTTGTCGCCGAACCAGTAGAGCGGCCGGTACAAGAGGAACTGGAACTGGCTGAGGTTGGCGACGCTGAAGTACGCCCCCGACGCCAGCGGGAAGATGTAGTTCGGCTGCGCGCCGGGACCCTCAGCGAACGTCGCCGTGGTCTTGGTCACTGCCGGACCTGTGCTGGCGGTGCTGGTGCTCCCGCAGGCGGCGATAGCAATCGCACCCAGTCCTATGACAGCGGGCAATGTTTTAGCCCGCCAACTCCGAAAAGTCATGTACGCCTCCTTGTGACGACAAATGTCCACGTGGCGTTCCTCTGCCCCAGGACGCAGATCGTAGGGTAGCGATTCGGCAATGGGAAGACGACGGTTATTGGCGAAATTCACCCTGCTGAGTGAGATCGCCGAGTGGTCAGGCGGCCCTGGAGTCCGGCCAGCGGCCCTCCGAGCGGGCCAGTGCCACGTCGTATACCGGGGAAATGCGCAAGCGCCGCGGCATCGCCGGGGTTGCCAGGCGCAGGGAGCGGGTCAGGGCTGCGAAGGCCGCCGAGTGGGCCGGCGTCCAGGTCAGCCCGTACCCGCGGCGAAGCTGGGACGGGAGCAGGCCGGTCGCGATGAAGGCGAGCGTGTCCGTGCCCGGACGGAGCAATCGCGTCTTGACCGGAGGGTGCAGGACCGTCTCAGCAACTTGACGAGAGCCCTCGCCAGGGAGAGCCTGGCCGTGGCGCACCTCGTGCTCGACGTAGCGGCGCAGCCCGGCGGCGTCCGGCCAGCACTGGCTCCGGGGCAGCCCCATGCGCCGGGCGACCTCATCCCACTCGCGTACGAACGTGTCCCGCTCCGCCCGGCTGAGGCCCCCGACGAGCGAATCGTGGGCAACCAGCATGGTGTCGACGAACGACGCATGGACCCAGCGGAGCAGTGTCCGGTCTCCGGCTGAATATGCGGTTCCCGGTGACACCCTCGAGGTCGCGTTGGCAGCCGGCAGCGTCCCGGCCACACGGCGGTGCAGCCCGCCGACCCGGCTCGAGACGCGTTCCGCCTCCTGGGTGGTACCGAAGCAGACAACCGTGACCCACCGGACCGTCCGCTCGAGCCGCCCGTACGGATCGGACTGATAGGTGCTGTGCTCGATCGCGCCCTGGGCGACCAGCGGATTCGCCGCCTGCATCAACAGCGCCCGCCCGGCCGCCAGCAGCAGGCGCGGTTCGCGCATGACCACCCACGTCACCGAGTCCGGTCCGAAAAGGCCGGGGTCGGGCGTCCGATCGCGGAGCGGAAAGGACTTCGAATTGAGCTTCTCGCGAGGCATGCAGCGAGTGTCGCACGGGTTCGAGAGGCTCCGGCGTCCGCTTTGGCTACCATCGTTGCCGTGTCAGAGATCGAAGGAATCGAACGCGTCCTCGTGGTTGTCGCCCACCCTGACGACTGCGACTTCGGGAATGCGGGTACCACTGCCAAATGGACCGACGCCGGCGTGACCGTGTCCTACTGCATCGTCACCGACGGTGACGCGGGTGGGTCTGACCGGAGCATCACACGCAAGGAGATGGCTGCCCTTCGCCGGATCGAGCAGACCGAGGCGGCGGCAGCGGTCGGGGTCACCGACCTCACGTTCCTCGGGTACCCGGACGGACGCCTCGCCCCGAGCATCGAGCTGCGCCGCGACATCTCACGCGTGATCCGCATCAAACAGCCGCAACGCGTGATCACGCAATCGCCGACGCGCAACTTCACGCGGATCTTCGCGAGCCACCCCGACCACCTCGCCGCCGGCGAGGCGGCGCTCTGCGCGGTGTATCCCGACTCCCGCAACCCGTTTGCGCACCCCGAGCTGCTCGAGGTCGAGGGCCTGGAGCCCTATTCGGTTGCCGAGGTCTGGTTGAGTGCCATCGCAGCCGGGAGCGACAACGTCAAGGTGGTCGACGTGACCGACACGGCCGACCGCAAGCTCGCCGCCCTGCGCTGCCACCGCAGCCAGTACAGCGACTGGGACGCGCTGGAGCAGCGCGTTCGGGGCTGGCTCGAGGCGACCGCCAAAGCGAACGGACTGGAGCCGGGTCGCCTTGCCGAACAGTTCGTCGTCGTCCCCACCGCATGACCCTGCGCACCAGGGAAAACGTCACACCGCCCGCCGTCTGGGCCTCTCCGATCACCGCACAGGAGGCGGCAGCGGGGCGGATGCGCCTCGGTGCCGTCCAGCTGAGCGATGGTGAGGCGTACTGGATCGAGGGACGTCCGGTGGAGCACGGTCGGTGCGTCATCGTGCGCGAGCGCGACGGGGTCATCGCCGACCTGATCGACGCCCCCTGGTCAGCCCGGAACTGGGTGCATGAATATGGCGGCGCCGCGATGCTCGCCCGCGCCGGAACCGTGTATTTCTCCAATGCTGCCGACGGGCGCATCTACACCCTGGTTCCCGGTGGAGCACCGGTCCCACTGACGCCGGTCGACTCGGGGCTCCGCTACGCCGACTTCGAGATCGACGCCACGCGGGACCGGCTCATCTGCGTGGTGGAGGACCACGGTGGCGCCACCGTGGTGAACGACATTCGTGCCATCCCACTGGCTGGTGGCGACCCCGTCACGCTCGTCTCCGGCAACGATTTCTACTCGACACCGCGAGTGAGCCCCGATGGCAGGCGCATCGTCTGGGTCACCTGGAACCAGCCGAACATGCCGTGGGACGGCTGCGAGCTCTGGGTCGGCGACCTCGACGGCTCGGGAATGCCACGCGACGCGCACCTCGTTGCGGGTGGGCAGAGCGAATCCGTCTTTCAGCCGTCCTGGTCTCCCGAGTCGGTTGTGCACTTCACGTCCGACCGCACCGGCTGGTGGAACCTGTACCGCTGGGACGGTGTAAAGGTGGAACTGCTCGCGCCGATGCAGGCTGAATGTGGTGCCCCGCAGTGGGTGTTCGGGCTGTCCACCTACGCGTTCTGCGGCGATGGGCGAATCGTGCTCTGGGCGTGCCGTGATGGTGCGTGGGAATGCCACGTCGTTAACACGTCGGGTCAGCTCACCCGCGTTGACGTCCCCGAGACCGCATTCGATCTGTGCGTCAGCGCCGAGGGGGACGAGATCCTTTACCTGGCCGGCGGAGCGGACACCCCTGACGGTGTGGTGCGCGCAAACCTCGCCACCGGCACGCACCGGCTGGTCCGGTCGGAAAGCGACGACATGCGTATCGACGAGTCCGTGCTCTCGCGGCCCCGCCATGTCACCTTCCCCGGATACGGCGGTGAGACCGCGCACGCGTGGTACTACGCGCCACGCAACGACGCGGTCGACTCAGAACCCGGCCGAAAGCCACCGCTATTGCTGCACGCGCACGGCGGGCCGACGTCGGCGGCCAACTTCGCACTCGATCCCGCGGTGCAGTTCTGGACCAGCCGCGGCTTCGCTTACCTCGACGTCGACTACGGCGGGAGCACCGGATACGGTCGCGTGTATCGCGATCGTCTCAACGAACAGTGGGGTGTGGTCGACGTCAGCGACTGCATCGCGGGT
Source organism: Candidatus Dormiibacterota bacterium (assembly GCA_003132805.1). Lineage (GTDB taxonomy): Bacteria > Chloroflexota > Dormibacteria > Aeolococcales > Aeolococcaceae > Palsa-851. Next base: position 4,506 of record PKYW01000099.1, on the reverse strand, counting down.
GCTCAACATCTCGTCGCCACCGGCGACGCCGATCCTGAGCGACTGTTCATTGACGGCGGCAGTGCCGGAGGATATGTGGTGCTGTGCGCGATGACGTTCCACGATGTCTTTCAGGCGGGCGCGAGTCTCTACGGCATCGCCGACCTCGAGGCGCTCTTCGCGATGCCCGGACACAAGTTCGAGGCGCGCTACGACGCTCCCCTGCCCAAGGGGAACGGAATGTACGACCGGTCGCCGGTGCATTTCATCGACCAGGTGCGCGGCGCCGTGCTCCTCCTCCAGGGCCTCGATGACCCGGTGGTCCCGGCCGCGCAGGCCGAGATGATGTTCGCGGCGCTGCGGGGCGCGGGTGTTCCCTGCGCTTACATCGGATTTCCCGGTGAGCAGCACGGCTTCCGCGATGCGAAGAACATCGCTCGCTCACTCGAGGCCGAGCTGTATTTCTTCGCGACCGTAAGCGGCATGACCCTCGCTGAGCAGGTCGAGCCGGTCGACATCCTCAATCTCTGAGCTCGTTGCCGGTCCCTTACCGGCCGCCGCTCGTACGCGATGCACGACGAGGCAGGAGCTGCCAGACAGACAACGGAATCACGATGATCGCGGTCCCGGCGATGAGCAGCGCGGGGAACAGCAGGTCGAACGGGTCCGGTGCTGTGGCAGCAACGCCTTGCACGTCCGCGACGGCGAGCGGTGAGCCGAATGACGTGAGGCGGACGACGTTGTCTGTTCCGACACCGAGGTCATAGTTGACGCTCGCCCCAGGCGCGTTCAGCGTCAGGTACGTCACGTAACCGCGCGCCGGCACCCACGACATGTTGCGGTCGGACGACAGATCCTGGTGCAGGCTCGCGTTCATCGGTTCCGCGCCGGCCACGGTGAAACCTGGTGCGCTGTCGAGCGTGAGGCCCTTGTCGAGACCCGACGTCAGCGTCTCCCCGTTGGCGGTACGCAGCGGTTTGTCGGTGAGCAGGAACAGGTCGGCGTTCACCGGCGCTCCGGCGTTGGCGAGGATCTCGAGTGGCACCCACAGGCGCGGGGTGTGCATGGTGATGAGCAACGGCACGCCGTCGCCAGCCTGTTGATGGCGCTGCAGCGCCACCGACGTGTTGTATTTCGCGGCCATGAACACGGGGCTCGACGACGCGTACCGGAGCAGGTGGTTCTCGATCTCGGCTGACACGAGGAACCCGTTGTGCGTGCACCAGTCGATGACCGCCTGACCGCTTCCCTTGAGCACGGTGACGTCGAGGGCTTCGACCTGCACCTGCTCGACCACGACCGCAGCGGCCCCGTGAGCTGCCGGCACTGCCAATGCGGCATCGGCGAACTCCACGGGTGGCGCGAACTCGCGTTCCAGCCGCTGCAGGGTCCATGCACCGGCCTCGGTGATCGAGGTGGGAATCGCGGGCAGCGGCACGATCCATCCGACGTCGGTGACAGCGCCGGTGAAGGCGAAGCTGGTGACGTAGTGCTCGATACCGCCCGACCAGGCGACGAAGGTGCTCGCCTTGGCGAGGCGAACGTCGCCGTCGGGCGCCACCAGGCCGCCGCACGCGAGCGCCTGTCCCGCCCCGAGAACCACCGCCGCTGCAACGCCCATGCCGGCCAACAGGAACTTGCGCATCTCGGGATCCTCCAGACGGGTTCACATCGTGCGAAGACCGAGACGCCGGCGGCAGTCGCAGGGTTCCCGACGCCGTGGCCATCGGCGCGTGAATCGAGCACCCAGAGGGGTTGCCAGAAGATTAGTTAGCCTATATAATCAATTTCATGACCACGGTAGCCACGAACAAACCAGTCGAGGTCGCCAACCGGCTCCGACCGGTGCTCCTCCATCTGAACCGCCATATGCGCCGAGAGGTGCTCACCTCTGGCGTCTCGGCCGGACAGCTCTCGCTTCTTGGCCAGATCGAAGGCAACCCCGGGATCGGGGTGGCGGAGCTGGCAACCCGCGAGGGCATGTCGATGCCGTCGGTGTGCAGCCATATCGATCGGCTCGAGGCGTCCGGCCTGGTCACGCGGCGGCAGGCGGAGAGGGATCGGCGCAGGGTGGATCTCGAGGTCACGCCCGAGGGCCAGCGCGTGCTCAAGGTCATCCGTTCCAAGCGCACCGCATGGCTTTCGGCTCGCCTGAGCAAACTCGCCGACACCGATCTCTCGGCTGTGGCCGCGGCCATCGCGCCGCTCGAGGCCCTTCTGGCACAGCCCGAGTGAGCCTCGGCATCGGCAGCGCCACCGGGCGCACCTTCATGAGCCTGCGCCGCCATTACAACTACCGCCTGTATTTCTTCGGGCAGGTGGTGTCGATCAGCGGCACCTGGATGCAGAGCGTTGCCCAGGCGTGGTTCGTCGTCCAGTACACCCACTCACCGCTCGCCGTCGGGATCCTCGCGGTCTGCCAGTTCGGTCCCTACGGATTGTTCGGGCTGTTCGGCGGCGCCATCGCCGACCGGATCGACCAGCGCAAGGTGCTGATGGGAACGCAAGCCGCGTTCATGGTCACGGCGGGGCTCCTCGCCGGCCTCACGCTCAGCGGGCATGCGACGGTGTGGGAGATCTACGTCCTCGCCGGCGTCACCGGGATGATCACCGTCCTCGATACGCCGGTCCGGCAGGCCTTCACCATCCAGATGGTGGGTCGCGACGAGCTGCCCAACGCCGTGGCACTGAACTCGAGTCTCTTCAACGCTTCGCGGATCGTCGGCCCGGCGATCGCCGGCGGGCTCATCGCTGTGGCGGGAGTGGGGATCTGTTTCCTGATCAACGCGCTCAGCTACCTGGCGGTCCTGGCCGCACTCTGGTTGATGCGCGTGTACCAGCTCTTTCCGGTGCGCAGGGATGAGCGGCACCAGAACCTGCTCCGCGGGTCGCTCGAGGGCTTGAAGTTCGCGTGGAGCCGGCCCGTGATCCGCTCCGTGCTCGCGATGATGCTGGTGATCGCGACGATCAGCATCAACTTCAACGTGCTTCTCCCCGTGCTTGCGTCACGCACGCTCGACAGCGGTCCCGAGATCTTCGGCATCCTCTCGGCACTCTTCGGCTTCGGCGCGCTGGTGGGCGCGCTGTTCTCCGCATCACTCGGACGGGCGAGCCGGCACACGATGCTCGTCGGCGCCGCCGTCTTCTCGGTATCGGAAATCGGGCTCGCTCCGCTCCATGTCGCCTGGGCGGCAGGGCTCGCGCTCGTCGTGACCGGGATCGCCTTCACGCTCTACTCGTCGCAGGCGAATGCGACGCTGCAGCTGGCGGTCACCGACCAGATGCGCGGCCGTGTGCTCGGCATCTACGGATACGTGTTCTTCGGCACGGCCCCGCTCGGCGGTCTGCTCGCCGGATGGCTCGCGCAGGAAGGCGGCACGCAGCTCGCGTTCCTCGTCGCCGGGCTCGTCGGCGTCGCGGCCACGATCTATGGCTGGGCGGACACCGGTCGCGCAGCCCGCGCGTCGGCGCCGCCAATCGCCCAGGTGGCGTAGCCGAAGCCGCTTCGCTCATCCTTCTCGACCAGGACGATCGATCGGGAGGCAATAGGTGTGGAGCAGCGCACGCTGGGGAGGCAGGGGTTGGAGGTCTCCGCCCTCGGACTCGGCTGCATGGGCATGTCGGACTTCTACGGCACGGCTGAGGAACGCGACGAGAACGAGGCCATCGTCACCATCGACCGCGCCGCGGAGCTCGGCATCACGCTGCTCGACACGGCCGACATGTACGGCCCGTTCACCAACGAGATGCTGGTCGGCAAGGCGCTCACCGGCCGTCGCGATCAGTACGTCGTGGCGACCAAGTTCGGCATCGAGCGCCAGCCCGACGGTTCGCAGCCGATCAATGGGCGCCCCGAGTACGTGCACCGGGCGTGCGACGCTTCACTGCAGCGACTCGACGTCGATGTCATCGACCTGTACTACCAGCACCGCCTCGATCGCTCGGTGCCCATCGAGGAGACGGTTGGAGCCATGGCCGAGCTCGTCGAGGCCGGGAAGGTGCGGTTCCTCGGCTTGAGCGAAGCGGGGCCGGCCACGATTCGCCGCGCCCACGCGGTCCATCCGATCGCGGCGGTGCAATCCGAGTACTCGCTCTTCTCGCGTGACGTCGAGGAGACCGTGCTGCCGGCGATCCGCGAGCTCGGCATCGGATTCGTCGCATACAGCCCGCTCGGGCGCGGCATCCTGACCGGGGCGATGAGCGCCGATTCGCTGGACGCTTCCGACATGCGTCGCGCCCGATTCCCCCGATTCGCCGACGGCAACCTGGAAGCCAACCTGGCGATCGCCGCGCGCATCGGCGACATCGCAGCTGAAAAGGGCGTCACCGCAGCCCAGCTCGCGCTTGCGTGGCTGCTCCACCAGGGGCCCGACATCGTGCCGATCCCCGGCACCAAGCGGCGAGTGAGGCTCGAGGAGAACGCCAGGGCCGCCGACCTCAAGCTCGACAGTACCGACGTCGCGAGGCTCGAAGCGGCGGTCAGCCCCGAGAATGTGCGCGGGGCACGCCACTGGGACATGTCGGCGA
>PKYW01000050.1:30970-31682 GCA_003132805.1 Candidatus Dormiibacterota bacterium | reverse complement strand
ACGTCTCGACACACGCGCTCGGCGAAGATCTCATCGAAATCCAGCGGGCTATCGATCGTCTCCACGCCGAGTTCCTCCGTCGCCTTCACCGCTTTGATCGCGCGCATGGAGCGCTGGCGGAGGCGGCTGGCAGCACAACGTCCTGGGTGCGCGATCACTGCGCCGTGACCTGGAAGGCGGGTGCGTACAGCGTGCGTCTGGCGCGCACGCTCGGCGCGCTGCCGGCCACGCTCGAGAGCGCCCGGGCGGGGCGCGCCTCGCTCAGCAACGTGACCCTGATCGCCCAGCTCGCCAATGCTGTCGGCGTGGAGCAGGTGGCGCCGCTCGAGCATATCCTCGTGGGTGCGGCGGAGACGCTCGAGCCCGCTGCCATGCGCACCCTCACCCAGGCAGCACGGCTCCAGATCGATCCCGACGGGGTGCTCGACGATGACAACCGCGCCCACGAGCGTCGCTGGTTCGAGTGCGAGCAGAGCTATGGCGGCGCGTGGTTCCTCCGCGGTCAGCTTGATGCCGAAGGCGGTGCGGTGGTCAAGGCCGCCATCGATGCGCTCGCTCATGGCTTGAGTCCTGGCGAGACGCGGTCAGGGTCGCAGCGCCGTGCCGATGCGCTGGTTGACATGTCCGCCGCCCAGCTGCGTTGCGGTGATCACCGCGATGTGCACGGGCAGCGGCCGCATCTCACGGTGACGGTGAGCGCGGACACGCTGCG
>PKYW01000050.1:0-30861 GCA_003132805.1 Candidatus Dormiibacterota bacterium | reverse complement strand
GACCGCCGGCGTGGACCGACGGCCACCACATCATTCACTGGTCGGACGGCGGTCCAACGGAGCTCGAGAATCTGGTCTCTCTGTGCAGGCGGCACCACCGAGCGGTGCACGAGCAGGGGTGGCGCATTCACATCGCCGACGGAGTTGCCGTGGTGGAGCCGCCGCACTGACAAATACACGTCCCGCATCACGCCACGTCCTGATGCCTCGAGGCGACGTCGGCAACGTTGCCTTCGATTGACGCCACACGATCGAGAACTCCCTGGCGCAGCGCATCGAGCCCATTGCGCACCTCCCCGGTGGCAGTTGAGATCGACGTGAGCTTCGACTTCATTCCGACGATGGCGTTGAGCTGCGCGCGGATTCCTTCGAGATCCCGGCGCACGGCGACGGCGTCAACAACGTCTTCGTGGTCGCGCGACGCAGCGAGCGCAAGCGCGCGACCCAGGCGCACGGCGGCGGTGAATGCGGTGTCGTCGGGATCGTCTGGATCGAACTCGCAGATGATGTGCTCGCCGTGCAGGGTGAACGGCGCGCATCCCGACGGTGCGTTGCCGGCGCGGTACACCGCGACGGCGATGACAGCATCACGGTTGTGGCGGGTCTCATCGAGGTCGCGACAGAGTTTGGCGAGCCCGACGCGTCCGCTCTTGGCCTCCACGGCAACGCGCACTGGGAGCCCGCGCGTCGACGTCGGATCGAGGGTGATCAGAAAGTCGCCCTTGCGACCGCGGACGCTGTTGCCAACGGCCATGCCCGTCGTCTCGACGAGATCGCCCGTTCCGCGCAGCAGCGTATCGAGACGAGCCTCAACGGCTTCCTCGAAATCAAGCCCCTTGGCCGTGCCCTTCTCGCGCTCTTCGGCGCGCGCGTCGCGGGCGGCCTCGAGACGGATCAGACGATCGCTGACATCCTTCAACATCTCGCGCATCTCCGCGCGAAATCCATGCAGGGGACTGGCCGCAAGGCGCGGGTCGAGCATCCGGCTGATGATCGCGCCGTCGCCGTCGAAGTACCCGGCCAGCAGCGTTCGCATCCGGCCGATCGCGCTGTCGCGGCGCTCCTCGTCGAAGAGGTCGTCGACCAGCCGGCGCAGGGTTCCGTCGTCGCCGAGGAATCGCTCAAGGGTTCGCGGCAGCGTGCCGTCCTTGGCCGCGAACGTCTCGCGCAGGGCCACGTCCAGCGCCGCGGCCGCCCTGTCATGCGAATCGTCGGTGCGATGCATGAGGCGTTCGAACTCGCGCGCGACAAAGTCGACATTCAGCGTGACGCCGGCATTGCGCAAGGCGATCAGGCCGACCTTGAGCCCCCGCTCGACCACCGCGGAGCGATCGATCTCCGCGTGGTCGCTCACGTAGGCTGCAAGCTCCGCGTCGTACAGGGAGAGATCCGTGACGGCGATGTGGTCTCCCTCGACGCGCACGTCGCAGCCGAGGTTGATGGGTTCTACCTTCCTGAGCATCGCTTCTCCTCACTTCGCTACCCCGCCACGGATCTCGAGAGGTCAGCGTCTCGCAGGGCGGCGACAGATGCCTGTCGCGGTTCGGAGGTTCACATTGCACGCGGCCTGAGCCTCGCCTCACTCTGGCCCTGTCGTCAGGCTTGGATCCTCGCGCGCAGCCGCTCCACGGACTCGGCCAGGTCCCACACCGTCTCGAGCGCCAGGTTGAGCTCGCTCGCCGTCGGGGGGAGCTCGTAGACCCTGTGGTGGCACGCGTTGGAAAGCGATCGCCAGGTCAAGGTCGTGCGACCGCCGAGCTCACGATCGTTGAGCATGTCGCCGACGCAGAGCAGCTGACAGCGTGTCGACGTTCTCTCAAGGCCTGGAGCCGTGACCTCCCAAAGCCGCGCCATCGCAACCTCCAGTCCCTGCCGCGCGAGCAATGCCGCAGCTCGCGGCCAGAGGCCGGCAGTCGCCGCATCATCGTCGCGGATGAGGTCGCGCGCTGCCGAAACCAACGCATGCGCATCAACGGTCGCGGTCATACGAACATCAACGCTCGAGCATCTTCTTGGTCAGCTGCTCGACACTGCGGATGAAGTCGCGCGCGTCGCCGTACAGCTTGCCGCTGTGGGTTCCGCGGTTGCACTCCCTGACGGCCTCGACCGCCCAGGAAAACTGCTTCTGGAGGAATCCGGTCACGTCACCGCTCCGCTCCGGATCGTTGAGGAGCGCCAGCGCCAGCCACATGTTCAGCGTGGTCGGCTTCGCCAGCACATCCTGCACCTCCGCGTACGTCTTCCCCTCATGGAGCAGGCGTCGCGTGGTCGCAAGTGACGCGGCAGCCTCGAGCGCCAGCCTGCAGAAACCGGGGATGACGCGAAGCGCCTCAACAGGAACGTCGCGTGTCATCGCGACAGCAAACGCATCGTCGATGTAGCGCTGGACCGGATCCTGGATCCGGCGCAACTCCACGATCGACTGCTCGCGCCGCACCACCTCGATCACCGTGGCGGCGATGTCGAGGGCGCTCATCGCATCCGCAAGGCGGGTGTCGTGTGTGAGCACGATGACCTGGCGATCCTTCGCTGCCCGAGCAAGCACGGTCGCGAGCCCCGCAACTTTCGCCGGATCCATCGCCTGCACCGGGTCGTCGATCACGACGAACCGAAACGGCGACTCCGGCATCGATGCTCGTGGCAGGAACAGCGACAGCGCCAGGCAGTTGAGCTCGCCTTGACTCATGACGCCCAGCGCGGAGCCATCCTCGCCATCGACCTTGACGTCGAGCGCAAGCCGGCGCTGAGTCTGCGCGCCGAGCAGGCGCAGATCACCAAGCGAGACGTTGCTGTCCTGGCGCAGCTCGGTCCAGTTCTCCTGCACGGCGCCGGCGATGGGACGGAAGCGTTCATCGCGCAGCTCGTCGTGCGCATCTTTGAGCCAGCGTTCTGCGTCCTTGATCCGGACGGCCTCGCGTTCGGCCTCCTGTGCCCTGCGCCCCAGCGGCAGCCACAGGGCAATCGCGTCGGCAGCGGGTCGCCACGCTCGCTCCAGCCGCTCGAGCTCGGCCGCTGCCGCACGGCGCAGGTCGGCAACCGCTGCGAGGAGTGGCGGGCCGTGCGTCTCGAGATGCGTGGCCAGCGAGATTGCGTCATCATCGGCAGCAACTTCGGCCCATCGCTTCCAGAGATCCAGCACCGGGGCAACGTCGACGCCCGCTCCAGCACCGTCACGGAGCGCCACCGGCGATGACGTCACGAGCTGCCGAGCCTGACGCATCGCGTCACCCAGCATGTCGGCAGCCTTGCGTACAGCCTCCGCATCTGCTCGCAGACGGACAACCTCGTCGCGTGCCTGGACCCGCCACTGATAGGTGAGCACGCCTTCCGTCCCGCAGACCGGGCAACGTTCACCCTCGGCATGTGCGTGCACGTCGAGTGCCTGCTGCAGCAGCGACGCCACCTCGTGCGCCCGTCCCGCATCCGTGCCGCGGAGCCGGTCGGCGGCGGCATGTGCTGCGCGTAGTCCGGTTGTTGTCGCGTTGAGCCGCTCACGATCCAGCACGGGCAGGCCCGCCAGGTCGCGCAGCTTGCGCAGAACGCTGCGCTCATCGCTCTGCGCATCCCCGCCAACGGTGCTCGCCACGAGGTCGAGATCCCAGGTTTTGGAGACGAGCGCACCACGCACCAAGGCCGCGCGTTCGTCTGAGGTGCGATCGAGGAGTGCGCGCAGGGACGGGAGTGCGTCACGTGCTTCCTTGGCATCGTGCTCACGGCCCAGACGCGCCTTCTGCAACACCTGCTGAGCAGCCGCAAGGTCACCCAGTCCAAGAATGCTCGCGAGAGCGTCGTACAGCTTCGATTGTTCGCGGTCGAGCGCGTGCTCGAGTTCGTTGTGCGAAAGCAGTGGCGGATATCCCGCGAGCTGCGCCGCCCAGCCGAGCTCCGCCGGTGACGCGGCCTTTCCGTCCACTGTCAGCGTCGAGCCGTCGACACCGTCGCCCTCCTTCCACACGCGAGCGACATCGAGTGGCTGCTTGCGCCCGTCGACGGCGAACCGCGCGGCCACCCGCGTGTGGCGGTGATGCAGGTTCTGCCAACCATCACGCCAGACCTTGACGCGTTGCTCCCAGCGCTGATTCGTGCCGAGCAGCACCATCTCGAGTGCTTCGGAGAACGACGATTTTCCGGAGCCGTTGCGTCCGACAACAAGCGTGAGCCCCGGACCCGGATCGATGTTCAACATGGTCGGCGGACCGATGCCGCGAAAGCCTTCGACCAGGATGCCGGTGAGGTACACGGCTGACGGGGCCTTGACTGCGATCTGCGCGACAGACGTCGAGGCCACGGAGGACGTGCCTCGGAGCACTGCGTCCACCGCGTCGGAACCCTGAAAGGCCGCGAGGATCAGGTCGGACGCGCCGTCCACTGGGGCATGCGCCTCGAGCCGATCGACGACGAGGCCGAGCAGCGCGGCGTCAGCCATCAGGAACCGGTGGTGTGGTGGTGACCCGCTTGAGCACGATCTCGTCGGGCGTCCTCCCGTGGTCGACGAAGTATGTGGCGCGCCGCCCGTTCTTCTCCAGGTGGACGAGCGAGCCAACCTTGAAGGTGTCGGCAGGCATGGTCAGCGGCGGTGTGCCCCCGGATGCCTGCGGGCGCGCGACGGGCGGCGTGGCAACCGCCCCGGCGGGCATCGCCACCTGAGCGGTGGAAACGGCAGGCACGCTCACGGCTGAATGCGCGCGGTGGACATGCTGCCGATGCACGGTGATGCCGACGGCGATCGCCGTGAGCACAAGCACGGGGACGCTGATGTACCAGTACGCAATGCTGAGAGCCAGGATCACCGCCAGGACCACGAAGCCGACGCAACCGATGCCGCCGGTCGCATGCGCGGCCTGCTGGACGGCCCGGTGGGGCCGGCGCGCGTAGGTCGAAATGCCTCCCCAGAAACCTCCTGGCAGGCGGTGGCCGAGATAGAAACGCACGCGCCATTCTGGCGCTCGTGCAGCGGGCGCTTCGCTCGACGCCCGGCTTTACCCACAATGTGGCCGTGCCAGAACGGACTCAGACCGCCCCACCGCTGACGGGCCGCTTCGCGGCGGGGTTCGCACTGGCGTGGGCAGTTCACGGCACCCAGATGCGCAAGAAGACGGGGATTCCGTACATGGCGCATGTGATGACGGTGTGCGCGCTCGCTCTCGAGAACGGCGCCGACGAGGACGTCGCCATCGCGGCGCTGCTCCATGACGCAGTGGAGGACTCGGACGACGGTGAGGTCACCCACCGCGTGATCGAGGACCAGTTCGGCGAGCGCGTGGCGCGGATCGTGATGGCCTGCAGCGATGCGGTCGCGGTCCCCGGCAGGCCAAAGCCCGACTGGCGGGAGCGGAAGGAGACGTACCTTCGCCACCTCGAGGCCGACGCCGACGCCGACGTGTTGCTCGTCTCCGCCTGCGACAAGGTCCACAACACGAGATCGATCCTCAGCGATCTGCGCATCGAGGGCGACGTCGTGTGGCAGCGGTTCACGGTCCCGGATCCCGAGGCCCAGCTCTGGTACTACACGAGCGTGCTGGAAATCCTCCAGCGGCGGCTGCCCGGACCCCTGACCGACGAGCTCGCCTGCACGGTCAAGGAGATCGCCGCGCTGGTCAGCTGACCCGCCGACGCTGCCGGCTCAGATCGAGTCGAGGATGCGCTTGCGCTGCGCCGCGTATTCGTCGTCATTGAGCACGCCCTGCTGCTTGAGTGCGTCGAGCTCCTGGAGCCTGCCCGATGCATCGCCCGGAGCCGGCTGCGTCCCCGGCTGCCCCGCCTCGGCATCCCGGGCAAGGATCGCCTCGGCGGACATCGGCGGCGGCGGTGTGGCGCCTGGAAGGGCGAAGCCCGGTCCGCCCGACACCGTCGTCGAACCTCCGATCATCGCGACCGAGCCCGGGGGTGCATTGGCGGGAACGGCATAGCCGTGGCTGCGTAAGAGGTCAAGGGTCGCCTCCCGAGCGGCCGCCGGATTCGCACTGTTCTCCTGGCGCACCTTCAGCAACTGCGCGACCAGGTCGGAGCTCGCACCAGGTCCTGGCATCGCGGCCGGCCCGGGGGCGATCGATCCGCTCGACAATGATCCCAGCGTCAGTCCCGGCGAACCGCTGGTGCCGTAGGCGCGGCTCATGTTCGCGAACGAGTTCTGACCGAATTGCGCACGCCACTGCTGCACGCGAGCGTGGGTGCGCGCAGCCCCCATGAGGATGAATCCTCCAATCGACACCCAGATGCCGGCGAACAGTCCGACAAAACCGAGGTCATCCGCGGGCGGGCACGGCGGTCCCGAGCAGAAGCCGTCCGAGTTGCAGCCGCAGTTTCCGTTGGAGATCAGGACGGTCAGGCCGTAGATGAACGCGATGATCCCGCCGACACCAAGCAGCAGGCCCACCCAGGTCAGCACGCCCTTGACCACGCCGGCTGTCCCTCCGAAACCCCCAAGGTGCCTTGCGGTCAGTACCGCGGCGCATATGATGCGCGCCGATGAGCGCCCAACGCCCACTCGACGGCCGCGTGGCGGTGGTGACCGGATCGAGCCGGGGGATCGGCCGCGCGATGATCCTCCGCCTTGCTCGCGAGGGCGCGTCGGTGGTGGTCACCGGAAAGTCGGAGACCGGCACCGAGAAGCTGCCCGGCAGCATCCACACGGTCGCGGAGGAGGTGGAGGCGGGTGGCGGGTCGGCGCTCGCGATCCGGGTTGACGTGCGTCGCGAGGACGAGGTCAAGGCGATGGTCGACGCCACCATCGAACGTTTCGGCCGGCTCGACATCCTTGTCAACAACGCGGGAGCGCTGTGGTGGCAACCGGTGCTGGAAACGCCGCCGAAGCGCTACGACCTCATGTGGGAGATCAACGTTCGCGCGGCATTCCTCTGCGCGTACTACGCGTTGCCGCACATGGTCGCGAACCACTGGGGACACATCATCAACTGCTCGCCGCCGATCACCACGACGCCGAGCCCGGGCCACGTCGCCTACATGACCACGAAGATGGGGATGACGCGGCTTGCCATCGGGATCGCCGCCGAGCACGCCGACGACGGCATCGCCAGCAACTCACTCTGGCCGGTGACGATCATCGAGAGCCTCGCAAGCATCAACTGGGGCCTCGGGGATCGCAGCCAGTGGCGGTCGCCAGAGATCCTCTGCGACGCGATGATGGAGATCGTCAGCACCGAGCCGCCCACCCTCACCGGGCAGCAGATCCTCGACGAGCCGTTCCTCCGCGAGCGCGGCTGGACCGATGAGCGCCTCGACGCCTACTGGCTGGAGGGCAAGCCCCCCGAGCACCCGGTCTACATCGACGGGCGCTCGGGTTCCTCGATGTAGGTTCCGATCGGTCGGCGGTCCACCCGTATGATCGATCCATGAGCCCCGCCACTCGAAGCGACAAGATCCGGCGCACGCTTGCCCTGGGAGCGGTCGGCGCCGGGGCTGTCCTTACCGCACGCGTCCTCCTCCGTCCCCAGCTCCACACGCCGCGCCGCCTGGTGGACTGGGACGAGGTCCGGCGGCTCGCGGTGTCGCGGAGCGGTGAGTCCCGGGGCGGCGCAGGGATCAATGCGGAGGCACTCGAGGCCGCCTACACGGAGATGGCGGCCAGGGTCGCGCCGCTGCTCACCGAGGTATGCCAGGTGCCGCTGGTTGTCTATCCGCGGTTTGTCGCTCTCGACAGGCGCGGCTTCATCGACGCCAACCTCGGCATGGTCCAGCGGCTGCTCGCCCCGGTGGAGCGGATCCGGGCGAGCGTTCCCGAGTCGCTGGCGACCGGCATGAGCAGGCGCATGCTCGATCGCTATGTCGGTGAGCTCTTCGGGTTGATGTCTCGGCGCGTGCTCGGTCAGTACGACCCCGTTCTCGCCCTCGAGGACGTCCCCGGCACGGCACGCCAGCCGAGCGCGCTCTACCTCATCGAGCCCAACATCGCCGGAATCGAGCGCGACCTCTCGCTCACCGGGACGGATCTCAGGCCCTGGCTCATCCTCCATGAGCTGACCCACGCGTGGCAGTTCGAGGTTCATCCGTGGCTCGGCGAGCATCTCGAGAGCGTGATGCGTGGCTTGATGCTCGATGCGCTCTCCGCGGACGGCCAGACACTTCTCCCCTCGAGCCAGATGGTTCGCCGGCTGCCGGACACGGTGCGCACCCAGGTGCAGACCATCCGCCACGTCCAGGCGGTGATGAGCGTGCTCGAGGGCTACAGCAACTTCGTCATGCACCGCGCCGGGCGAGGTGCGATTCGGGGTGCGGACCGCCTCGAGGCGGCCATGCAGCAGCGCCGGCGTCAGCGCGGACCGATCGAGCGACTCGTGCTCACGATCACCGGCCTGGAGATGAAGATGCGGCAGTACGAGGTCGGCGAGCACTTCGCCGTCGGCGTCGTCGACCGCGCCGGGTTGACCACGTTGAACCGCGTCTGGGAATCCGCGGAGATGATGCCGACGCTCGACGAGCTCCGTCACCCAGAGCGCTGGTTGCGGCGGGCGGCCTAGACCGATGCCGGCAGCGTCCCCGCCGACCGTCAGGGACCGTCTCACCGCTCGCGGACACCGGCTGACCCTCCAGCGGATGATCGTGGCGAGCGCGCTCGCTCGCGCCCGCCGGACCGTCAGCGCCCAGGAGCTCTACGACTCATTGCGGGGCGACAATCCGCTCCTCGGTCGGGCGACCGTGTTCCGGACTCTCGACTTCCTCGTCGAGAACGGCCTCGCCCAGCGATTCGAGGCCGAGGGACACGTCCACGTCTACACCTCGTGCGCGGCGAACCACCACCACCACCTCGTGTGCCGCCTCTGCGGGTCGACCACGGAGATCGACGACACTGCCGTCAACCAGCTCATCGACGCGGTGCGCGGTGGGTACGGCTTCTCCCTCGACCACGACGCCCTCGACTTCTACGGAACCTGCGCGGCCTGCGCGGCTTCGATCAGCCGGTCCTGACGTCTCGCGCTCCCGAGCGCCAGACCAGGAAGGTCAGTAGATGGGTGTGAGCCAGGCCGCGTATTTCGGATCGCGACCGGTGACCACCTTCAGGTAGGAGTCCTGGACGCGGTTGGTGAGCGGCCCCGGTTCGCCGTCGCCGACGCGCCTCCGGTCGATCTCGATCACGGGTGCGACCTGCGCTCCGGTCCCCACCAGGAACACCTCGTCTGCGATGTACAGCTCGGAACGGTCGATCGAGCGTTCGCGCACCTCGAGTCCAAGCTCCTCGCGCACCAGGTGCATCACCTTCGCGCGTGTGATCCCCTCGAGGATGTTGTCCGACGGCGGCGGCGTGATGACCTCGCCCTTGCGCACGATGAAGATGTTCTCGGCGCTGCCCTCGCACACGTGACCGTCACCTGAAAGCATGATCGCCTCGTCGAATCCGTTTTGCAGGGCCTCGCTTTTCGCCAGCGCGGAGTTGACGTACAAGCCCGTGCACTTGGTGCGCACCGGGGCCATCGCATCGTCGATGCGCCGCCATGACGACACCATGCAGCGAATGCCGCCATTGCCGACGTACAGGCCCATCGGCGCGGTGACGATCGCGAAACTGTCGGGGACGTCGTGCAACTTCACGCCGATGATCTCGGCCGACTTGANNCATCTGGAGGGCGCGCGTGTTCTGGTGCATGCGCTCGAAGTGCTCCTCGAGGCTCAGCGCGTACAGCTGCTCGCGTTCCGCGTTCCAGTAGGCGCGAATGCCTTCGAAAACGCCGGTTCCATAGTTGAGGCCGTGAGTGAGCAGGCCGACCTTGGCGTCCGCGTAGTGAACGATCTCACCGTTGAAGAACACCCAGGACTTCTCGCGGAGCGACGTTGCCTCAGTAATGGGAACCGGGGCGGTCTGAGTCATCAGCCACAGCCTACAACTGTCGGCGGCGGAAGCCGTTACTTCGGCCCGCCTCTCAGGACCCTTTGCTATGCTCGCGAGGTCCGGAAAGCCTGCCTGGAATGACGATCGAGGTCGAGCGGGGGATCGTGCCCAGGGATATTGGAGGAGTCATGACCGACGTCATCAAAAACCATGCGAGCGCCCTTCCCGCAGCTCGCAACATCCGCTGGAACCCTCCCCCCGCGGAGCTGCGCCAGTTGACGTCGCAGATGCCCAACGCGAGGCATACGGAATTTGACAACTACAACGTCCAGACGAAGGTCGTCTCGAGGAGCAAGGCGAGCACCTACGTGGTCACCGACCGGCCCGAGGAACACAGCGACCAGACCATGAGCCGCGCCGACGGCGCGAAGATCGCGCAGCGCCAGGATGCGTACATCCGCGAGCAGGACATGCTCGTGATCGACGGTTACATCGGCAACGATCCCGAGCAGCGCGTCACCGCTCGCCTGTACATCGAAGCGGCCAACGCGAACATCGCCGGCATGCAGCACTGGCTGTATTTCGACGCCGAGCGGCCCGGCCCCGATTTCGAGCCCGTGCTCACGGTGATCTACACGCCCAACCTCGACGCGCCCGGGTATCCGAGCGATCGGGTGATCGCGGTCGACCTCGAAGCTGGCGTCACGCGCATCCTCAACAGCGACTACTTCGGCGAGTCGAAGAAGGGCGGCCTGCGTATGTGGAACAAACTCACCTACGACAACGGTGGGCTCTCGCTCCACGCCGGCTGCAAAGTGGTCCCGACGGCTCGCGGGGATCAGGCATTGCTGATCATCGGCCTGTCGGGCACAGGCAAGACGACCACGACATTTACTCGCCAGAACGACAGCAAACCGGTGCAGGACGACTTCGTTGCGCTCTACCCAGGTGGACGGATCGTGGCCACCGAGAACGGATGCTTCGCCAAGACGTTTGCGCTCGACCCTCGTTTCGAGCCGAGCATCTACGGCGCGGTGTGCAAGCCGGAGGCGTACCTTGAGAACGTCTCGCAGAACGACTCGGGCGTCGTCGACTTCTTCGATACCGGGTACACACCCAATGGCCGCGCCGTTTTCCGCATGGACGCGCTCGGTTGGCACGAGGATGCGCGGGACGTGAAGGCGGTCGACCACTTCCTGATCCTCAACCGCAACGACAACCTCATCCCCGGCGTTGCGCGCCTCAACCGCGAGCAGGCAGCGCTCTACTTCATGCTCGGCGAGACGCGCGGGACCTCGGCGGGTGGCAAGGAGGAAGCCGGCAAGTTCCTGCGCGTTCCCGGCACCAACCCGTTCTTCCCGCTCCGACATGAGCAGCAGGGGAACCGATTCCTCGAGCTCATGGACAGCAGCAACTTCCAGGTCTACCTGCTCAACACCGGCCGTGTGGGTGGCACCGACGACGATGAGCGCGGCAAGAAGGTGACCATCCTCTATTCGAGCGCCATCGTCAAGGCGATCTCGGAGGGAACGATCGAGTGGGAGCAGGATCCCGATTTCGGCTACGAGGTCGCGTCATCGCTTCCCGGCATCGACGACCCGGAGATCCTCCAGCCGCGCAAGTTGTACGAGCGTCAGGGCCGCATGGACGAGTACCGCGCCCTGGTCGAGCAGCTCAAGACCGAACGGCGCGCGTATCTCGCCACCTTCCCAGGGCTGCGCGAGGAGATCGTCAACGCCGTCGCGTGAGTCCAGCGCGGACCTGGTCACTGCCGCCGACGTGGTGGCAACCCGTGACCGGGTGCTCGGGTTTCTGCGGCCACTGCGCGGTCGGGACTGGCACGCGGTGGTGCCGGATCTGGAGTGGAACTGTGAAGAAACGCTGCGCCACATGATCAACGCTCAGTTCGTGTACGCGGCTCACCTGGCGAGCAAGGCAACACGCCGGCTGGCCGTCGGGCGGGACGTCGACGCGGGTCTCGACGTCGACGGCCTGATCGACAATCTCGAGGCGAACACCTCGATCCTTGCCGCGGTCCTTCGTGATGCGCCACCCGAGGCTCGCTCCTGGCACAACTCGGGCATGACGGAGCGGTCCGGGTACAGCGCGATGTCGTGCGACGAGCTGCTTATACATACGTGGGATGTCGGACGCGGTCTCGGCGTCCCGTTCGATCTGCCCGGTGAACTTTGCGGACGTTTGGTGGCACGCCTCTTTCCGATGTGGCTCCCTATCGATGCCGCACCCGCCGACGCGTTCCTCTGGTGTAACGGCAGGATTGCCCTGCCGGATCGTCCACGGCTTGAGCCCGGCTGGGGATGGTGGTCGAGGCCTCTCGACGAGTGGGACGGGACGGATCCCGACGCCTGACCGGCCCCGACGGGCGTCAGCCGTCGTGGCAGAAATGCACTCTCTGCGGCTCGAGGGCTTTCAGGTCGCTCAGGGTCCCGCGCCACACGTCGATGTCGGACGCCTGGCCGTCCGGTAGCTTCCCCATACCCGAGCTTTCATAGATCCGCCGCGTGTAGGCGGCATCGCCGATGAACAGCTCGATGCCAAGCTCCGTCGTCGCGACAACCGACTGATGTCCTGACGTGTGGCCGGGTGAGGTCATGATGTGAAGATCGTTCGCGAGCTCGGTGCTGCCGTCGACCAGTTCGAACTTCATCCCTGACGCCTCGATCCATTCCGTGACCTCGTCTCGCTCGCGCAGCATGCGTTCGTGTTCGGTGCGCTGCACCATAAGCGGCGCATGCGCGAACGCAGGGTTCTGGCCGCAGTGATCGAAATGAAGATGCGTGTTGATGACCAAACTCACGTCGATTGGTGCGAGATCGTGATCTGCGAGGGCGTCAGCAACCGAGCGGTTGACCACGTCGAAGTAGCGAAGCACCTCGTCTGGCCCGCCGCACCCGGTGTCGACGAGCACCACGCCGAGTTGGTCGTGGAGGATCACGTAGCCGTGGACAGGCCACTGCTCCTTCTGGATGAACAGGTGCCCAAGCTCGAGGCGCTTGATCTCCATCAGTCCGGACGCCGTCCCCACAGCAGGATGCGCTTGAACGGGTAGAAGTACGGCCGCTGGTTGCCGAGCGCGGCGTTGAGTCGCTCCCGGTATCGCGCGACGAATTCCTCGTAGAGCGGTCGCGGCATGCGCGACTCGTAGTCGGTCAGGAGCGTGCCGCGAACCCATTCCACGACTGCGTCTGGCGACTCGAGCACGTGTCCATAAACCTGCAGGCGAACCGTCTGCGCGACGAAGCCAAGTCTATAGAGCAACGTCGCGTACTCCTCGGGCGGCAGCACAGAGAACGTCCTCGTGTAACCCTGCATCGCGGTTGCAAACGGCTCCTCACGAGCGATGTCGGCCGCGAGCGTGTGCGACACGTGATCGAAGTTGGCCGGGACCTGGACGGCGAGCTCCCCGCCCGGGGCCAGCATCTGTGTCAGCCGCGCAAAGACCGCGCGATGATCGCCGACCCACTGCAGCGCCGCGTTGGAGAAGACCACGTCGACCAACGCCGCGGGCTGCCAGTCACTGATGTCGGCGCGCGCGAACCGCAGGCCGTCGCCCTCGAGCGAACGAGCCCGCTCGAGCATCGCATCCGACGAATCGATTCCTAGCGTTTCGGCTGCCTGCAACTCGCGATGCAGTTCGGCTGTGAGCAGCCCGGTTCCGCACCCGAGATCGATCACGCGCCGTGCGGGTCGCCTGGTGATCAGCGCGACCAGGTCGTGAAAGGGCTGCTCACGCTCTTCGCGAAAACGCTCGTACTGCGCGGGATTCCACGTGTCGCGCACCGTCATGCGGCGAGCGTAGCCATCGACGTGGGCATCCTGAACATCGGCCGACAGGATAGCGTTGCCGCGGTGCCATCCCGAGTGCGGACCCCAGCGACATTGCGACCATCGGGTGCGATATGTCCGACGGACTGACGCCCGAGCCCGGCCTGACCGAGCCGGGGTCGATCCCCGAGGGAGGGCTGTCGACCGAGCCCGCTCGCCGGCCTGTCGCCAGCCGCGTCTTCCGGACGCTGGCCGTCGACGCACGGTCGCTGCGTGAGTCGCAACCATTTCGCCGGCTCTGGGTGGGGCAGCTCATCTCCCTGGTCGGCCGCCAGATCACGCTGGTCGCGGTGCCCTTCCAGGTGTACTCGCTGACGCGCTCCGCCCTGTACGTTGGTCTGCTGGGCATCGTGCAGGCGGTGCCGCTGATCTGCGGCTCGCTCGGGGGCGGAGCGATCGCCGATCGCTTCGACCGCCGCCGGGTGCTGATCGTCACCCAGCTCTGCCTCGCCACCTGCTCGGGACTGCTCGCACTGGGCGCCTTCATCGGCCACCCGGCGCTCCTCGAGATCTATGCGGTGGTCGCCCTTGCAGCGCTGGTGGGCGCCGTCGATGCTCCCACCCGTACCGCGATCATCCCGAACCTTGTCGGCGTGGACCGGCTGCCGGGGGCGCTCTCGCTGAACATCGTGCTGTTTCAGACCACCCTGGTCGCGGGCCCGGCGATCGGCGGACTCGTGATCGCGCACCTGGGTCTGCCTGCGGCGTACTCGGTGGACGTGGTCACCTTCAGCGCAGCGTTCATCGCGGTCTGGCTGCTGCCGCCACAGGGCCGGTCCTCCACGGAGCGCGAGAGACCGGTGGCGGCCATCCTCCGCGGCCTGAGCTTTGCCCGCCGCCAGCCGGTGATCCTCGGTGGATTCGCGATGGACCTCGCGGCGATGATCTTCGGGCTGCCGCGCGCGGTGTTCCCGGTCCTTGCTGCAACCACCTTCCACGCCGGACCGCAGGGTCTCGGCTTGCTCTATGCGGCTCCGGGATTCGGAGCGGTGATCGCCGCGCTCGCCAGTGGCAGCGTCGCGCGATCGAAGCGCCTCGGGCGGATCATCGTCGTCGCGATCATCGCCTGGGGCCTCGCGATCATCGCCTTCGGATTCGCCACGACCATCTGGGTCGCGCTGATCCTGCTTGCGGTTGCGGGTGGAGCGGACAGCTTCAGTGCGGTGTGCCGCACAACCATCATGCAGCGCATCGCGCCCGATGAATTACGCGGCCGGCTCACGTCGCTGTACTTCATGGTGGTCACCGGAGGACCGAATCTCGGGGACGTCGAGACCGGCGTCGTGGCGAACGCTTTCGGCGCGGAGGTGGCGATCGTCACCGGCGGGGCGCTCTGCCTTGTTGGACTCGGGGCGGCAGCGATCGCGTTCCCGTCGGTCTGGCGCTACCGCACCGACGCCTAGGTTGTGGGGGCGGCGTTGCTGAAGATCGTTTGCGTGAACAGCGTGGACGGGATGCTGTTGGAGAACGACTGATAGTCGTTTGCCGGGGCGAAGATCTCCACCCAGATGGCCTCCAGGCTCCCGGTCGACGTTTTGGCCACGGCGTCGATGAAGCCGTCCACGGCCGCATACGCCGGTCCTCCGGTCGGCGTGACGTTCTCGCAGATCGAGATCACGTCGGCGGTGATAGTTCCGCCTGAGCCGATCAGCTGCGCGTGCGTCGGCGCCTTGGTCGTGCAGATCTTGGCGCTTGGATCACCGTTCTGCTGATCGCCTGCGAGGAGATCCTGATCCAGCTCCGCGTTCGTCTTCGTGGAGGTCAGCGGCTCACTCTGCAGTCCCACTGCCCCGTTGTCGTTGTTGTCGGGGGTGAGCACGATGTAGTCGGATCCCTGGTCATTGATCGAGAAGCCCGGTGGCACGAACACATTCGCGAAGGGCGTGGTGGTGATCCCGCCGTTGGTTGACGTCTGCGTCGTCGAGCTTCCGGACCCCGTGTTCGAGGGCACGTTCGCCGGCGCCGACACTCCCGAGGGCGGCGCCGATGATCCCGTACGCAGCGCAGCCGCGACCGCCCCCGCTCCGCCGAACACCAAGCTGATCACGCCGACGATGGCGATGACACTGAGACCACCAGTGCGGTGCAGAGGCGCAGCGCCTGATGCCGGCGCCGGCAGGTACGGGCTCGACCCCGGGGCGTAACCGGGAGGAAGGTAGTTCGTCTGATTCGGCTGAGCAGCCGGGGTGCTGCCCGTGCCGGACGGCACGGCGAGTGGCTCATCGAGCACCGGCAGTGCGACGCCCGGAAGATCCGGAGGCGGCGCGTCCGCCGCGGTTGCTGCCGTATCCGCCGGCACCGGACCGAGCGGCATGCCGCACGACTTGCAGATGGTGTTGCCGTCGGGGTTGACGGTGCCGCAGTGGCTGCAGGTGACTGCCACCTACTGGCCTTCCTGTGCGGTTTGTGCGGCCGCCTGCGCGGGGAGCAGACCTGTCTCGCGACGAGGCGACGCGTCGAGTGCCACTCCACAGCTGGGACAGAACCCGGCCGCCATCACGTGGTGATGGCAGTGCGGGCACACGATCGGCCGATACGCCTGGTCGAGCCCCTCCTCGATCAACGAGTGATGGACGAGCTGGCGGATGTACAGCACCACGAGCAGAGCCAGGGCCGTCTGATAGAAAAGGACGATCAGCTGGCCGACTCCGTGGTTGTCCAGGATCTGGCCGCCGGCATAGAAGGCGACGACCGCGACCAGCACGATCGGAACGCCGAACAGCGATATCCAGCGGCCACTTCCCGTGCGCGACGGACGCCACAGGGTCGCCGCGACTGCTCCGGCGGTGCTTCCGTGAAGCAGCGGTATGAGGAGCGCCAGCGACGTGATCGGATAGATCCAATCTGCCGACACCGGCTGGAGTGGCGGGTAGGTGAGGATGTTCCAGTAGCTGACCACGCCTTCCGCGAGTGCGAATCCGATCCCGGCGGTCACACCGAAAACGAGGCCGTCGATCGTCTGGCCGAACTGCGGCAGCACACGCAACAGCAGTGCCGGGATCGGCATCACGATGAGTTGAATGACCGGGAGGATGACCCCGTAGCTGAGGATCGGCTCGCCGGTGGAGCCGAGGCTCCCACCGATGACCCGTTCCGAGATGATCGTGACCGCGAGCCCCAGGACGATGCCGCCGCCCAGCGTCGCTCCGAGCACCAATGCCGGTTCCGTCCGGTACACCTGCGCCTCGTAGAGATACACGACGTAGAGCGTCGGCACCAGGAAGACAGACACGACCACGGCTGCGGTGATGAGACCGGTTGCGGTGAGCACCACCACGAGCGCGAAGCCGAGGAGCAGCGCCCAGCGGAATTCCTGGAGCTTCCGATGCCCGAGATGCGGGAAGAGCGTCGTGAAGATCGACGGCTGCGCGACGTGCTCACCCGGGTGCGCGGCGAAGTGATGGGGGCGCTCCTGAGCCGCGATGCTGTGGTCAGCCAGCCCCTGATGCGCACCGCAGTTGGTGCAGAAGACCGCATCCGGCACCTGCTTGCCGCAGTGCTCGCACGTCACCGGCTGGATCCTCCCCATGTGCTGACTTCCCTGGAGCGTCGGTGAGTGTAGCCGACGCTCTGTGGGGAGAAATCTCAGCTCCGGCTCGGTCGGCCCCATGCGGTCCCCCCGTGTATCGTCCGAGGCCGCATGGCCACTCAGGAGCTGACTGACGTCGGCGCGATGCCGCGCCTCGGTGACGTCCCGGCGCGGATGCACGCGCAGGTCATCCGCCCCGAGCGCTACGGGGAGCCCGAGACCGCATTCGTGGGCGAAACCGTGTCGACGCCGAAGCCTGGACCTGGAGAGGCGCTCGTGTACGTGATGGCCGCCGGCGTCAACTACAACAACGTCTGGGCGGCGTTGGGGAGACCGGTCGACGTCATTGCGGCGCGCCGCAAGGCGGGGGAAGCAGAGAGCTTCCACATCGGCGGCAGCGACGCGTCCGGCATCGTCTGGGCTGTCGGCGATGGCGTCGACAGCGTTCGCGTCGGCGACCACGTGGTGGCGCATTGCGGGATGTGGGCCCCCGACGATCCATGGATCACCGCGGGCGGCGACCCGATCATCGCGCCGAGCGCGCGAATCTGGGGATACGAGACCAACTGGGGGAGCTTTGCGCAGTACACCCTCGTTCAGGCGCATCAACTCCTCCCCAAAGCTCCCAAGCTCAGCTGGGCCGCCGCTGCGGCGTGCACGCTGGTGGGCGCAACCGCGTACCGCATGCTCTGCTCGTGGCATCCGCACACCGTCGCCGAGAATGACGTCGTACTGGTCTGGGGCGGCTCCGGCGGACTTGGTTCGCAGGCGATCCAGATCGCCAGGGCGAAAGGGGCGATACCGATCGCCGTGACTTCAGGACCGGAACGTGGTCAGTACTGCGTGGAGCTCGGTGCACGCGGATACATCGACAGGCGCGATTTCTCGCACTGGGGAGTGATCCCTGATTGGCGCGACGATGCAGCGTTCGCCACGTGGACCGCTGGTGCACGTGCATTCGGCAAGGCGTTGTGGGACGTTCTCGGAGAGCGCCGCAATCCGCGAATCGTGTTCGAGCACCCGGGTGAAGACACCATCCCAACGTCGATCTTCGTCTGCGACAACGGAGGCATGGTGGTCATCTGCGCCGGGACGACCGGGTATCACGCGGCGGTGGACCTGCGCTACCTCTGGATGCGTCAGAAACGGCTCCAGGGCTCGCACTTCGCCAACGATGAGGAGAGCGCGGAGTACAACGCGATGGTGACCCGGGGTGAGGTCGATCCATGTCTCTCGCGGACGTTCGCCTTCACCGAGGTGGGCCTTGCGCATCAGCTCATGCACGAGAACCGGCACCCCATGGGCAACATGTCGGTCCTGGTCGGCGCGCGAGATGCGGAGCAGCGCGACTGATCCAGGGACTGCGCGAGCCGGCTCCGGTAGTGCTCAGCGAGCGGGCTGCGGGGCACCGTCGTGAACGGGTTCGACCTGGCTGATCGCGGCCCGGACCCGATCCATGGCCACCTCCGGGGGCAGTGTCGCCAGCTCGACGCGCCGCCCGCTGAGGAGCCAGTCGATCTCGGCGCGCTCGAGCAGCCCGCTGAGATCGCGGGGCAGGCGCGCGGGTGCGCCTTCGATCACCTGCTGTAATGGCCCGTCAACATCGCGAGGACGCAACCCGCCGTCAACGACATCCACGCCTTGGTCGCGGAGATCCTGGACCAGCGCGCAGCCCCGAGGCGACGCGTCGTGGACCAGGATCACCCGAGTTGCTGAGCGAGGCCTCCACGCGTCGCTCGCCACGACCACCTCGACGGGGCCGAGTTCCGCACGCTCGGCGTTGGCTTCGATCATGGCTGCGGTCTCGGGCGTATCGGTCGCGATGGTGATCGACGCTCCAGCGGCGGCTGCCTCGACAGCCGGCGCGGCATCGGGAGCTATCAAGCCGTCGAGCTCGAGCGCTCCGAAGCGGCTGCGGAATTCATCGAACGAGAGCGCAAGCAACCGTCCGCTCAACTTCGGCTTGCGCATCCGTCCGAGGATGCCGGTGAGGATGAGTGCGACGCCGAGCGTCACGAAGAGCGCGAAGAGGACCTTGATGCCGATGAGGATCAGCCCGATGAGGATCAACAGCACGCCGAGACCGATCTCGCCATTGGAGGCGGCATCGGAGGGCGTGGTTTCGGCGCGCGCACAGGTGGCGTAGTACAGCTGCCGCTGCGTGTATCGCCACCCGCCGGCCGCGAGACCGGCGCCCGAATCCTCCACGAGCAACGTGGTCACTGGAAGTGCCATCGCCGCCGAGTGTTGCACAGGTTCCGGAGGCTGACCACGGAGTTCGCGCGCTCGTGACACAGCGATATGCTGCGGCGATGGTCACCGATCCGGATGCTTCGTCGTCCGTCACGGTGGAGGAAGGAGAACCGGACTACATCGAAGCGCTCCTCGCCTGGCAGGACACGGTCCTCGACCCGGCCCGCGAGCGGGGGGAGCGCAAGGATCCCTTTCTGACCGGCAGCGGCATCCCGGTGGATCCCCTCTACACGCCGGCCGACCTGAATGAGCACGACCCGCTTCGCCATGAGGGGTTTCCCGGCGTGCGTCCGTTCACCCGCGGGATCCAGCCGACCATGTATCGCGGGCGGCTCTGGAGCATCCGCCAGTACGCCGGTTACGGCACCGCGGCTGACGCCAACGCACGTTTCCGCTACCTGCTTGCCCAGGGCCAGCCGGGCCTCTCGGTCGCCTTCGACCTGCCGACGCAGATGGGTCTGGACAGCGACGATCCGCGCAGCGCGGGTGAGGTGGGTCAGGTCGGGGTCGCCATCGACTCGGTGCGCGACATGGAGGACCTGTTCGAGAGCATCCCACTCAGCGCGGTGAGCACCTCGATGACCATCAACGCGCCGGCACCGGTGCTGGTGGCGATGTACGTGGTCGCCGCGGAACGCCAGGGCCTCGACGCGGCATCGATCATGGGGACCGTTCAGAACGACGTACTCAAGGAGTACATCGCCCGGGGCACATTCATCTATCCACCGCGACCGTCACTGCGACTCGCGGCGGATCTGATCGTGTGGTGCACGAGCAACACACCGAAGTTCAATCCGATCTCCCTGTCCGGGTACCACATCCGCGAGGCGGGAAGTACCGCCCCGCAGGAGATGGCCTTCGCCATCGCCAACGCGTGCGCGTACGTGCAGGCATCGATCGACCGCGGCATCGACGTAGACGACTTCGCACCCAAACTCTCATGGATCTTCAACACGCACATCGATTTCTTCGAGGAGATCGCCAAGTACCGAGCGCTGCGACGGACGTGGTCGCGGATCATGGCCGAGCGGTTCCATGCACACGACCCGCGGTCGCTCATGCTTCGAACACACACGCAGACGGGTGGTTCGACGCTGACCGCGCAGCAGCCGGAGAACAACATCGTTCGAGCCGCCATCGAGGCGCTCGCCGCGGTGCTCGGTGGTGTCCAGTCGCTCGCGCTGTCCTGCTACGACGAGGCGCTTTCCATCCCGACCGAGAAAGCGCAGCGCATCGCAGTACGCACCCAGCAGATCATCGCCGAGGAGACCGGGGTGACCAACACCGTCGACCCGCTGGGTGGGTCGTATTACGTCGAGTGGCTCACCGACGAGCTCGAACGCGAGGCTCGCAAGCTCCTCGACGAGATCGATGACCGCGGCGGCGCCGTGGCGTGCATCGAGGCAGGGTGGATGCAGCAGCTCATCCAGGACGAGGCATACCGCACCGAGCGGGCAATCGCGCTCGGCGACAAGGTGATCGTCGGTGTCAACAGATACACCGAGACCGAGGAGGGTGGCGCGCCGCTGCTCTTCCGGCCCGACGAACGCGCCATGGCCGAACAGGCGGCGCGGCTCGCTGCGCATCGCGCTCGGCGCGACGGTAGTGCTGTCGACGTCGCGCTCGCCGCCGTCAAACAGGCGGCGACGACCGACGAGACGCTGATGCCGCGCATCCTCGACGCGGTCCGCGCGGAGGCGACGCTCGGGGAGATCTGCGGCGCGCTGCGGACCGTCTTCGGCGAGTATCAGCCACCGGCGACGATCTGACTGAGGCGTGGTGGGCTCCGTCAAACGCTGGTTCAAGGACAATCCCCGCACCGTCTTCCTGGTCGCGGTGGGCGTCGTGCTTCTCGGCCTCTTCCTCGGGGTGATCGCTCCGCTCTTCGCGACGTCTGGGCCCGCGATGGCGGACATCAGTGGCGTGATCCCGACGACTGCGCCTGCCGACAAGCGACTTGAGGTTGATGTCTCCATCGACAACGTCGGTGACCCGGTCGTGGGACAGCTGTGCATCAGCGCGCTCGTCTCCGGCCCGCTGACACCAGTTGATGTCATCTTTCAGAACATCGACAAGGAGCCTTTCGTCGAGCATCTCGGGACGTGGAGGGCCTGCGGCGGCGAGCTGACCAGCCAGTCCAGCGCACCGGTGCAGGTCTTCCTCCAGGTCGGGTCGCCCGGCGCCGCACAGCTCGTCCTCTCGCCGATGGACGGGAAAAGCACGATTGGACAGGCGCTGACCGGGTCACTGTCCGTGCACAACCCCTGATCTCTGAGGAACCGGACACAAGGCTGTCACGCGCATCTCCGGCGGCATCGCTGCCTCTACGCTCTGTGTCGAGAGGGTTATGCGAAACGAGAGCGCCGCCCGGCGCTGGCTGCCGATATTCGCGACGGCCGTACTGCTCGGCATCACCAGCTGGCAACTGGTCGATTCCTCGCTGCCGCCGCGAATCATGCTCGTGGAGATCGAGGTCGTGGTCGTCGCGGCCGTGATGCTTGAGATCACGATACGGTTGCGTCGTGCCTCACGGGTGAGCCCGTCGATCGCGGCGCTCGTGCAGGGTCTCACCAGCGTCGGGTTGTGCACGCTGGTTCTCGGACTGTCCGCGCACCGCCTGGATCATCCGGTGCCCTTGATCGTGCTCGGCTTCATCGCGGTACTCCTGACCGTCGACCCGTCGGCTCGAGCCCCGGCGCTGTGGACCGTCCTCCTGGCGTCATGCGCAGGACTCGCTGCGGTCTGGTGGTGGGCGGGACTGATTCCCGACAACGGCGTCAACCAGTTGATTCAGATCGAGGCGCTGGTTGTTGGTGTCGTCGTGCTTGCGTATTCGAACTGGTCGCTGACCAACCGCCACTACCAGGCGCAGACCCGCAGGTTGCGAGCCGTCGCCGACGTGGCCCGAAAGCTCGGGCTCACCACCGACTCGGGTGAGGTTGCTGCCGCGGTTCTGGGGGGCTGCCACGAGACCTACCCGGACGCGACATGGGGCCGCGTCCTGCTCTTCGATGCCGGCTGCGGCGGCCTCGCGACGTTGCCGTTGATCCTCGGTCCCGCGGGGGTGTCTCCGGCGAGTGGTCCGATGGTGACGATGGCGCCCGGCGACGGCGTCATCGGTCGCGTGTACTCCTCGGGCGAGGCGTGCCTGCTCCGGACTCCACGCGATATCAAGCAGGCGTATGCCGCGATGCCGCATTCAAGCCTCGACGAGCTCGAGAATCTCGGTGGCGGACGGCGCTCGAGAAGCGTTGTCGCCGCCCCACTCCGCGCTGCCGGTGGTCGCGTGATCGGCGTGCTCGTCCTCATCTCGCACGCGCGTCGCGGCACCTGGGACTTCGACGACCTCACCGTCGTCCAGGCAATCGCCGATGAGGCGGCTGTGGCCGTCGCACGCGCGGGGCTCTTCGAGGAGAAGGCGCTCCACGCCACCACCGATCCGCTGACCAAGGTCGGCAACCGCCGCGCATTCGAGGAGCGCCTCGGGGAGCTGACCGGCGCCACCGCCGTGATCGCGATCGATGTCGACCACCTCAAGCCCATCAACGATGAGTTCGGCCACGAGGCCGGCGACATGCTGCTCATCGAAGTTGCCCGAACGCTGCGCGCACAGCTCCGCGGCGGCGATCAGCTCCTCCGCATCGGTGGCGACGAGTTCGTGTCAATCATGGACGCAACGACAGAAGAGGAGGCAGTGGCGATTGCCGAGCGGATGCGCGTCTCGCTCCACGGCGTCGCGCTGCCGCACGGCAAGGCACGGATCAGTGCAGGCGTCGCGGCCGGTGCCGGCGGCGTGCATGCGCTCTGGCTGGCTGCTGATGAGGCCCTGTCGAAGGCAAAGAAGGACGGCCGCGATCGTGTCGTGGTCGCGGGCGACCGGTCATTGCCCAGCCTGGTTCGCGGTGGCGGCGATGCCGGCGAGATGCTCGACGCGATTCTCAGCAAGCGCCGTGTCATCCAGGCGATGTTCCAGCCGATCGTGCTGCTGAACGACCACCGCGCCATCGGATGGGAGGCGCTCGCGAGAGTGCCCGGCCTCCGCGATCCCGTCGACGGGGTCGAGGACGTCTTCGCGCTGGCGCACCGTCGCGGCGTCACCAAGGAGATCGACTGGATCTGCCGGAGGATCGCCATGTCGGCCGCGTCGGCGTTGCCAGGAACCGATCCGCTGTTCCTCAACGTCTCCGCCGCGATGCTGCTCGATCCGCTTCACCCCGTCGACCACATGCTCCTGCTCGCCCGGTGGGCGGAACGTGAGCCCGACACCATCGTCCTGGAGATCACCGAGCGGGAGTCGATCGCCGACCAGCAGCGCCTCCGCCTCGTCCTGGCCAGCTATCGCGAGCACGGCTTTCAGTTCGCGCTCGACGACATCGGCGAGGGGCACTCCACGCTCGAGTTGCTTGCCGCCGCGGTGCCGGAGTTCGTCAAGGTCGCGAAAAGCATCACCCAGGGCTGCGTGGAGCGCGGGCCCCGCGCGGTCATCGAAGCCACCGTTGCTTATGCGCGCAGCTCGGGATCGACGGTCATCGCCGAGGGCATCGAGGACGAGGCGACGGCCGACCGCCTGGCAGCGCTCGGGGTCACCGCGGGTCAGGGATACTGGCTCGGCCGCCCGCGCGAGATGGTCGCCGATCCTGAAGCTCGAGGTGAGGCGACGGCCTGACCCTGGTCAGGCCGTCGGCGCCGCGGCGAGGTCCCATGTGGAACCGCCAGGGGCGTCGTGCACCTCGATGCCCGCGTCGACCAGCGCGTCGCGCAGCTTGTCCGCAAGCGCGTACTCCCCTGCACCGCGCATCTCCACGCGCAGGCTGAGGACCCGGTCGACGACGGGCCCGAGGAGCTCGCGCGGGTCGTCCACGCCGTTGCGTGCGAGGTCGCCGAGCCGCACGACATAACGTCGGAGCGTCTCGCGCGCACGATCCTGCTCGTCGGAGTCGAGCGTGTCGGCAGCCCACTCATGAATCTGCGAGTCGATCGCCAGGACGGCCCCGACCGCGCCGTCGACATCGCGCGAGGCGAGCGCGCTGTCAGCGGCCCCGGACTGCCGGGCGACCTCCTCGAGGAAGGGCGAAACGCCTGCTGCTGGAAGCGATTCCTCCTGATCGGCACCGGCATCGGAGGCGCCGGTCGCTGCCGTGTCAGCGCCGGCCATCACCGCGTCGGGGGCGAGCGCGCCGACCGGCACGGTCGTGCCGTTCTCGAAGCGCTGCGACACCCCCTTCCGGCGCCAGGTCAGTCCTCCGCGTCCGCGGATGGTGACGGTCGCCGCGTCGATGTCGAAGATCGCCGCGGTGTGCTCGTCGACGCCCAGCACATCGACGCCGTCAGGGAGCAGCTCCTCGAGCATGCGCAGACGGCGCTCGCCCATGTAGCAGTAGCGCGTGTCGTGCGTCCCGCCCTCGGCGTTGTTGTAGTGCGGGATGACCGCGGCATGAAGACCGACGGCGGCGAGGAGGTCGAGACCGTCGAGCCAGCGCGGCTCCTCGCCGACCTTGTACACCTCATACACCGGCAACGAGCAGACCCCGAGCCCGACTGCGGCGGCGCTCGCAAAGGTCACGCACCCGCCGTCGCGGAGCTTGGTGACCAGCAGGTCGGGAACCGCAGTGCCGACCCACTGCCGGAGCGCATAACTCGGGCTGCCCGGGCCCGCGAACACGTAGCGCGCTTCGGCAACGCGCGCGAGCATGGTCTCGTACTCAAGCGCGGTCGCCAGCTGCTTGTTCCGAAACGTCGCGACGCTGATCGGGAAGCCGACGCGCTCGCGAAAGTAGGCGACCGTGCGTTCGCTGATGTCCGCCGCGTTCTCCTGGAACCCGAACGGCGTGTCGAGGAGAACGGCAGGCACGGGACGCGGTTCGAGGCGCGACAGCAGATCGGCGTGGACCGACACCATGGTCGGGGTCGTCTCCCCGGATCCCATGATGCAGAGCAGGCGCGGCAGACGAGCACCCCCGCCGTCGGCGTTCATGCATCGATCGTACGGGGTGCGGCCCGTGCGACCATCGCCGAAGGAGGTCGCGCGACCATGGACATGGCGGACGTCAAGGCGGAGTTGATCGATGAGGCCCGCCGTCTCGGCTTCGCGGCATGTGGGGTGACGTCGGTGCGGCCCTTCACCGAAGCACGGACCCGGGCGCTCTCCGCGATCGACGCCGGCCGCATGGACGGGATGGCCTGGTACACGCGCGACCGCGTCGAAGCGTCAGCCGACATCGGCGGACGCTACCCGTGGGCGCGATCGATCATCGCGCTCGCCTGGCCGTATCGACCTGCGAGACCGGTGCACCCCAGCGACCCGGACGGAACCATTCGCGGTCGCTTCTCCGCATACGCATGCACGGAGGACGGCGGCCGCGCTGTCGACTACCACGACCTCCTTGCCCAGCGATGCGACGCGTTGGTGGCATGGCTCAGCGAGCGGGTCGACGAGGTCCGAGCCAAGCGCTTCGTGGACCACGGCTGGGCGCTGGACCGCGCCATTGCCGAGCGAGCCGGCATCGGATTCGCCGGGAAGCACGCGTCAGTCATCACAGTCACAGCCGGCTCGTACGTCCTCCTCGCCTCCGTCGCGGTCTCGGTGGCGCTGCCGATCGACGCACCATCGCAGCGTGGGTGCGGCCACTGCACGGCTTGCCTCCCATCCTGCCCGACCGGAGCGATCGTCGCGCCCGGGGTCATCGACGCCCGGCGCTGCATCTCGTACCTGACCATCGAACACCGAGGCCCGATCCCGGAGGAGCTACGGCCGTTGATGGGGACGTGGGCATTCGGGTGCGACCTCTGCCAGGAGGCGTGCCCGATCAACGAGCGCCTCGCCCCCGAGCCGCTCGCCGTCGGCGCTCCGAGCACGGCGCACGGCCCGGTGCCCCATCCCGACCTGGTCGAATGCCTCGAACTGACGGATGCCGAGTTCACCGCTCGCTTTCGGGGTACCGCCGTATCGAGAACGGGACGTGCGGGGCTGGCGCGGAACTGCGCCATCGCGCTCGGGAACGCCGGAGATGGAGGTGCGCTTCCTGCGCTGCGACGAAGCGCGGCAACCGACCCGGACGCCGTGGTTCGTGAGGCAGCTCACTGGGGAATCGCGCAGCTGACCGGCTCCCGAACGCAGGCGCCTGATTAGCGCAAGAGGCTCAGCGCAGGAGGCTCAGCGGAAGAGGAGGACTGCCGCTCCGGCGCCGATCACCAGCGGCGCCCCGACGCATGCCGCCAAGAGCGAGACCGAGTCGGACTCGCGCGGCCACCAGGCCGGAGGCAGAGCCCGGTTGATCGGTACACGAGCGCCGCGGAGGCGGGTGTTCCCGTCGAAAAGCGCGAAGGCCGCGACACATGCGAGCGCAATGAGCAGCGCGGCCTCGGCGAGCATTGCAGCGGCGGCCGTGGCACCCGCGGCATGCAGCCAGGCGCAGAGCACGAAGGTGACGATGCCGAGACCCGCGCCACAGGACGCGGCCAGGAAAGTGGTCGGCAGCGAGGTCCTTGGCAGGCTCGGGAGTCGCATGGCTTTCGTTCGCAGCGTAGCACTCGGGCCGGCTCGATGACAGTTCACACGGAGGTGACTCGCTTGTGACGAAACCGTTACGGCGACCGGGATCGCTTGACGCAAGCGATCTACTGTGCCTACGCTGCGTTCGCCGCCAGCGGGCGGCCGGTTCCCACATCTCCCCCAACGTCCCACTACACGAGGAACCCGATGCCGACAAGGTCTCGTCTTGCTGCTGCCGCGCTCGGCGCCACCGCCGTCGCCACCATCCCGTCCGCCGTTTTCGCGAGCTCGTACGTGGTGCGACCTGGCGACACCGCATCGGACATCGCCGTTCGCCACGGCACCACCGTCGCAGCGCTCCTCGATGCGAACCACATGGCGACGCCGGAGCTGATCCGCGTGGGTCAGATGCTGCAGATCCCCGACGCCTCACTCACCCTGCCGGCGTACGCGCGCGGCGCCAATGACTCCGAGACCTACCAGGTGGGTCATGGCGAGGGCGTCTTCGAGGTGGCCCGGCGCTTTGGCGTCGACCCCACCGCCCTCGCGCGCACCAACGGCATCGGGGTCAACGCACCGATCGCCGAGGGCGACGAGCTGGTCGTGCCCGGCCGGCTCACCCGCATGAATGCGCTGGTCAGCTTCGTCGCCGCCGACGTCAGCGTCGATGCGCGTCTGCTCCGCGGTGTGGCCTGGGCCGAATCAGAGTGGCGGCAGGACCGCGTCTCCGCGACCGGGGCGGTCGGTGTCATGCAGCTCGAGCCCTTCACCGGTGAGTGGGTCTCGCGCCACCTCGCCGGCACTCACCTCGACATCTGGCGCGCTCAGGACAACATCGTCGCGGGCGCCATGCTGCTGCGCCACCTGATGACCAAGCACGAGGCCGACGTTCCAGCCACCCTTGCCGGGTACTACCAGGGCGATGCGAGCGTAGCCAGCCACGGTGTCTACGACGACACGGCCCGATACCAGCGCCACGTCCGGGAGTTGATGGCTCAGGACGTCTGAGGCCGGGGAGCCGGCCAGCCGCCCACCCGGGTCATCCGGCCGCTGCGGTCGATGAGTCGCGCGGGAAGCCCGGCTCCGTCGAGCCAGGCTGCAGCGGAATCTCCCCGGACGATCGCCGTGGTGGCGGCGATATTGGCATCGACGCACGTGCCGGCGACCACGGTGGCCGTTCGCCACGGGCCTGCTGTGGGAAGCCCGGTCGCAGGGTCAATGATGTGATGCAGCTCCACCTCGCCCCGCCGCCAGCGCCGGACGGTGATGCTCGAGGTGGCGACTCCCCCGGCACGAATGGCGATCGTCTCGCCGTCGGGTGTGATCTCCGATCGGCTGTCCTCGGCGACCTGGATATTCCAGCCTTCATCTGGGGGCTCGCCGGCAACCGACACGTCGCCGCCGAGGCTGACCAGGACCCCCGCACCGCGTATGACCTCTAGCGCTGCCTTGGCTGCGAGATCGGCGGCAAGCGCTTTCGCGGTGGCGCCCAGGTCGACCTCGACGCCGGCATCGATCTCGACGCGCCGGCTTGCCGGGGAGAGACGAATCCGCCGCCATCCCGGGATCGGCGTCACTACGAGCCGAAGCGGCGCACCCTCCGCGGGTACGGCATCGAAGTCGACGTCGTATCCGGCATTGCGTACCGCCGTTCCAACCGTGGGATCCACCGCGCCGTCACTCAACTCCGCGGCTCGAATCGCGGTGGCCAGCGCCTGGGCGAGCAGTGGCGACACGATGCCTTCGTGCCGCCCCTCTCCAGCCTGGAGCCGGCTCAACTCGCTGTCGTCGCGGAAGCGACTGCATGCGAGGTCCATCGCTGCGACAACGGCCTCGACCGCTTTCGTCGCGGGCCCGAGCGTGTCGGGATCGGTGACCACCACGTGCATCGACGTCCCGAAAGCGGCGCCTCGATGGGTGGCAAGAATCATGACCCGCCGGTGACAGTACTCGCGGACGAAGAGCTTCCGGTGCTCGCGGATCCGGTGGACAGTGCTGACGACCCCGTGCTCGTGGACGAGGGCGACGGGGTGGCGGTCGCCGCGGATGACGTCATCGATGACGTCGACACCGTGCTGGTCGTCGACGTGCCTGCATCCGTGTGGTATGCCGCAACCGCGAGCGCTGCGACGGCGGCGGTTCCCACGACGCCGAAGGAGGCCGTGAGCTTCCTGCGGAGACGGAGCGCGCGATCACGCTCCGCGGCGGTGATGCGTCGCTTTGGCGCGGGCATCACCGAACCTCCTGCGGCCGGATATTCTGACCCCGCAACGTGGTGCCACCAGGTTGAGGGTGTTGGACCATGCGCAGCACACCACGCAGATCGGTGATCACGGTTCGCGGAATGTTCACGCGCGAATCCGGGTCCTCGACCCACTCGACGGGTACTTCGTGAATGCGCAAGCCGCCACGCTGCGCGAACACCAGCAACTCCGTGTCGAAGAACCATCCCTGATCACGGACAGCAGGCAGCAGCTCGCGTGCAACCTCAGCGCGTATTGCCTTGAACCCACACTGCGCGTCGCGAAAGCGCGTGTGCAGAACGGATCGGAGCAGAAGGTTGTATCCGCGCGAAATGAGCTCACGCTTCGCACTCCGGGTGACTCGTGCGCCACGTGTGAGCCGGCTCCCGATGCTGATGTCGCTGCTCCCCGAAAGCAACGGCGCGATCAACGCACCGAGCGTCCCGAGGGACGTCGAGAGGTCGACGTCCATGTATGCGAGCACTCGCGCGTCACTTGCCGTCCATGCCGTGCGGATCGCACGGCCACGACCCTTCTCGGCAAGATGCAGTAAACGCACGCCGTCGAGCTCGGCCGCGAGCTGCTTGCCGATCAGCCGCGTGGCGTCCTCGCTCGCGTTGTCGACGATGGTGATCCGTGTCGCGAAGGGAATCACTGCATGAACATGCGCGTGCAATACGCGAACACTCTGCTCGAGGACACGCTCCTCGTTGAACACGGGGATCGCGATATCCAGGACTGGGACTGCTTCGAGCAGGTCATTCATGTGATCAAGCCTGGAGTGCAGTGCTTGATGCCGGCCGCGAGAACCCTGGGAAGTGCCTGTGAACGCACGGCGATCTCTGAGCAAACGCACAGCGTTCTCTCGCCTCACGTTGAGTGGCGGCCTCTAGAGTCACGAATGCAGGAGACCTGATGCCAAATCCCCGACGCCGTTCCTTCCCCCGTCCACACAGCGTGCGTGCATGGTTGCTCAGCGCGCTCGGGGCCATCGTCGTGATTGGCGCCGCCGGCGTGCTGTTTATCTATTTCGTGCTGTTCAGCCATTCGGCGCCGGCACCGCTGACGCTGACGTCACCGGCAGCGGCGGCCGCGCAATCACCCGCGCTGACGTCGACGCAGATTCCAGGCACCTGGACGGTGGCCGCGAAGTCCGTTGCGGGCTACCGCGTCCGCGAACGGCTGGCGTTCCTCTCCGCGCCGAGCGACGCCGTCGGGCGCACATCGCAGATCACCGGAACCGCGACCATCACGGGCTCCGGAACCTCGCTGACCGTGAGCGCCGCCTCATTCACGGTGAATGTCGAATCACTGACCAGCGACCAGCAGATGCGTGACAGCCACATCCAGTCACTCGGCCTCGACAGCGCCCAGTTTCCTGAAGCGAAGTTCGTCCTCTCGTCACCGGTTGCGTTGCCCGCGACGGCAACGTCCGGCGCAGAGATAACGGTCTCGCTGCACGGGGCACTCACCATCCACGGGACAACGAAGACGGTGAGCATTCCGGTGCAGGCACGCTTGACCGGCCCGCAGATCGAGGTCGTCGGTTCGATCACGTTCCCATGGGGCGAGTTCAACATGCAGGCACCGAACGTCGATGGTTTCGTCACCGTCGACAGCACGGCGACCATGGAGTTCGATCTCTTCCTGAAGCACAGTTGAGTAGCTGCGAGATGAAGGGGAGTCGGAAGGGCATGCGCTGCGGCGGGCCGCG
>PKYW01000106.1 GCA_003132805.1 Candidatus Dormiibacterota bacterium | reverse complement strand
GCTGGGAGTGCTGTGCTCGCGTCGGACGGCTCTGCCGCCGAAGCCTGGTGAGCCTGTGAAGGTGCATGCATCCCGGCGCCCTGGTCCGGACGGCGTGGCACCGGCCATCCGACGATGTCGAGGTCGCCGTCGTGCACCTCGAGGGCGCCATGGCCGAAGCCGGATGGGACGTGCCCATCCGCGCCGAGCGCCGGTGCGGCTCGCAGCGCTGCCCAGCAGGCGCGCTGCACCGCGCTGAACACGGCTCGCTCATCGCTGAACCGCACCTCACGTTTGGCGGGGTGGACATTGACGTCGAGCGTCTCTCCCGGCACGTCGACGGTGACCACCCCGTAGCCATGACGACCGCCCGGGATCAGCCCGCGGTACGACTCGTCGACGGCGGCGAGCAGGGCGCGGTTGTGCACGAGACGATGGTTGACGATGAGCACGAGGCCATTTCGTGATGCTCGATGCGCGTGCGGAGACGAGATCGCTCCTCCGACGGCGATCGGTCCGGAGGCATCCACCTGGAGCAGGTCGCGCTCGGCGCGGGCGCCGAGGACGGATCGAATCGCGTCGCGGAGCGTTCCACCAGTGGTGCGCAGGACCACGCGGCCGTCGTTCGTGCAGGTGAATGACACGTCCGGGTGCGTGAGCGCCAGGTCCGCGGCGACACGCACGGCGGCACTCGCTTCGGTCGCCACCGAGCGCAGGAATCGCAGTCGTGCCGGCGAGGCGGCGAACAGCTCGCACACCTCGACCCGCGTACCCGGACCGCTCGGCGCGGCACTGCGTGCAACAACATCGCCGTAGCGAACGTGCAGGCTCGAGCCGCCGATCGCGCCTCGCGTGCGCGTGGTGAGGCGCAGGTCGGAGACCGCCGCGATGCTTGCCAGCGCCTCACCTCGGAAGCCGAGCGTGCCGGCGCGGGCGATGTCGTCGGCGGACGCGATCTTCGAGGTTGCGTGGCGTTCGACGGCGAGCTCGAGGTCATCCTCGGCAATGCCTGCGCCGTCGTCGACCACGGCGATGCGCACCAGGCCACCGCCCTCGATCGCGACGTCGATCCGGCTCGCGCCCGCGTCGATTGCGTTCTCGACGAGTTCCTTGAGCACCGATGCCGGACGTTCGATCACCTCGCCAGCCGCGATGGCGTCGGCGACCACCTGCGGCAGCCGTCGGATCGGGGCGGCAGCGATCACATCGAAGCCCTCTCGCGCAGCTCCACGAGCTTGTTGAGCGCGGCGATCGGGGTCATCCCGTCGAGGTCGAGCGAAGCCAGCTCGGTCACGACCGGATTCGGGCCTGGAGCTGTGATCGACAGGGTGAGCTGGTCGGCGCCGTGCTCGCCGTTGCCGGCGAGCGGCCGGTCGCGCTCCTGGGCGGCGAGCAGCTGGCGCGCTCGCACCAGCACGCCGCCCGGGATCCCGGCGAGCCTGGCAACGTGGACTCCATACGACCGGTCGGCACCACCCGGGACGATGCGGTGCAGGAACGTGATCTCGGCGCCGTTCTCGACCACTTCGACGCGCGCATTGCGGACTCTGGGCAGGTCCGTCGCGAGGACGGTGAGCTCGTGGAAATGCGTGGCGAACAGGGTGCGGCAGTTCAGCTGTGGCGCATCGTGGAGATACTCCACCACCGCCTGGGCGATGCTGACCCCGTCATACGTCGAGGTGCCGCGACCGATCTCGTCGAGGATCACCAGGCTGCGCTCGGTCGCCTGCCGGAGGATGGCGGCAGTTTCTGCCATCTCCACCATGAACGTCGAGAGTCCCCCGCTCAGGTCGTCGTGCGCGCCGATGCGCGTGAAGATGCGATCGCACACGCCGATGAGCGCCTCATCCGCCGGGACGAACGAGCCGATCTGGGCGAGCAGCACGATGCTTGCAGTCTGGCGAAGAAAGGTCGATTTGCCCGCCATGTTCGGCCCGGTGAGCACCACGATGCGCGCGTCGTCGTCGAACTGCAGGTCGTTGGGGACGAACCGCCCGGGTCCGAGCGTGCGTTCCACCAGCGGATGGCGTCCACCGACGATGTGCAGGCTCGACGACGCGTCGATGGTCGGGCGCACCCAGTGCTGTTCCTCGGCGACGACGGCGAGCGATTGCGCGACGTCGAGCGTCGCGGCTGCGGCGGCCGCGTCGGCGAGCGCCCGTGCGCTGGTCGCAACGTCCGCGGCGGCACCGGCGAGCAGCTCCTGCTCACGCGCGACGGCGCGCTCGCGCGCGTGGAGCACGATCGCCTCGTGCTCCTTGAGGTCGGGAGTCACGAATCGCTCGGCACCGGCGAGCGTCTGCTTGCGGGCGTAGTCGTCGGGGACGCGATCGCGATGCGCGTTGGGCACCTCGATGAAGTACCCGAAGACCCGGTTGTATCCCACCCGGAGCGATCGAATGCCCGTCCGCTCGCGCTCGCTCGTCTCGAGCGCGGCCAGGTAGGTGCGGGCGGTGCTTCCGGCGGCGCGCAGGTTGTCGAGGTCGGCGTCGGCGCCGGGTCGGATGGCGCCTCCCTCGCTTGCCGTCGCCGGGAGGTCGTCGCAGAGCAACGCATCGAGACGTTCGCGCAGTCCCTCTGGCGCGCGGCAGCGCGCTGCTGCCTCGGTGATCTCGGCTCCCGCGCTGATCGCACGCGCTGCCGCCCCCGTGGTCTCGAGCGCGGCGCACGTGTCGCGAACCGCGCCCAGGTCACGCGGCGTCGCGATCCCCTGCACGCACCGCGCCACCAGGCGCTCGAGGTCGCGCATCCCGCCGAGCGCATCGCGAAGATGGCGACGGCCGTCTCTGTCATTGAGTAGCGCTTCGATCGAGTCGAGGCGTTGCGTGATCGCGTCGACGTACGTGAGCGGCTCCGCAAGACGAGCCCTGAGCAGGCGCGTCCCCATCGGCGTCCGGGTTGCATCGAGGAGTTGCACCAGCGAGGTACCGCGCTCGCCGAGACGGCTGAACAGCTCCAGGTTGGTGCGGGTATGCGCGTCCAGACGCATCGCACTGTCGGACGTCCGGACTTCGATGCGGAGCAACTCCGAGCTGATGACGATATGCGCCCGCTCACAGTACGCGAGCACCGCTCCCGCGGCGCGAAGTGCCAATGGGATGTTGCTCACACCGAGTCCGTCGAGTGAGACAGCGCCGGTTGCGCGGCGAACGCGGTCCTCAGCGCGGGTCGTGTCGAATACCGCTGCGGCGAGTGACGTCAGCGGTGCGAGCGCTGTGAGAGCGGCGGGAACCGGGGTGCCGTCCTCGACGAGGAACTCGCTCGGATCGAGCCGCGCCAGCTCGTCGGTGACGACCGCGCCGTCCATGTCGCCGGCGACCTCGAAGAGCTCGAGGTGCTGTGTGTTGGGATCGAACGCGGCAATGCCGACCCGACCGTGTGACGCGATCAGCGCGACGCAGCGCGAGACGGCCGACGGATCGAGCAGGTCCGCCTCCACCACCATGCCTGGGCTCAGCACGCGCGTCACCTCGCGGCGGACCAGGCGGCCGGAGACGACCTCCCCCACCTGGTCCCAGATGGCGACGCGCTGTCCGGCGTCGAGGAGCTTGCGAATGTGCTGCGCGATCGCCTGGTGCGGCACTCCGCACATCGGCAGCCGCCCCGCGGCGCCGAAACCTCTGCCGGTGAGTTGCACGCCGAGAATCGGTGCCGCGGTTTCGGCGTCCGCACCGAACATCTCGAAGAAGTCGCCGAGCCGTGCGAGGACGATCGCGTCCGGGTGCTCGGCCTTGACGGCGCGGTACTCGCGAAGGATCGGTGTGTCCCCCGCGGTGTCGAGATCGAGGATTGTGCGAGGGACCTCGGACACCGCCTCGACCAGGTGCGGAGCCCGAACCTTCGAGCTCGTTCTCACGCCGCCGCGCCGACCGGCTGCACCTGCAGCTGCCACGCGCTCGCCTCGGTCACCATCGCTGTGTGCAGCTCGCCGGGCTGGGCGGCGCCGGCAGGCAGCCACGCCACCTTGTTCTCTCTCGTGCGGCCATAGGGCCTGGCGTCTTCGGCGATGCCGTCCACGAGGATCTCCACGGGGGTGCCGACGTACAGCGCGTTGCGTGCCGCTGCGATCTCTCGCTGGATGGCCAGCAGGTGATTGAGCCGTGCCTTCTTTTCCTGCAGCGGCACATCGTCCTCACGGCGGGCGGCAGCGGTGCCGGGGCGGACGGAGTAGGCGGCGAGGTGCACGGTATCGAAACGCAGATCGCGCATCAGGGTTTCCGTGCCGGCGAACTCCGCCTCGCTCTCGCCGCAGAAGCCCACGATGATGTCGGTGCTCAGGGCGAGGCGCGGGCCGACCGTCTCGATCGCCGCCTCGATCTTGGCGCGATATTCGTCGACGGTGTACAGCCGGCGCATGCGCCGGAGTAGCTCGTTGTCGCCGGCCTGCACCGGAAGGTGGAGTTGCTCGCAGACCGTCGGAAGGTCGCGCATCGCCGCGAACAGCTCGGGAAGGGCGTTACGCGGATGGCTGGTCAGGAACCGCAGCCGCCAGAGACCGGGGACGGCGTCGACGGCGGCGAGCAGCTCGGGCAGGCGGGCGTGGTTGACCTGGTCGTGATACGAGTTGACGTTCTGGCCGAGCAGCGTGACCTCGCGCACCCCCTGTGCCACCAGGCGCGCGACGTGGTCCACGACCTCGGGGAGCGGGCGGCTGAGCTCGCGGCCGCGGACGAAGGGGACGATGCAATACGTGCACATCTCGTTGCAGCCACCCATGACCGCAACGTAGGCGCTCAGCCGATCGGACGCCGGCACGACGACCGGTCCCTCGAGGTTGGGCGCGTGGAGCGCTTGGAGCTTCGCGAGGAAACCGTCGGGCTCGCGGACGTCGAAGACGTAGTCGAGCTCGGGGAGCCTGTCGAGGAGCGCCGCGCCGTGCTCCACCGCCATGCAGCCGGTGAGCGCAATCGCCCGCCCCGGCCGGGCCCGCTTCCAGGGAATCAGCTCGCGGAACTTGCCGAAGACCTTCTGCTCGGCGTTGGCGCGCACCGTGCAGGTGATCAGGACGGCAATGTCGGAATCGTCGAGCGCAGTCTCGGGGATGCAGCCGATGTCGGCGATCTGCGCTGCCAGCTCCTCGCGATCGGCGTCATTCATCTGGCAGCCGATGTGCCAGAGATGGACGCGTGGAGCCCGGCCGAGCACCGGCACCTGCGGCTCGCGCCGCGGCGTCCGGCTGATCAGCGGAAGTGGCCTGAAACCTCGAGCGGAGTCGCTGAGGATCGGTACCGACACGGACATCCGTCGAAGCCTACCAGTGTGCCGCGGCAGCCTATCGGAGCCCCGCCGGGCGCTAGCGGACTTCGACGACCAGGCGGATTCCCGTTCGCTCCTCTCCATCGATGGAGATGTCGATGAACGAGGGGATGCAAACCAGGTCAAGCCCACCGGGCGCGACATAGCCGCGCGAGATGGCGATGGCCTTGATCGCCTGGTTGATGGCCCCGGCGCCGATCGCCTGGACCTCGACCTTCTTCTGGGTGCGCACTACACCCGCGATCGCGCCCGCGACCGCGACTGGCTTGCTCGTTGCTGAGACTTTGAGAATTTCCAATGGGGGTGGCACCCCGGGGGCGTCATGTGAGGGCGGTGAGTAGGACGTGGTCATTATCGGCCGCGATTGTCGCCCCCCGCAGCGGAGAGCACCCGCAAGCGCGATGCAATCGTTACTTTGCGTACTCGACGCTGCGGGTCTCGCGGAGCACGACCACCTTGACGCGGCCGCTGTAGCTCCCCTCGCCGTGGAGGCGCTTCGCGATCTGCCGGGCCATGATCTGGGCCTCGTCATCGCTGATCTCGTCTGGTTTGACGAGAACCCGAAGCTCCTTGCCGGCCAGCACCGCGAAGCTGCGCTCGACGCCGTTGAATTCGTTGGCGATCGCCTCGATGCGTTCGAGGCGCTTGATCGTCGATGCAAGCGATTCCCTGCGCGCACCGGGACGCGCCGCGCTGATCGCGTCGGCGGTCATGAGGATCGCTGCAGCCGGCGAGCGCGGCTCCTCGTCGTAGTGATGCGAGCGCACCGCCTGGACCACCGCGGCGGGACGGCCGAGGCGCGCCAGGATTTCGCCGCCGATGATCGCGTGGGGCCCGTCGACGTCGTGCTCCACCGCCTTGCCGATGTCGTGGAAGAGGGCTGCCTCCTTGGCGATCTGCTCGTCGAAGCCGATCTCCGCGGCGATCATGCCCGCGATGGCGGCGGTGTCCTGGCTATGGGACAGGACGTTGTGGCCGTAGGAGTTGCGGTAGCGCAGCGTGCCGAGCAGCCGGGCGAGCTCCGGATGGACATTGGTGAGCCCGATGTCCTGGCAGGCCTGCTCACCCTCGTGCTTGATCTGCTGGGCCAGCTCATTGCGGGCTTTGACGACCATCTCCTCGATGCGCGCCGGGTGGATGCGCCCGTCGCTGAAGAGACGTTCGAGTGTGGCCCGGGCAACCTCGCGGCGCACCGGGTCGAACGAGCTGAGCACGATCGCCTCCGGGGTGTCGTCGACGATGACGTCGACACCGGTGGCGGCCTCGAGCGCGCGGATGTTGCGGCCCTCGCGTCCGATGATCCGGCCCTTGAGCTCATCGGATGGAAGGTGGACGACCGTGACCGACGCCTCGCCGCTCTGCTCGGACGCCTGGCGCTGCATCGCCGCGATGAGGATCTCGCGGCTGCGTTCGCCCGCTTCATCGCGGACCTGGGTTTCGGCCTGGCGGATGCGCTCGGCGATCTCCGGCACCAGCTCTCCCTCGACGCTGCGCATCACCTCGAGGCGGGCTTCCGGCTCAGAGAGGGCGGCGACGCGTTCGAGCTCCGTGGTGATGAGCGCCCGCTCATCCTCGACCGTCTGGCGCAGCGTTTCGAGCTCGGCCTCGCGACGGGTCAGCCGCTGCTCGTTGGAGTCGAGCTCGCGGAGGCGGCGCTCCAGTCCCTCCTCGCGCTGGTTGGTCCGCTGTTCGAGTCGCGCGATCTCTGCCCGGCGCTCACGGACCTCGGCCTCAGCCTCGTCGCGGCGCCGTGCCGCCTCCTCCTTCGCCGCAAGCAGGACGGACTTCGCCTCCTGTTCGGTGGCGCGGACCTGCTCGAGACGGCGTTCGGCATCAACGTCGTGCGTGACGCGGCTCTCCGCCACGGTTCTGCGCGCGTACAAAACAGTCGCAACCGCAAATGCGGCCGCAACAATCACCAGCCCTGCCAGGGCGAGGATCAGGATGCCGATTGGATGGAACCTCGGGGGTCGGGCGCGATGCGCCCTGCTTGGACTGCCTCACGTCGGGAAAGGGACCGGGGCGAGACCCGCAACGTCTCGATGATCCGGTCGGGGCCGGCCCGCTGCAGGCCGGTCGTTCTCAACGGAAGACATTCCCATTGTACGAGCCAAAGGGGTTGCTCGCATGTTTCGATCAATGACGCGTGGCGCGGCTACTCTTAGACCCGTGACGGATCGGGAGGTCGCCGGCGTGCTCGAGGCACCCGGCGATGAGGAATTACGCAACACCGCTCCACGCGCGATCGGTGCGTTGCTCCTCGCGAGCGGGCTGCTCCGCGTCGGGGCGGTCGGAGTCGGCGTGGCTGTGCAGTTCCGGCTCAGCGACCTTGCCGGTGGCAGGCCGAGCGCCGTCGACATCGGGCTGGTCGGCGCGGCTCAGGCCGCGACCGAGATGGTGTTCGCTCCTATCCTGGCGAGGTACGCGGACCGGTTCGGCCGGCGCCGTTTCCTGGTGGCCGGGCCGATC
This sequence comes from Candidatus Dormiibacterota bacterium, assembly GCA_003132805.1. Classification (GTDB taxonomy): domain Bacteria; phylum Chloroflexota; class Dormibacteria; order Aeolococcales; family Aeolococcaceae; genus Palsa-851. Next base: position 32,250 of record PKYW01000106.1, on the reverse strand, counting down.
GTCTGCGTCGTTGCGGTGCTCCTGGTCGCACTCGGCGTGCGTCCCGCCGAGCTCGGGGGCGCACGCCTGCTCGAGGGCCTCGGCGCCGCCGCCTTCGTCCCCGTCGCGCTCGGCACCGTCGCGGCGGCGACATCCGGCGATCGCCGCCGTCGCGCGGGAGCAAGCGGCGCATTCGAAGCGTCGACGCTGATCGGCTACGCGGGTGGATTCGGGCTCGGGTCCGTCGCGTACTTCGGGTTGCACCGCGGCGCGTTCGTCCTCCTCGCCGGGCTGTATGCGCTCGCAGCGATCGTGTGCCTCGTCTTCGTTCCCCGGGTCCCGCCGCTGCCGGTGCACTCGCTCCGCGTCGTCCTCCGGGCGGCGATCGGTCCGGGACCGATGCGCGCGTTCCTGCCGTCCTGGATCATGTCGTTCGCGCTGATCGGGGCCTTTGTCGCCAACCTGCCGTCCTTGCTACGCCACCGCGAGGTTGCGTCGCAGTCGTTGATGCATCACTTCGACGTGCGGGTGATCGGACTGTTCCTGATTGCATGGGTCGTCGTCTTCCTGGTCGGGATCGTCCTGTGGACGCCGTTCGTTGCCCGCCTCGGTCCGTCGACGGTGATGCGCAGGTCGGTTCCTGGCGCCTGGCTGACGATGATCGCGTTGCTCGCGATCAACCACCTCCAGTTCATCGGGATGCTGCTCATCGTGCCATTCCTGGCGCTCGGCATCCTCTGGCTCGCGGGCTTCGGGCCGGCGGCGGTCACGTACCTGGCCGACTGCTCGGAGAGCCTGAGCGCCGACCGATCAGCGCTCATGTCCTTCTATACGGTGGCCCTCGCCGGCGGCGGCGCGATCGGCGCGGTGATCGGGGGTTTCGCCGCCCACCTCCTGGGCATCGACGGGCTGGTGATCCTGGGACTGCTGCTGGCGACCGCGACCTTCTTCACCCTCGGTGCGGTGGTGCGATATGACCGCCGCGCCGGGCAGTCCGCGGCACCCGCCTGAGCCCGGTCGCTACCAGGCCCACACCTCGGGCGCCGGCCCCGGCCCCGGAAACATGGCGTCGAGCTCCGCCAGCGCTGTGTCGTCGAGCCGCACATCCAGCGCATGCAGGTTGCTCTCGAACTGCTCGACGGTTCGTGGTCCGACGATCGGTCCCGTGACACCGGGCTGGCGGAGCAACCAGGCGAGGCCGACAGCCGACGGATGCTCGCCGAGCCTGGCGCAGAACGCCTCGTAGCCCACGATGCGGTCGCGATGCTTGTCGAGGAGCTTCTGCGTCGTCTCCGATGCCGACCGGCCCGTGTCCTGCTGCTTGGCGAGGATGCCTCCCAGCAGCCCGCGCATCAGCGGGCTCCAGGCGATGATGCCGACGCCGTAGTGCAGCGCAGCCGGGATCACCTCTTCCTCGACGTGACGCTCGACGAGGTTGTACAGGCACTGCTCGCTGATGAGGCCCATGAAGTGGCGCGCCTTCGCCATCGCCTGCGCCTGCGCGATCGTCCAGCCAGCGAAGTTCGAGGACCCGACGTACACGATCTTGCCCTGCTGGACGAGGACCTCCATCGCTTCCCAGATCTCGTCGAACGGCGTGCTTCGGTCGACGTGATGCATCTGATAGAGGTCGATGTGGTCGGTCTGCAGGCGCCGGAGCGAGCCTTCGCACGCGTTGCGGATGTTGCGCGCCGACAGAAACGTGTCGTTGGGCCAGTCGCTCATCGATCCGTAGAGCTTGGTGGCGATGACCACCTTCTCGCGGCGACCGCCACCCTGCGCGAACCACCGGCCGACGATCTGCTCGGTGATGCCCTCGCCCTTCTTCCAGCCGTAGACGTTGGCAGTGTCGAAGAAGTTGAGTCCCGCGTCGAGCGCGGCATCCATGATCCGAAACGAGGTGGCTTCGTCGGTCTCCGGACCGAAGTTCATGGTGCCGAGGCACAGACGGCTGACGGAAAGACCGGAGCGACCGAGATGTGTGTATTCCATGGATCGAGTCTGACAGTCAGGCCAATCCGCGCATCACCCTCGCTACCAGCGACGACGAGAATCCACGCCGCTGCAGCGCACTCGCGACCCGCATGCGCGCCTTCCGATCGCGAGAGTCGGCTGCGCCGGTGCGCTCCCAGAGGCGCTGAGCGACGGCGAGCGCGGAGGCCTCCTCGGTATCGCTCTGGCCGTCGAGCGCCTCGGTGATCAGCTCACTGGCGACGCCTTTGGCCTTCAGGTCCGCTGCCACTCGCGCGCGTCCGTGACCCGCACGCCGGTGCCGCGCCGCCACGGATGCGGCCATCACCGCGTCGTTGATGTAGCCCGTGTCGGCGCAGCGGCGCACCGCCTCGCTCGCCGCGTCGGTGGTGTAGCCGCGCCGCTCCAGCTTGCGCTGCAACGACGACGCCGACTGGCCGGCGCCACGGAGGATGCGCAACGCTGCATCCTCCGCGGCGTCAGCACTGTCGGGCGTCGTGGGGGGAGTGAGTGTCCTCACGATCGTGGCGTGTCCGCGGCGGTGCTCGTTAGACGACCGGCGCCGGCAGCGGCGGCACCTCGCCGCTCAGCTCCACGACGGCGTCGCGGAGCACGGGCTCTGGCAAGGCCGCGATCCGGACCTTTGCCGCCACCTCCTCGAGAAGGTCGGGATTCTGGCGCAGGAAGTCGCGCACGTTCTCACGACCCTGGCCGAGGCGCATGTCACCGTAGGAGAACCAGGCGCCGCTCTTGTCGATGATGTGGGCGTCAATGCCCATGTCGAGGACGCTTCCGGCGTACGAGATGCCTTCGTTGTAGAGGATGTCGAACTCCGCGGAGCGGAACGGCGGCGCGACCTTGTTCTTGACAACTTTGACCTTGACGCGACTGCCGACGACATCGAGACCCTGCTTGATCGAATCGATCTTGCGGATGTCCATGCGCACCGAGGCGTAGAACTTCAGCGCACGGCCGCCGGAGGTGACCTCGGGGTTGCCGAACATCACACCGATCTTCTCGCGGAGCTGGTTGATGAAGATGACCGAGGTGTGCGAGCGGCTGATCGCTCCGGTGAGCTTGCGCATCGCCTGTGACATCAGCCGTGCCTGCAATCCGACGTGGCTGTCCCCCATCTCACCATCGATCTCGGCCTTGGGAACCAGGGCCGCGACCGAGTCGATCACGACGACATCGACCGCACCGCTGCGAACCAGCACCTCGACGATCTCCAGTGCCTGCTCACCGGTGTCAGGCTGCGAGATGAGCAACTCCTCGGTGTTGACGCCGATGCGCGATGCATACTGCGGATCGAGCGCGTGCTCGGCGTCGATGAAGGCGGCGACGCCACCGCGACGCTGGGCCTCGGCGATGATGTGCAGGGTGAGCGTCGTCTTTCCCGACGACTCAGGGCCGTACACCTCGATGATGCGGCCGCGCGGGATGCCACCGACGCCAAGCGCGATGTCGAGCGTCAGTGCACCGGTCGGGATGATGTCGATGTGCTGAGCCTGTACGTCTCCGAGACGCATGATCGCTCCCTTTCCATGGGCTCGCTCGATCTGTCCGAGGGCTGTCTGCAGGGCCCGATCCCGCTCCGTCGTCACCGGCTCACTCCTCTCTTCGCGTGGCGCTCGAGCACGACGCCCGTTCACTTCTATGACCGGCTCGACAGTGTCGATGGTACGACTTGCTAGTGTGTTCGTCAAAGCTGTACTCCAAGGGGTGGTTGGGATGGATTGGAGATGCGGCTGGGGTGCCGTAGGGCGTCGCGACGGGCGGCGCGTCCGGGCTCACCGGGTGGGGCGAACATTTGTACTGTACTCCCTTCGTGAGGACGTGACAAGCCCGAAGTTGGGGCGCCCGGGACCCGGCTCGAAGGGAAGAGATCACGGCGTTCCGGCGGACCCCGACGCGGCGCGCATCGCGCGGACCACCTCGCGGCAGAGGCGCAGCGCGGCGTCGACGGCGTGCGCGCGGTTCAACTCGCGCCCCGCATCCGTGTCGAGACGGATACCGCGTATCGACGTCGGCCCCGCAACAGCGACGAACACGAGACCCGCAGGTTTGTGCTCGCTCGCGTCCGGGCCGGCGACCCCGGTGATGCCCACCCCGAGGTCTGCCTCGTATCGCCTGCGGGCGCCCGTGGCCATCGCCTCGGCCACCTCGGGGCTCACCGCCCCGTGGGTGGCGAGCAGGTGGCGGCCGACCCCGAGATGCTCGGCTTTGACGTCATCCGCGTACGCGATCACGCCGCCCCGGACATAGGCCGACGACCCCGCGACTGCGGTCAGCGCCGCGCCGAGCAGCCCGCCGGTGCACGACTCCCCGACCGCGATGGTCAGGCCCGCTTCGACGAGGTCGATGCCGAGCAACGCCGCCTCGGGGAACGCCTCCACGAGCACCGGTAGGCGGTCGTCACCGCGGGGGATCGGATCGCGCAACTCCTCCACCGGTCAGCCGAAAGCGGTGTGAGCGCGCGAGACGCAGTCAAGGCCGCGCCGCGTCACCGGTAGTTGGTGAACTGCAGAGGAACGTCGAGGTCGACGTCGCGAAGCTGCTGGATGACCGCCTGGAGCTCGTCCTTGTCCTTGCTCGAAACCCGCAGCTGGTCACCCTGGGTCCGGACCTGCGCCTTCGGATGCTGTCCGCGGATGCGCTTGGTCAGGTCCCGGGCCAGCTCCTCGCCGATGCCCTTGCGGAGCTTGATCAGCTGGCGCACGTTGCCTTTTGCAGCCGGCTCGGGCTTCTGAGGATCGAGCACCTTGAGATCGATGCCGCGCCGGTGCGCCTTGCTCTGGAGCACGTCGATGATCGACTTGAGCTGCGCGTCGGTGCCGGTGAGCAGGGTGATGGTCTCGTCCTCGAGGGTGATCTCGACATCGATGCCCTTGAAGTCGTACCGGGTGGTGATCTCCCGGCGAGCCTGGTCGACGGCGTTGACCAGCTCCTGCCGGTCGAACTCGCTGACGACGTCGAAGCTGTGGTCCTGAGGCATGACTGATGAGGATAGCGAGACGCGCGAAGGCCCGGCGGCGGGTTGGGATCGTCCACGACGCTGAGCCGCGCCGGCTTCGACCTGGCTCAGCTGCCAGTCACGTCGCCCCGGTTCAGGAGATCGATGTAGCCAACCGCGATTCGTTCGGCGTCGGACAGACCCAATGCGCGAACGATCTCTTCATGCTCGCGCTCGGCTTCGGCGTCCGTCTGGTCGTGGACGACGGTTTCGAGCTCGACGAACCGGCCGAGTCCCACCACGTCGTCAAGGTGGATGCGCGTGTTCCGATGTATCAGGAGATGTCGGGTCTTCTCGAGCGTCCCGGTGCGGGCCAGGGCGCGACTCAACACCTCTTCCAACGTCGCGGCGTCATCGGCGCGGTGCAATGAGTACTCCGAGCTGCGCATCTCGGGAGTGTCGTCGCGATCGTACGAGATCAGCTCACAGGGACCGTCCGCAAAGGTCCGGAGCTTGAGCCGGCCGTGTGGGACAGCGAAGAACTGGTCACGCTGGTGCAGCAACCCTTCATCGCGTGCCCCCATCTCCAGAGCCCGTGATGCCACGCGCTCGTGGTCGGCACAGCGGAACTTGCTCTCGATGTTGCGCATGGAGCGATGGTACGTACGTACCGCGGTCACCGTGGAGCGATGTGCTCCCGGGTTACTCCTCGCCGAGGTCGGCGAGGAGCTCGTCGACCTGGAACACGTCCATGAGCACGTCGCGCGATTTGCTCCCCTCGAACGGACCCACCACGCCGTGCTCGGCGAGCTGGTCGATGAGTCGCGCAGCGCGCGTGTATCCGACGCTCAGCTTGCGCTGGAGCAGCGATGCGGCGGCACGGCCTTCCGCGGCAACGGTATGCGCTGCTTTGGCGAACAGCGGATCGCGCTTGGTTGCGTCGCGTGCCCACGACACCGTCGCCTCGACGGTGAAGATCTCCTCCTGGTAGTCGGGTTTTCCCTGCACCTTCCAGTGACCGATGAGCGTGTCGAGCTCGCGATCGCTCACGAACGCACCCTGCAGCCGGCGCGGCTTGCCCTCGTCGATGGGGAGATAGAGCATGTCGCCGCGGCCAAGGAGTTTCTCCGCGCCCATCTCGTCGAGGATGACGCGCGAATCGACACCGCTCGACACCGCGAACGCGACGCGGCTCGGGATGTTCGCCTTGATGAGCCCGGTGATGATGTCCGCCGACGGACGCTGCGTCGCGACGATGAGGTGCAGACCGACCGCGCGGGCGAGCTGCGCGATGCGGCAGATAAGGTCCTCGATCTCTCCCGCCGCGACCATCATCAAGTCGGCGAGCTCGTCGATGACGATGACGATGTACGGCAGTGGCGCGACCCCGAGCGTCGGAGCCTTCTCGTTGAACGCGACGATGTTGCGCGCGGCGTGTGACGCGAAGAGCTTGTAGCGCTCCTCCATCTCCTTCACCGCCCAGCGCAGCGACGCGACCGCCGCCTCCGGTTCCACCACGACCGGGACAAGCAGGTGCGGCAGGTCGGCGAAGTTGGACAACTCGACCCGTTTGGGGTCGATGAGGATCATCTTGAGTTGCGCCGGGGTGGCCTGCAGCAGGAAGCCGCCCAGGACCGCGTTGATGCACACCGACTTGCCGCTGCCGGTCGCCCCGGCGATAAGCAGATGGGGCATGCGCGTGAGGTCGCCGATCACCGGGTGTCCGCTCACGTCGGCGCCAAGCGCGACGCTCAGCTTATTGCGCCGATCGGTGAACGCCGGGGACTCGATCGTCTCTTTCAGGCTCACCAGCTGCGCTGCCTTGTTGGGCACCTCGACGCCGATCGCCGATTTGCCCGGGATGAAGGGCTGGATGCGGATCGGCGCAGCGAGCGCCAGGGCGAGGTCCGTCTGATACCCGAGGATGCGGCGGACTGGGACGCCGACCGCGGGCTGGAGCTCGTACTGGGTGACGGTCGGCCCGCTGTTGGCTCCGACGATCCGCGTCTCGATCCCGAACGACTGCAGCGTGCTCACGATCTTGTCACCTGTGGCACGAACCTCTGCGGCGAGGCGCTCGCGCTTGCCGGTGATCGTGTCGAGCAGCTCGACGCCCGGCAGCACCCAGACCTTTTCTGGCTCGTCGCTGATCATCGCGGCGTGGCCGAGCCCGACCTCGGGAACCGGGCCGATCGCTGCCGGCGGCGCGTCGCCGGGCACCGCCGGAACGCCTTCGAACTCGCGGGTGAAACCGTGCTCGCCAAGGTCCTCGCCGGTCGCCTGCGGTTCCTCGGGGTCGAGGAACGCCGTGGCAGGCGGGACGATCTTGGGGGGGTCGAACGGCAGCAGCATCGGGACGCCCGTCAGTTCCGCCGCCGGCTCGGGCGCGGGAGTAGGGAAGACGCGGGCGCGCCCGGAGGCGTTGGCGGCCCGGTCGCGGCGCCGGCCCTCGCCCTCGGCGGCGAACCAGCGGGCGAGTGCCCTGACCACGGTCCCGGTGCGCAGGTCGGTGGCCAGGATGACACCGAGGAACGCGACCACAACGAGTGCGGCACCCGCGCCCGCGCCGCCGAGCACCCGCTCGACACCCGACCCGACCCAACGCCCGACCGCGCCGGCGTCACCGCCGGCCATGCCGATCAACCCGAGCAGCGCGATCATCGCGATCGCGCTCCCCAGGGCGGCGAGCGTTCCGGCGCGCCATTCGGGGGTCATGCAGAGACGAGTTCCCGAGAGGATGAGCCCGGCGACGCCGAGCCAGGCGCCGACCCCGAAGGCACCGAAGAGCCCGTCGTGCACCGGCCCGGCAACAGCCCCGCCACCCGGGAGGACGAGGACGGCCGCAAGGATGACACCGGCCCCGATCGCCCCGATCCCGGTCAGCTCACGGCGAAGATCGCGGTGCAGCAGCGGAGGGCGCGACGGGGATGCGGCGCGCGACCGCGAGCGCGCCGCCGGACGCCGCGACGGCGTGCGCTTGCGCGTGGGACGGGTTGGGGCGGAGCGAGCCATGTCGTGAACTCGATGTGGAACGCGTGGAAGACGGGCTACCGAGGCCCCTGGATCGGGCCCGATGCTATCAGCAAAACGGCCTCCGCAAATGCGGGGGCGCGTCCTGGGGCCCAGGGGTGAGCGAAGCGGAGCCTGGCGAACATCCGTGCCTATACTACACGAATGTGTTGTCGTGGAGACCTGCTCCCCGGGCTCAGACCTCGGTGACCAGGGGCAGGATCAGCGGCCGCCGCTTGGTCTTCTTGTAGAGGAATCGCGAGAGACCCTCGTGGATCGCCCCCTGCCAGGCGTTGTACCCGGCGTCGGGCGTGAGCCGGGACACCAGTGACAGGACGTCCTCGCGCGCCTCGTCGAAGAGCGCGTCGGCGTCGTCGGCGACGAAGCCGCGGGATACCAGGTCGGGGCCCGCGACCACCGCGCCGCTGGACCGTTCGACCGTCAGGACCACCAGGATCACACCGTCCTGGGCGAGCTGCTGCCGGTCGCGGAAGACGACGTCGCCGGCCTCCTCGATGCTCAGGCCGTCCACGTAGACGTATCCGGTCCGCACCCGCTCTCCGGTGGGGCGGACGCCGTGCTCGTCGAGCGCGATCACCGTGCCGTTGTCGATGGCGAGGACACGCTCGGCGGGGATGCCGACGGACCGGGCCAGGGCGGCGTGGAGGGCGAGATGCCGGTACTCGCCGTGCACGGGGATGAAATATTTCGGCCGGGTGAGCGTCAGCAGCAGCTTGAGCTCCTCGCGGCTCGCATGCCCAGAGGCGTGGACCCCGTGTCGCGAGGAGTTGAAGACCCGCGCCCCGCGCCGGTACAGGTTGTTGATGGTCCGGTGGACCGATTCCTCGTTGCCGGGAATGGGATTCGCGCTGATGACCACGGTGTCCGCCTCGCGCAGGCTGACCATCCGATGCTCACCCGCGGCGATGCGCACCAGCGCCGACAACGGCTCTCCCTGCGCGCCGGTGCAGAGAATTGCCAGCTCGTTGTCGGGAATCCGTTCGTGCTCCTTCGGGGTGACAAACACTCCCGGCGGGACGTGCAGATACCCCAGCTCCTCGGCGACCTTGATGTTCTTGAGCATCGAACGGCCGACGATGAAGCAGCGCCGTCCGCAAGCCTGTGCCGCGTTGATCGCCTGCTGCAGGCGCGAGATGTTGGACGCGAACGTCGCCATCAGGATGCGTCCCTGCGCCGCTGCGAAGATAGGCGCGAGCCCCTCGCCGACGGTGCGTTCGCTCGGGGTTGTTCCCTCCTGCTCGGCGTTGGTGCTGTCACTGAGGAGCAGGAGCACACCTTCGTCACCGATGCGAGCGAGTCGTGCCAGGTCGGGCGGCTCGCCCTGCACCGGCGTGCTGTCGATCTTGAAGTCGCCGGAATGCACGATGACGCCGGCGGGTGTGCGCACCACCAGCGCGCACGCGTCCGGAATCGAGTGAGTCGCGTGCACCCACTCGACTTCGAAGCACCCCAGCGTGCGGCTGTCGCCGGCCCGCACCGTGTGCAATTCGGTGGTCTCGATGAGGCCGTGCTCGCGCAGCTTGTTGCGCAGGAACCCAAGAGTCAGCGCAGTGCCGTACACCGGCACGGGAAGGCGCGGGAGCACGTAGGGCAGCGCGCCGATGTGGTCCTCGTGTCCGTGCGTGAGCACGATGCCGCGAATGTTGGCCACGCGATCCTGCAACCACATGATGTCCGGGATCACCAGGTCGACACCGAGCATCTCCTGCTCCGGGAACATCAGGCCGGTGTCGATGACCACGATGTCGTCGCCGCAGCTGAGCGCGAGCATGTTGCGACCGATCTCGCCGAGTCCGCCGAGCGGGATCAAGGTCAGCTGGGCCGACCCGGGTACGTCCGTCAAAAGAGATCCATCTGGTCACCGCCGGGTGCTGCAGCGATCGTGCGCAGCTCCGACGCGGAAGCACCGCCCGCACGGCGCGCTCGCGCCGCCTCGGCGTCGGCGAGGTAGCCGCGGACGCGTCGCATGTCGGCTTCGAGCGTTTCCCTCAGCCCGCCGTTGTAGAGCGCCGCCGCCGGGTGGAAGAGCGGCACATAGACCCGGTCGTCGCGACGCACCCGTTCGCCATGCAGGCGCGAGATGCTCCCGGCGTCGGGAAGGAGTCGCTGCAGCGCATGCCGTCCGAGCAGCAGGATGACGTCGGGCTGGAGCAGTGCGATCTGCTCATCGAGGAAGTGGCTGCACGACGCGACCTCGAGCGGTTCGGGATCACGATTGCGCGGCGGCCGGCACTTCACGATGTTGGTGATGTAGATGTCGCGCCGGTCGAGCCCGACCGACTCGAGCAAGCCGGTGAGCAGACGCCCTGCCGGGCCGACGAACGGTTTGCCTTCGCGGTCCTCGCTCTCACCAGGGGCCTCCCCGACCGCCATCACACGCGCGGTCACCGGCCCGTAGCCGGGAACCGCCTGGGTGCGAGTGAGGTGCAGGGGACACGCGGTGCACTCGCGCACGCGCCCGTGGAGCTCGAGGACCTCTTCGGTCGTCGCCACCATTGGCGGAGTTTAGTGCACGACGCGGGGCGGCTTTCGGCGATCCACGCGATGTGCTCAGCGGTTGCGGAGCAAGAGCTCCGCGACCTGCACCGCATTGGTCGCCGCGCCCTTGCGCAGGTTGTCGGCGCTGAAGAACAGCGCGATGCCGTTCTCGGTCCCGGTATCGCGGCGGATCCGCCCCACCTGGACGTCGTCGCTGCCCGCAGCCGCGCGAGGCATCGGATACTGCTGCGCCGCCGGGTCGTCGACGACCACGACTCCCGGCGATTCGCGCAGCAGCGCGCGCACGTCGTCGGGGTCCGCGTCGGCGTCGAGCTCGACCCACACGGCGGCGCTGTGTCCAACGCTCACGGGGACGCGCACGGTGGTGACGCTCATGCGCAGGCTCGGGGCGTCGAGGACGCGCCGTGTCTCGGCGACGACCTTGACCTCCTCCTCGGTGTCGGCGCCCTGCATCGTCCAGCCACCGGGGATGACGTTGCCGTGGAGCACGTGTGGATAGACGTTCGCTGCCGGCATGGACCCCGCCGCATCAGCGCGGGTCTGGGTGTCGAGCTCGTCGGCGAGGCCGGTGCCCGCTCCACTCGCGGCTTGGTAGGTCGCCGCCGTGACGTGGCGAAGCCCATACGTGCGCTGCAGCGGCGCGAGCACGATGGTGAGCGGGATCGCCACGCAATTGGGGTTGGCCACGATGCCGCGGTGCTCCGAGAGCCGGTCCGCGTTCACCTCGGGGACGACCAGCGGTACCGCGGGATCCATGCGGTACGCGCTCGACTTGTCAACGGCGATCCCCCCGGCATCGGCGACGCCGGGGGCGTGACGCCGAGACGTTTCTGCGCCCGCGGCGAAGAACACGATGTCGGCACCGCGCAGCGCGTCTCCGCTCAGCTCACGGACCTCGGTGTCGCCGAGGTACGTGCTCACCCGCCGCCCCGCGCTTCGAGGGCTGGCATAGAGCTCGAGGGCGGAAGCCGGGAAAGCACGCTCACCGAGGATGCGCACCAGCGTGCCACCGGCGGCGCCGGTGGCACCGACGACGGCGACCGCCGGCCGGTCAGACCGCACTGGGTCGGCTCCCTATGCGGGCCCGCCGGCGCCGTTGCCGCCGGCTTCCTGCTGCCTGGAGAGCTCGCGGATCGCCTCACGCCTCGAGAGGTTGACGCGGCCGCGATCATCGACCTCGATGACCTTGACCATGATCTCGTCGCCGATATTGACGACATCCTCGACCTTGTCGACGTGGTGCTCGGCGAGTTGCCCGATCCTGACTAGCCCCTCTTTCTTCGGCATGATCTCGACGAAGGCGCCGAAGCCCATGAGGCGGGACACCTTGCCCTTGTAGATCTTGCCGATCTCGATGTCGTCGGTCAGGTCGTGGATCATCGCCACTGCCTGCTCGCGCGACGCGGCGTTGGCCGACGCGATGAACACGCGGCCGTCGTCTTCCACGTCGATCTGAGCACCGGTCTCCTCGACGATCTTGCGGATCATCTTGCCGCCCGGGCCGATGACGTCGCGGATCTTGTCGGGGTTGATGTTGATCACCTCGATGCGCGGTGCCCACGGGCTCAACTCGGGTCGCGGTGCGGCGAGCGTCTCGGCCATCTTGCCGAGGATGTGCATGCGGCCGACGCGAGCCTGCTCGAGCGCGCGCTCCATGAGGTCCCAGCTGAGGCCGCTGATCTTGCAGTCCATCTGCAGCGCGGTGATTCCGGTGGCCGAGCCGGCAACCTTGAAGTCCATGTCGCCGAGCGCGTCCTCCATCCCCTGGATGTCACTGAGGATCGCCGCATGCTCGGCGCCGTCGTCGGTGATCAGGCCCATGGCGATGCCGGCGACCGGAGCGATCAGTGGAACTCCCGCGTCCATCAGTGCGAGGCACGAACCGCACACAGATGCCATCGACGTCGAGCCGTTGCTCGAGAGGATCTCGGTCACGATGCGGATGACGTAAGGGAACTTCTCCTCCTCCGGCATCACGTTGTGCACCGCGCGTTCGGCAAGCGCGCCATGGCCGATCTCGCGGCGGCCCGGTGACCGCAGCGGCCGCGCCTCCCCCACCGAGTACGGCGGGAAGTTGTACTGGTGCATGAACCGCTTGAACTGCTCGAGACCGATTCCGTCGATTTTCTGCTGATCCTGTCCGGAACCGATGGTGACCACTGAGAGCGCCTGGGTCTGGCCGCGCGTGAAGAGCGCCGATCCGTGGGTGCGCGGCAGGACGCCGACCTCGGACCAGATGGGCCGGATCTCGTCAGTGCGGCGCCCGTCGGGGCGGATGCCCTCATTGAGGATCGCCGCACGTACGGCCTTCTTGACCTCGGACTCGTACGCCTTGCTGATATCCGATCGCGCATCGGGGAATCGCTCCTCGAGCGATGCCGCCGTCTCCGCCTGGAGCTGATCGATCGCGGCTTCACGCGACGCCTTGTCGGGGTTGCGCGCGGCGCTGCCGACCCGATCGGCGACGAACTCGTGCACGGCTGCGGTGATATCCGGCGACACCTTCTGCGACGGGTAGCTCATGGTCGGCTTGCCGATCGCGTCATGGAGACCGCGCTGGAACTCCACAAGCTTGCGGATCTCGTCGTGGGCCATGCGCAGCGCCTGGAGCATGACCTGCTCGGGAATCTGATGCGCCCCGGCCTCGACCATGACGATGGCGTCCCACGTACCCGCGACGATGAGGTCGAGCGCGGATTCGTTGATCTGGGTCAGCGTCGGGTTGAGGAGGAGCTGTCCGTCGAGCATGCCGACCCGGACGCATGCGACCGGGCCGCCGTGCGGGATGCCGCTGATCTGCAGCGCGCATGACGCGCCGGTCACCGCGAGCGTCTGAGGATCCTGCTCCTGATCACTGCTCAGCACGGTCGCGACGATCTGCACGTCGTTGCGGAAGTCCTTGGGAAAGAGCGGCCGCATCGGGCGGTCGATCATCCGGCTGGTGATCGTCGCGGCCTCGCTCGGCCGGCCCTCACGGCGGGGGAACGATCCGGGAATGCGCCCGACGGCGTACAGCTTCTCCTCGTAGTCGCAGGTGAGCGGGAAGAAGTCGATGCCCTCTCGCGGCGCCTTGGATGCGACTGCGGTGACGAGCAACGCGGTGTCGCCGACGCGCAGCATCACTGCGCCGTTTGCCTGCTCTGCGATGTACCCGGTCTCGACGATCAGGCGCTTGCCGCAGAAGTCCGTTTCAAATGTTTTCTTGATATTTTCGGGGATGGTCACGCGTGTCTCCTGGTGATGACCTGCGCCGGAATAGATCCGCTTCGCCGCGCTCTCCAGGAGTGAGGTGTTGGGGACTGGGCATCAGGGCGTGCGGCTCGCGCTGCAGCTGCGGCACCGCTTCCTGATACTCGGACCCCAACGTCTCACCTGTGAGTGCGACGTCGCCGGAACGTGCCGGCACCGGGTCGGTTGATGGTGTGTATTGCTTGGGTCTGATTTGTGGTCGCGACTGACACTATCGGCGCAGACCGAGGCGCCCGATCAGTGCGCGATAGCGCTCGACGTCAGTCCCCGACAGGTAGTCGAGCAACCGGCGGCGCTGGCCGACGAGTTTGAGCAACCCGCGGCGCGACGCGTGGTCTTTGGGGTGATCGCGTAGGTGTTCGGTGAGCGAGCTGATACGTTCAGACAGCACAGCCACCTGGACCTCCGTGGAGCCGGTGTCCGTTTCGTGGCGCCGATGCTCCGCGATTATCTCGGATTTGGATCTGACGATTGGCACGATTGTTCGCCGCAAGTCTAACAGGAGATCGCCGGCGAGCGGCCTTGAACTCGCTGCGGGGCGCAGAGAGTGATCGCGCCGGGCAGGCACGTGATCGTCGCAGGCGTGGTCCCGACCTGCTCTCCCTCGACGTCGAACAGCATCGGAGCGCCGTCGCACATCACGCGCACGACGCGACCACGGTGCACCTCCACCTCGCGCCGAGCAACGTGCCGCCCGCGGTACAGCGAGGGGATGCCGCTGAGCGCTCGCATCCTCCCGGTCTCGGCGATGATGACCACGTCGAACCGGCCGTCGTCGAGCTCGGCACCCGGCGCGACGTGCATACCGCCGCCGAAATACCGCCCATTGGCGACGACCACGCTGCGCACGTCGCGGTCGATCCGGATTCCGTCGATGTCGATCTGCGCGCGTCGCGGTGCATAACCGAGCAACGTCACGAGCGACGCGGCCAGAAAGACGGCGGTGCCGCGCGCGCCGGTTGCTTTGTGGGCGCTGCGATTCACGCGGTCGACCACCTCGCCGCCCATCCCGCAATCGGCGATGTTGATGAAGAACCTGCGGTCGCCGGTCGCGAAATCTACGCGGCCCGCGTCGATCCGCCGTCGTGACCCCGACGCGATCAGTGCCGCCGCCGCGCCCAGCTGTGGCGGGATGCCGGCCGCCCTCCGGAAATCGCCGCCGGTGCCGCTCGGCAGAACCCCGAGCACGGCGTCAGGCTCGATTGGGCTTCCCTCCGCGTCGAAGAAGCCGTTGACCACCTCGTTGAGGGTGCCGTCCCCGCCGGCCACCACGATGGTGCGATAGCCCCGCGTCAGCGCTGAGCGGACCGCGTCGGTCGCGTCGCCCGGCCCGGTGGTCCGATGGAGGTCGAAGCCGACGCCGGCCGTGCGGAGCGCGGTCGCGATCGCCGGCCCGCTGCGACGCGTTCTGCCCCCGGCGCTCGCCGGGTTCATCACCAGGAAGGCGGCGGTGGTCACGCCGGCGGCGTGGATCGGGCCACGATCTCGCGCGTCCGGGCGATGTCGCGGGCCATCGCCACCTGGAGCGCGGCAATCGAGGTGAAGGCGCGTTCGGGACGGATCCGGCGGCGCAGCGCCAGGCGGACGCGGCGGCCGTAGAGATCACCGTCGTAATCGAGAAGGTGGGACTCGACGGTCACCGCGCCGCCCCCGAAGGTCGGCCGGGTGCCGATCCCGGTCGCCGCTGGTCGCCAGCCATCGCCGGTGTCGAGCCATCCAGCGTAGACGCCCGCGGCGGGGATGCACCGCGCCGGGTCGACGCCGAGATTCGCGGTCGGCACACCGAGTCCGGCGCCACGGCCCTCGCCGCGTTCGACGACCCCCTCGAGCTGGTATGGACGCCCCAGCATCGAGACCGCGTCGGAGAAGCTGCCCGAGGCGACGGCCTCGCGAATCCTTCCGGACGACACCGGCCGGCCGCCGCGAGTGACCGGTGCCACCGTGATCACCTTGAACCCGCGCTGCGTGCCGAGCCGTGTCAGGAACTCGAGGTTGCCCTCGCGTCCGCGGCCCAGGGCGAATCCCGGGCCGACGACGAGCACGCGCATCCCCAGGCCGTCGATGAGCGTCGTGGCGAAGCCCTCGGCACTCCACTCGCTCAGCGTTCGGGTGAACGGGACCACCACCACCCGCGCCGCGCCGGCGCGGCCCAGGAGCTTGATGCGGTCTTCGAGACTGCAGAGCAGCGGCGGGCACCCCGCGGGATCGACGACGCAACGGGGGTGCGGATCAAAGGTGACCGCGACCGGGGCCAGTGAGTCGCGGCTCGCGGTGGTGCGCACGCGCTCGAGGAGACGCTGGTGCCCGAGGTGCACGCCGTCGAAGCTGCCGATCGTCACCACGGACGCTGGACCGCCCGCGTCCGGCGCGGGGAATGCATGGAGCAGCTCCATCGCGACGTCAGCCGGCCAGCACCTTGGTCGGCCGGAGCAGACCGCCGTTCAACTCTCCGATCCCGATCAGCTCGCCGGTCGAATCGTGCATCCGGCACTCTCCGGCAACGTCGGGCAGGATCGACCGGGGCAGCCAGACCGACTGGCCGCGACGGATCTGCTGCACCTGAGCCGGGCCGAGATTGACCAGCGGGAGATGCGCCACCGCCACCTCGGGCGGGAGCAGCGCCAGCCAGGGTTCGTCCATCGCCGCGAACTGCTCGAGCGAGATCGCTGTGGCGAGCCCGAGCGTTCCATAGCTGGTGCGCGAGAGCCAGCCGAGCAGGCCCCCGGTGCCGAGCGCNNGCCGGAAATCGACGAGCTCGGCCGAGTAGATGGTCACCTGGCGCGGTTCGCGCACCACCTCCTCGCCGGCCCGGGCAAGCTCGTACAGATGCTTGCCCTCGTGTCTGACCGCCGAGTGCATCGGGGGAATCTGCTCGATCTCACCGGTGAAACGGCTGAGCTCGGATCGGATCTGTTCGACCGTCAGCGCGCCGGCGTCGGCGCCCACGACGACCACTCCCTCGGTGTCGCAGGTGTCGCTCCGCTCTCCAAGACGCACCACGCAGTGATACGTCTTGGGCTGGGCGTGGAAGTAGTCGACGAAGCGGGTTGTCCGCCCCACGCAGATCGGGAGCAGCCCCGTGGCGGTCGGGTCGAGCGTCCCCGCATGGCCGACTCGCCGCTCCCCGAGGATGCGCCGGACCTGACGGATCGCGTCGAACGACGTGATCCCAGCAGGCTTGTCGAGCGGCAGGACGCCGCCCCGGCGCGCAACAGCCGACCCGGAGCGCGGGCCGGCGCCTGGTGCGGCGACGTCGGTCACCGTCGCGGGTCGATCAACCGGCGGGCCACCTCGAGCACCCTGCGCTCAGCGACCGGGAGCGGATCCCCGAACTCGGCGCCGGCCGCGCGCCGGTGGCCTCCACCTCCGAACGGCGTGCAGACCTCCGTGGCGTCATAGGGCTCGCGGGTGCGCACGCTGATCTTGGTGCGGTCGGGCGTGTGCTCCTTGAAGAGGATCGCGACCTCCATGGAGGCGATGCTCTGGAGCGCNNGAATGCATCTTGGCGACGGCGAGACCCTCGAGGCGGACCTGCGCGAGGGAGCGCGACTTGTAGCTCTTGAGGGCCACCCATCCGGGGTCGGCTCCGGCTGCAACCAGCGAGGCGGCGAGACGCAGCGACGCCTCAGTGGTGTTCTCGTGCCGGAAGCCGCCGGTATCGGTGAACAGCGCGGCGTACAGGTTCGTTGCCACTGCGGGGCCGATCGGAGCGCCGAGCTCGCGGAGCAAGTCGTAGATCACCTGGCCGGTGGCGCTCGCGGTCGCGTCGACGAGGTTGATGGTCCCGAACGAGGTGTTGCTGAGATGGTGGTCGATGTTGACAACCGTGCTGGCGCGCTCGACCTCGGCGCGCCGCTCGCCGAACCGGCCCAGGGTCGCGCAGTCGAAAGTGAACACCGTGTCTCCGAGCGGTGCCCCGCCGGTCTCGACGGTCTCGAAGCCCGGCAGGTACTCGAGCAGCCTGGGGAGCGGCTCGGGGACGACCACCCGGACGTTCTGCCCGAGGCTGTGTAGCGAGATGGCGAACGCGAGCGCGGATCCCAGGCTGTCGGCGTCCGCGTCCTTGTGCGCCAGACAGGTCACCCGGTCGGTGCTCTGCACGATCCTGCGGATGGAGTCGACGACGTCCTCGAGACGTGGCCAGACAGCGGGGGCTGCGACGGTCACTCGGGAACCTCCACGACTGCCTCGGCGGGACGTTCGCCGGCGAGGTCTCTGAGGAGCGTGCTCACCCTCACGCTGTATGCGATCGATTCGTCGAGCTCGAAGTGGAGTCGGGGGACACTCCTCAGGTTCTCGAGCCGCCTGCCCAGTTGAGCACGAAGGTACCCCTCGGCGTGGGTGAGCGCCAGGACGACATTCTGGCGCTCGGGGTCATCGCCGAGCGCGCTCACCGCGAGCCACGCCTCGCGAAGGTCCGGGCTCATCCGGACGCGAGAGATCGACGCCAGGCGGACCCTCGGATCCTTGATCTCGGCGAGCATCATCGCCGAGATCTCTTCGCGGAGCTGCTCGCCCACCCGCTCGCGGCGCGGGCTGCGAGCCCCGGAGCGAAGCGTCATGCGTTCTGCTGCTCCATCGTGAAGGCCTCGAGGATGTCGCCCTCGTGGAAGTCGCTGAAGTCCGCGAGCGTGATACCGCAGTCGTAGCCGTGGGTCACCTCGCGGACGTCGTCCTTGAAGCGCTTGAGCGCCTCGATGCGGCTCTGGGCGATTTCCTTGTTGTCGCGGATGACCCGGCACGTGGCGTTGCGCGTGATCCTGCCGTCGAGCACGTGCGAACCGGCGATGGCCGGCTTACCGTCCACCTGGTACACGCGGCGAACCTCGGCGCGGCCCTGGGTGACCTCGATCATGGTCGGCTGGTACATGCCCTTGACCGCCTTCTCGATGTCGTCGGTCACCTGGTAGACGACGTCGTAGTAGCGAACGTCGACACCCTGCTCCTCGGCGGCGATACGGGCATGGTCATCGGGCCGGACGTTGAAGCCGATCACGATGGCATCGGTCACCGCCGCGAGATTGACATCGGACTCACTGACTGCGCCGACGCCCTCCCCGACGACCTTGATCTTGACCGTCGGATCCTCGATCTTGGTCACCTGGCTGCGGAGCGCCTCGAGCGAGCCGTTGGCCTCCGCCTTGAGCACGAGGTTTAGCGACTTCATCTCCCCTTCGGAGATGTTCTGGGCGAGGTCGGCGAGCGTGATCCGGCGCACCGGCTGTGCCAGGCGCTGCTTCTCCGCGATGCCGCGCTGCTCGGCCTTGCTGCGAGCTGCGCGCTCGGTCTCGACCACCTCGAAGATCTCGCCGGCCATGAGCACCTCGGAAAGGCCGGTGACCACGACGGGCGTGCTCGGTCCCGCTTCCTTGATGCGTTTGCCGGTGTCGTCAACCAGGGCGCGAACCTTGCCGTAGGCAGATCCCGCCACGAGGTTGTCGCCGACTCGGAGCGTGCCGTTCTGCACGACCAGCGTCGCGATGGCGCCGCGTCCGCGCTCGAGATGTGAGTCGATGACGGTGCCGACCGCGCGCCCGTTCGGATCCGCCTTGGGCTCGACGTACACGTCGCTCACGTCGAGCACGCTCTGCAGCAGGTCGTCGATCCCCTCGCCGGTCTTGGCGCTAGTTCTCACCACAGGGACATCGCCGCCGAACGCCTCGACCACGACCTCGCGGTCCGCCAACTGCTGGAGCACGCGATCCGGGTTGACGCCTTCCTTGTCGATCTTGTTCATGGCGACCACGATCGGCACGCCGGCCGCGCGGATGTGCTGGATCGCCTCTTCGGTCTGCGGCATGACCCCGTCGTCGGCGGCGACCACCAGGATGGCAACGTCGGTGACGTCCGCCCCGCGGGCGCGCATCGCCGTGAAGGCCTCGTGGCCCGGGGTGTCGATGAACGTGATCAGTCGTCCATTGCGCTCCACCTGGTGGGCGCGGATGACCTGGGTGATCCCTCCGGCCTCGCCCGATGCGACCTTGGTCTTGCGGATGGCGTCGAGCAACGAGGTCTTGCCATGGTCGACGTGCCCGAGCACCGCGACGACGGGCGGCCTGGAGACCAGGGTGCCGGAGGCGGCCCCGGAAAGGTCGAGAAGTGGATGCCGGCGCCGTCCGGACGCAGCTGCGCCCGTGGCCGCCTCGGCGACCGCGCCCTCGGACTCCGCCTCGAACCCGAAGTGATCGGCCGCGAGTGCCGCGGTGTCGAAGTCGACCGTCTGGTTGAGCGTGGCCATCACGCCATTGCTCATCAGGTACTTGATCAGCTGTGGACCCGACACCTCGAGGCGTTCGGCGAGCTCAGCGACCGTGAGACCTGCCGGAAGGGTGACTTTCTTGACCGTTGCTATGTCGATTCCTCCGTGACGAGCTCCCGCAGCGCTGCGGCGAGGGTGGGCTCGTCGATTACATCATCCCCGACCCGAAGCGAGCGCGCCAGGGATCGGTGCCGCCGTGAGTGGCGCAGACAGGTGATACCCGTTTCCCGGCAGAGATACGCACCCCGGCCCGGTGAGCGGCCAGCCGGGTCAAGGGTAACCCTCCCGGGGCCGGCGATGACCACCAGCCGGATCAATTCGCTCCTCGGCCGGACCCTTCGGCAGCCGACACAGGTTCGGAGCGGTTCTGACGCGGTCAAGCCTGGTCAGCCGGTCCAGCGGCGTCTTCCTCGCCGGACTCTTGGGGCTCGTCACCGCGGATGTCGATCCGCCAGCCGGTCAGGCGGGCCGCGAGCCGGGCGTTCTCACCCCCCCGCCCGATCGCCAGCGACAGCTGGTCGGGGGCAACGGCGATGTGCGCGGTCCGGGTCTCGAGATCGAGTTCCACGCCCCGCGCGGCTGCCGGGATCAGCGAGTTCATGACGAACGTCCCCGGGTCGGCCGACCAGGCCACGATCTGTACCTGCTCCTCGCCGAGCTCGGAGGTGACCGCCCGCTGGCGCACCCCGTTTCGGCCGATGCACGCCCCCTGGGCATCCACCTCACCGTCGGGCGCGTCTACCGCAACCTTGGTACGGCGCCCCGGATCGCGGGCGATCGCGCGGATCACGACCTGGCCCGTCTGCAGCTCGGGCACCTCCTGCTCCATCAGGCGCTGCACCAGCTGGGGGTGGGAGCGGGACACCACCACGACCGCATCCGGACCCTTGCGCCTGCCCTCGACGATGACCACCTTGATGTGGTCGCGGATCGCGAGGCGCTCACCCGGGATCTGCTCCTCGGGCGGGAGCATCCCGGGAACCCCGGCAGCATCGACGTACCAGATCGACCCCAGACGTCGCTCCACGATCGCGTCGCGGAGCACGCCGCGCTGAGTCATCCCCTCGCCGAGCACGCGGCGCTGCTCGACATTGGCGAGCCGTTCGGCGACGGCGGTGCGCGCCGCGGCGGCGGCCTGCCTCGGGAAGTCCGGGACATCCACCTCGACGGGTTCCTCGACGCCCTCGTCGTCAACGCGGTACACGACGAAGGTCCCCGACTCGAGGTTCACCCGAGCCTGAACGCGGGGATCGTCCTCGACGAGGCGGCGGTACGCGGTGGCGACCCCCACCTCCACCGCCCTGGTGATCTCAGCCTCACTGAGGGGCGTCGCTGCTGCCAGGTCGCGGAGCGCGCTCAGGGTGACCGCGGGCGCCGCCATCAGATGTCGACGACGATGCGCGCCGCCACCACCGCGTCGAGCGAGAAGGCCGCGGAGCGTGTCGTCCTGCGATCGCGAACCTCGATCTCCGCCTGGTTGCCCGCGATCGACACCAGCTTGCCCTCGAGCACGAGCTCCGAGTCGCCCTCGTGCAGGCGCACGTTGACGCGGCGCCCAATCGCGGCGGTCCATTCCTCCGGCCGGCGAATCGGCCGCTCGGCTCCTGGCGAGCTCACCTCGAGCCGGTACGGATGGTCGATCGGATCATTCACGTCGAGCACCGCGGATGCGGTGTTGGATGCGCGCTCGCAGTCATCAAGGGTCACGCCGCCGTCGGGGCGGTCGATGACCAGGCGAAGCACGGCGCCGCGGCCGCGACCGGACCACTGCACGTCGACGAGCTCGATGCCCAGGTGATCAAACGAGGGGCGCAAAAGGGACGCGATGCCGGAGACGTTGTCGTTGTTCATATGTGGTGCTGCGCTTCGGGCGCGTGGACCTACGCTGTCCGCGGGGCGACCCGTCTCCTGCCAGGCGGCGGGGCCGCGACCGACCGTGAGGCGCGAGCCTTCTCCCACGCGACCAGCAGCGTGCTGGCGTTGAAGATCGAGCTGTACGTGCCCGTGACGATCCCGATGAGCAGCGCGAGCACGAAGCCGCGGATCGAGTCGCCGCCGAAGATGACGAGCGACAGGAGCACGAACACGACCGTGAGCGACGTGTTCAGCGAGCGCGTCATGGTCTGCACCGTGGAGAGGTTGATCACCTGGTCGAACGTGAGCCGCGGACCGACACGCAGGTTCTCGCGCACACGATCGAAGACCACGATGGTGTCGTGGATCGAGAAGGCCACCGAGGTGAGCACGGCGGTGACGAAGAGCGAGTCGACCTGACCTAAGTTGGTGAAGTGGCCGAGGATCGCCCAGATCCCGGCGAGCACGAAGACGTCGTGGAGCAGCTTGAAGAACGCGCACGCGCTGAACCGCCATGGCGATATCGCCCGCTGCCGCCGGAAGGCGAACGCGAGGTACACGGCGATCGCCGCGGCGGACACGATGATCATGATGATCGCGCCGGTCACCAGGCTCGCCGCGATCGTCGGCCCGACCTGCTGGACGCTGATATCCGGCGCGTGGGTTGTCGGGCTGGTCGAGATAGTGAAGTTGCTGTTCAGCGTGCTCTGGATCTGGAACACCTGCTCGCTGTCGGACGGCAGCGTGGAGATGGCGAAGTGACTCGCCTCGTTACCGGACGTGCCTTCTGCCTGCACCTGGGGACGCAGGCTGGCGAAATTCTTGTCCATGACTGATTCGACCTGCGCCTGGCTGACCGGCTTGGCGAATCCGACGTCGATGACGTTCCCGCCCTTGAAGTCGATGCCGAGGTTGAAGCCCCAGAACAGGATCGCGAGGATGCCCGGGATGATGACCGCGAGCGATCCGAGGAAGAACCAGTTGCGGTTCTTGACGATGTCGAAGTGGCCCGAGGGTGGGTGCTCCGCGAACTCCTCGTGGATCTCGGTATAGAGACGCGGGTCGCGCCCGATCCTCCAGGTCAGCACCCACGCGAACAGCGAGCGCGTGATCGTGATCGCGGTGAAGAACGACACGATGACGCCGATCGCCAGGGTGATCGCGAATCCGCGGATGACGTCGGTGCCGAAGATCGCGAGGATGGCGCAGGTGATGAGCGTCGAGATGTTGCTGTCACGAATGGCAGGAAATGCGCGGCGGAAGCCCGTCTCGACTGCCAGGGGCACACTTCGGCCATGGCGTAATTCGTCGCGGGTCCTCTCGAAGATGAGCACGTTGGCGTCCACCGCCATGCCGACACTCAGGACGAAGCCCGCCAGTCCCGCCAGGGACAGGGTGACCGGGATCAGCTTGAAGAGGGCGAGGACGATCGCCGCGTAGACGAAGAGGGCGACGGTCGCGAGCAGGCCCGGGAACCGGTAGTAGCCGATCATGAAGATCACCACGATGAGCAGGCCGATCGCACCGGCGATCAGGCTGAGATTCACCGACTGCTGGCCGAGGGTCGCGCTCACCGAGGTGCTCGCGACGGTCGTGATCTCCGCGGGCAGCGCGCCCGCGCTGATCAGGCTGGCGAGCTGCGTCGCCGAATCCGAGGTGAAGTTACCGGTGATCTGGGTCTGATTGCTCTGGCCACCGCCGGTGACCACGGGGGCGGTCAGGACGTCGTTGTCCAGGAAGATCGCGATCTGCGACGTCGGCGGCGGATTGGCGGTGTCGGTCTGATACTGGTTGTAGGCCGCCGTGGTGATCTTCGACCACTCGGCCGCGCCCGCCGANNTGTCGTAGTGCCCCTCCTGGTCGCGGATCAGCGTCGCGCTGGGCGGAATCGTGGGGGCGCCGGCGACAGGTGTTGCGAAGTAGAGGCGGGAGGTCGTGCCGATCGTCTGGACCGCTTGCTGGAGGCTGACACCGGGCAGTTGCACGAGGATCTGGTCATCGCCCTGCGCCTGGACACTCGCCTCGGAGACGCCGAGGGAGTTGACGCGCAGATCGATGATCGGGATGGTCGCCTGCTGCGCATCCGCCAGGGAGTCGCCGTGCGGCGGGCCGTTGCGGCAGTCGGAGTTGGGATTGTCGAGCCCGTGGCATATCTCGATGGTCAGCTCAGTGCCGCCCTGGAGGTCGAGCCCCTTGTGGATGTAGAGCTGCCGCCCGAGGAACGTGGGGGCGGACGTGAGCGTGGTGCCCAGCGGCTCATGGACGACGAGATACCTGTAGATGAGGCTGTAGCCGTCAATGAAGAAGGCGCCGACCACCACGAGGAGGACGACTGCCAGGCGAAAGCGCGTGATCCTGAACACCTGTGCCCCAGTCTACCGGGGCGCCGAGCGGAGCCGGCCATCCCGCTCCGCCCGGAACTCCGCGAAGCGCCCGCCCCGGATCGCCGCGCGGGCGGCCTCCATCAGCCTGGCGAGATGGGTGATGTTGTGCAGGCTGACGAGGCGGTGCGCCAGGATCTCGCTCGACTGGAAGAGGTGCCGCAGATACGCGCGCGAGAAGTCGGCACAGGCGGCGCAGGGACAGTCCGGGTCGATCGGTCCGAACTCTTCACGAGCAGCGGCGTTGCGCAATGACAGGCGCCCGTCGGGCGTCAGCGCGCTGCCGTTGCGCGCAAGCCGCGTGGGCACCACGCAGTCGAACATGTCCACGCCGAGGCCCACCGCAGCGAGCAGTTCCGCGTCCGTCCCCAGCCCCATGAAGTAGCGGGGCCGGTCCCCGGACAGCTGGGCCACGCTCGCGGCGGTCATCGCGAGCATGGTTTCGACTGGCTCCCCCACCGAAAGGCCACCGATGGCGACGCCGTCGAAATCGAGCGCCGATATGAATCGCGCCGACTCCGCGCGCGCCTCGGCGTCGAATCCGCCCTGGGCGATGCCGAAGAGCAGGCGCCCGTCGCCGGGGTGGGCGGCGCGGCAGCGCTCGGCCCAACGGTGGGTGCGCTCGGTGGCTGCGCGCGCGACGTCCGCTGTGGTGCCGTGCGCGACAGGGTGGTCGAGGCACATCAGGATGTCGGCACCGAGACGAGCCTGGTTGCGCACGGCGTCCTCGGGCGTGACCCGCAGCCGCGAGCCGTCGTACGGCGAGACGAACGTGGCACCGGAGTCGTCGACGGCGGCGACCTCCACCAGGCTGACCAGCTGGTACCCGCCGCTGTCGGTGAGGATGGGATGGTCCCAGCCCATGAACTGATGCAGCCCGCCGGCGCGCTCGATCAACTCGATGCCGGGACGGAGGGCGAGGTGATATGCGTTGCACAGCAGGATGTCGACGCCGGTCGCGCGCACCTCGTCGGGATGCAGTGCCTTGACCGTGGCGTGCGTTCCGACGGGCATGAACGCCGGGGTGCGAACCGGGCCGTGCGCCGTCATCAGGGTTCCGGTGCGTGCGTCACCGTCGACGGCTTCGACGGTGAACGCGGTCACCGCGCGTGCCAGCACAGCATGCAGTCGCCGAGCGAGAGGAATCGATAACCGGCGCCGAGCGCGTGCGCGTACGCGGCCCGCCAGCGCTCGTCGCCGATAAACGCGGCGAGCAGCACGAGCAGCGAGGAACGAGGCTGATGGAAATTCGTCAGCAGCCCGTCGACGGCGCGAAAACGATGCCCCGGGTGGATGAACAGGCTCGTGGCACCGGCCCCGGGTCGAAGCTCGCCATCAAGCGCGCACGTCTCCAGAACACGAACCACCGTGGTCCCCACCGCGACCACGCGACCGCCATCACGCCGCGTCTGCTCGATCGCCGCCACGGTCGCGTCCGAGAGCACGTATCGCTCCTCGTGCATCGGGTGATCCTCAACGCGCTCGGTGCGAATCGGTGCGAAGGTCGCGAGCCCGACGTCGAGGCGAAGCGTCGCCCACCCCACGCCCGCTGCGCGAAGACCGTCAATCACCGCCGCGGTGAAATGCAGGCCGGCGGTCGGTGCGGCCGCGGAGTCCGCGTCACCGGTTGCATAGGTGGTCTGGTACCGCTCCGGATCCTCCAGCTCCATATGGATATACGGGGGCAGCGGCGCGGTTCCCACGAGCTCGATGGCGCGGTCGGGATCCGGCGTGTTGAACCGGACGGTGCGTCCGCCGCGATGCATCGTCGACACGGCGACCACGGTGGCCTCGAGATCCGCGCCGATGTGGATGACTGCGCCCGGTGCGGCCAGACGCGCGGGTCGAGCAAGACACTGATAGGCGCCGTCCGGGTCGCGCGTGAGCACCAGCAGCTCGATCTCCCGTCCCATTTCGTCAACGCCGTTGAGGCGCGCTCGCCGGACGCGGGTCTCGTTGACGACGAGCAGGTCTCCCGGATGGAGCAGCGCGGGCAGCTCGCGGAACCAGCGGTCCTCGAGCCCACCTTCAGGGGGCACGTGCAGCAGACGAGACGCGTCGCGTTCGGCAAGGGGCTCCTGCGCGATCCGCTCCTCGGGGAGCGGGTAGTCGAAGTCGGTGGACCTCAACGCTCGAAGAGCGCGGTCTGCGCCTCCGCCGCCCCGGGAGCGCCGGCGGGGACGGACAGACCGAGATGCTGATAGGCGGCGGCGGTCGCGAGGCGGCCGCGCAAGGTCCGGGCGAGCAGCCCGCGCCGGATGAGGAAGGGCTCGACGACGTCCTCGATGGTGTCCGGGTCCTCCTGGACGCTCACGGCAATGGTCTGGACACCGACGGCATGACCACCGAGGGTTCCGCAGAGCACGCCGAGCACACGCCGGTCGAGCTCGTCGAGCCCGATCGAATCGACGCCGAGCACGTCGAGCGCTGCCGCCGCGACGCCGACGTCGATGCGCCCGGCAGCACGCACCTGCGCATAGTCGCGAGCGCGTCGTAGCAAGCGGTTGACGATCCGCGGAGTCCCGCGTGCGCGTCTCGCGATCATCGCCGCACCCTCGGCGTCGAGGTCGATCCCGAGCAAACGCGCGGAGCGATTGGCGATGGCGATCAGGTCGTCCGTGTCGTAGAAGTCGAGCCGGAAGGTAACCCCGAAACGATCGCGGAGCGGCGCGCCGAGCGCGCCTGCGCGCGTTGTCGCACCGATCACCGTGAAGCGATTGAGCGTCAGCCGCAGGGTCTGTGCGCCGGCGCCCTTGCCCGCGACGAAGTCAAAGGCGAGATCCTCCATCGCCGGGTAGAGCGCCTCCTCCACCGCCCGGTTGAGCCGATGCACCTCGTCGATGAAGAACACGTCTCGCTCCTCGAGGCTGGTGAGGATCGAGGCGAGCATGCCCTGGTGCTCGAGCGCGGGACCGCTGGTCAGGCGGATGTTGACGCCCATCTCCACGGCGATGATCTGCGCCAGCGTCGTCTTGCCGAGCCCGGGCGGCCCATACAGCAGCACGTGGTCGAGGGCGTCGCCGCGTTGACGCGCCGCCTCGACGAGGATGCGGATCTGGTTCTTGATCGGCTCCTGGCCGACAAAATCGTCGAGCGAGCGCGGCCGCAGTGCCGTGTCAGCGACACGCTCGGCTTCGAGCTCCTCGGGGCTGACCACACGGTCGTCGCTCATCGCGCGGCCCCGGCGGTGTCGAGGCGGCGCAGTGCCGCGCCGACGAGGTCGGCAACGTCATGACCGTCACCGTCGACGGCGATCGCTGCGACCGCGTTGCGCGCCTCGGACTCGCGGAACCCGAGGCCGACCAGGCCGGCGATCGCCGCGGCGATCGCCTGGTTCTCACTGGTGGCGGCCGGATGATGCGTCCCGGGCGGCTCGATGGATGCGACCTTGTCGCGCAATTCGAGGATCACGCGTTCCGCTGTCTTGCGTCCGATCCCCGGGACGGTGGCGACAAGTGCCACATCACCCTCGGCGATGGCGCGGACGAGCGTCGGGAGCTCGGCTCGTCCGAGGATGCCGAGCGCCGCCTTTGGACCGATGCGCTCGACGCCGATGAGGAGGCGGAAAAGGCGCAGCTCGTCCTGGCTGATAAAACCGTAGAGACGGATGGCGTCCGCGCTCACGCTGGTGTGCACGTACAACGTCACCGGCGACTCTCGCGACGTGTGCAGCGTCGCGATGGTGCGCAGGTGGCAGAACACCTCGTATCCGACACCGCCCGTGTCGACGACGACGTGGTCGTCGCCGAGCTGGACGAGCTCGCCGCGGATGAGCGCGATCATGGAGCGCTGCGCACCAGTGCTGCGCGCGCGCGGCTCACCGCAACGTCGAGTGCGCTGCCGCGCTGCTCGCGCGCCCGAGGGGCCAGTGCGCCGAGGCGTCCTCGGTGGTGGTGACACACGGCCACCGCGCACGCATCGGCGACGTCGTCGTGACCCGGAATATCAGGTACGCCAAGGAGATTGGCGACCATGCGCGCGACCTGTGGCTTGCGTGCTGCGCCGTATCCGCACACGGCTTCCTTCACCTGAGTCGGCGTGTACTCGGCGATCGCGACACCCTCGCGAGCGAGCGCGCAGAGCACGACGCCGCGCGCCTCGCTGACGCGCATCGCGGTCCGACGGTTTGTCGAGAAGAACAGTTCCTCCACTGCCGCGACCTCGGGTCGCAACGACGCGCAGGCATCGACGACAAGGTCGAAGAGGATCGCGAGTCGCATCGCTTCACTGGTCTGCGGCACGGTCTCGAGGCAGGCTGCGTGGAGCAGCACGAGGTGTCCCGGCGTCCCGTCGACGATGGCCACGCCGGTGCGCGCGAGTCCCGGGTCGACCCCGAGAACCCTCATTCGATTGCGGCGGCGCAGCGGTCAGCTGACAGCGTCAAGGACGTCGTCCGGTATCTCGGCGTTGGCGTAGACCTGCTGGACGTCGTCGTGCTCCTCGAGGCCGTCGAGGAGCCTGAGCACCTGTCGCGCCTGCGACGCGTCGAGTGGCACCGACGTGGTGGGGTTCATCGTGACCTCCGCCGAGTCGACCGCATAACCGCGTTCCTCGAGGGTGCGCCGGACTTCCTCGAAACGCGCCGGCGCAACGGTCACGACGAGCTCGTCGCCGTCGACGCTGACGTCGCCGTCCTCACCGACATCAACGGCGTCGAGCAGCTCGAGTGCGAGCTCCTCGGGGTCGCGTTTGCCCGCCTCAACAGTGATGACACCCTGCTGGTTGAACATCCAGCCGACGCTGTTGGCCTCGCCGAGGGCGCCCCCCGAGCGGGTGAATGCGTTGCGAATCCCAGCGACGGTGCGGTTGCGGTTATCGGTGAGCGTGTCGACCATCACCGCGACGCCGTGCGGGCCGTAGCCTTCGTAGCGCACCTCCTCGAGTTGCACACCGTCCTTGCCGCCGGCGCCGCGCTGGATCGCCCGGTCGATGTTGTCGGCGGGCATGTTCACCTCGCGGGCTTTCTGTATCGCCAGGCGAAGCCGGAAGTTGCCCTCGATGTCGGGACCGCCCTCACGCGCGGCGACTGTCAGCTCCCGTGTGACCTTGGTGAAGACCTGGCCGCGACGCGCATCGACGATTGCTTTCTTGTGCTTGATTCCAGCCCACTTGCTGTGACCGGACATGGATCCTCCGAGACGAACAGGCGTTCCGATTCTAGCGCAGCCGGGATCCCAGTCTAGGCTTCACGCACCTTGCCGTCAGCCGCCCGCAGGTCTATGGTTATGGGTAGCGTCGGTAATCAGACGGAGGTAGTCAACCAATGATGCGAACCGTCTGGCAGCGTCTCCGGCACGGCCGAGCGGAGGGTTGAGGCCCGGTTGACGGGCCCCTGATCGCACAACCATCGGCGCCCCCGTCGAGGTCGCTGGGCAATCGGCGTCCGCCGGGAAGGTCCAGAAGTGGACAAGTGCGCGTTGTGCGGGTCAGGAGTTCGGGCCGGGCGTATCCGAACCCGGCACCGGTTTGCGGTGCCAGAGAAAGCCCGGGAATTTCTACCGGGCTGCCGTATCAATACGGTGCATACATCAGGGGGCCGGCTCAGTCCGGCCCCTTCTTTTTGTCCGTTCTCTTGCGCCCCGCTGCAGGCGTTCGCCGGGCTCACTCGGCACCGGGCGTGAGACTGCCGGATCGCCGAGCCAGCTGAATCGCAGGAGGCGGTCGGCCGCGTGCCGGATGCCGACGCGGGTCCCGACGGCGATGGGCGGCGTGCCCGCGCGTTGCTCGATATGGACACGCGAGCCCGGGTCAAGGACGTCGATGCCGTCGTCATCACGGGTGATGCCCAGACCGCGACAGAGGTTGCCCGGCCCGCGGAGCAGCGCGGCGACTGCGACGGCCTCGCCCCTCCGAGCCGAGACGGCGGTCACGCCCTCCTCCACCGCCGCCGCTCGCAGGAGCACCGCGCCGGCGATGCCGTCGGGCTCGGTGACCACGTTGACGCAGTAGTGCACGCCGTACGTGAAGTACACGTAGAGGTGCGCCGCCGGCCCGAACATCACCTCTGACCGCGGTGTCGGTCCGCGATAGGCATGGGAGGCGGGATCACTCAGCCCCAGGTATGCCTCGGTCTCGACGATCCGCGCGACCACGGCGCTCGCCGTTCCGGCGTCCACGATAAGCACGCATCCCACCAGGTCGCGGGCGACCTCCTCGGTCGGCCGCGCGAACCACTCGCGGGGCGGCTCGGCTACCGGCGAATCTCCGCGGCGCACCGCTGCGCGAGGGCCAGCGCGATCGCGTCCTGCGCCCGCTGGGCCTCCTCCCCTGTGAGGGTGCGGTCGGCCGCCCTGAAGGTGAGCCGGAAGGTCCACCCTTTTCTGCCTGAGGGCAGGCCGCCGCCGCGGTACTCGTCGTAGAGCTCTGCGTGCTCGAGCAGCGGCTCGTGCACCTCGTCGATCGCGTCCAGGGCGTCGCCGGCGCGGCTGCCCGCCGGCACCGTCACCGCGAGATCCTGAACGATCGCGGGGAACCGCGGAGGCTGCGTGAAGCGCAGCGGTCGCGGCGGGAACGGAGCGATGGCGTCGATGCGGAGCTCTCCGACGGCAACGCGCCCGCGGATCTCGAACGCGGCTGCCGTCTCAAAGGCGAGCTCACCGAGGATTCCCACGGTCTCGCCGCCGACCCGGAGCTCTGCGCTCCGTCCCGGATGCAGCGCCGGCTCCTCCGAGGGTTCGGCGCGAAGCCGGGAGCCGTCGAGGTCGTCGGTCACGCGTTGGAAGACGGACTGCACCCGACGCAGCGCCTGGGCTGAGGCGTCGGCGGAGCCGCTCGAGACGTGCACCGCGAGACTGAGGAGCAGCGGCTCGAGCGGCAGCGCGGGGAGATCGAGGTCGGCGTTGTCGGGTGTCGACCCCGCAGCGAGCCCGACCCGCTCGCCGTCCCAGAACACCCGGCCGAGCTCGAAGAGCATCACATCTGCGTTGCCGCGGTTGGCGTTTGCCGCCAGTGCTGCACAGAGGCGCGGGAGCTGCGATGTGCGCATCACGCTCCACTCCTCGCTGAGAGGATTGCGCAGCCGCATGGGCGCCCGCCCGCGCCCGAACCCGGGCAGGGTTAGGGCGTCGTCGGGTCCGACGAACGCCAGCGTGATCGCCTCGTCGAAGCCTGCCCCTGCACAGACATCACGGATGGAATCCTCCACGGGCGGGTGCGCGGCCGTCGAGGTGGCCTGGACTCGCCGGCCCGGCAGGGTGCTGGGGATCCGCGAGTAGCCGATCATCCGGCCCACCTCTTCGACGAGATCCTCGGGCAGGGCGACGTCGCGCCGGAAATACGGCGGCACGACCGTCAGGGTGGCGCCGTCCTGTTCGACAGCGAAGGCGAGCTGCGCGAGAGTCGTTGCAATCTCGGTCGCATCGATTGGGATCCCGAGCAGGTCGCCGGTGAACCGTGCGGTCAGCTGGATCGGGCCCAGCTCGGGGAGCGGGCGCGGCCACGCGTCGATCACCCCGCCGAGGACATGGCCGCCGGACAGCTCGGCGATGAGCGCCGCCGCGCGGTCGAGCGCGACCGGTGGAAGGCGATCGCTCAAGCCCTTCTCGAAGAGCGTCGACGCATCGGTCCGGAGCCCGAGCCGCTTCGAAGTCGCCCTGATGGTCGGACCGTCCCATGTCGCCGCTTCGAGCAGCACCGTCCTGGTCGCGTCGGTGACGGCAGTCGCGCTGCCGCCGATCATCCCGGCGATGCTTGCGGGGACCTCGCCGCTGCACACCACCAGGTCCTCCGCGGAGAGCGCCCGGTCGATGCCGAGGAGATCGACCAGGTGCTCGCCTGGTTCCGCTCTGCGCACCACCACGTCCGCGGTTCTGACACCCGCGGCCTCAACGAATCGATCGAAATCAAAGGCGTGGAGTGGCTGGCCGAGCTCATGGAGGACAAAGTTGGTGATGTCCACCACGTTGTTGATCGGACGGAGTCCGACGGCGCGGAGCCGCTGCCGGAGCCACCCCGGCGACGGCCCGACAGCGATCCCCTCGATCACCCGGACCTCAAACCGTGGGCATCCCCCGGGGTCCGCGACCCGAACCTGCGCGCGTAATTCGGCGGAGGTCGCCGACACCAGCTCATCGGGG
>PKYW01000068.1:10322-51884 GCA_003132805.1 Candidatus Dormiibacterota bacterium | reverse complement strand
GCGCGACCGGTCGGCATCGACCTTTCCGAGAACCAGCTGGCCACGGCGCGAGCGCTCCAGGACGCGCATCACCTCCACTTCCCGCTCATCCAGTGCAGTGCCGAGGCGGTGCCGCTCGCGGACGCGAGCNNCCCGGCTCCTCCGCCCCGGCGGCCGGCTGATCTTCCTCGGCAGCGCCGCGCTGCTCGTGCTCACCATGACCGACTCCGACGCCGAGGGACCGGCTGGGACCACCCTCCGGCGCGACTACTTCGGGATGCACCGATTCGAGTGGGATGACGACGAGAGCGTGGAGTTTCACCTCAACCATGGCGACTGGATCCGGCTGCTGCGTGGGTCGGGATTCGAGATCGAGGACCTCGTCGAGCTGCGCCCGTCCGCCGACGCGAAAACCCGGTACCCGTTCGTCACCCTCGAGTGGGCCCGACGATGGCCGTCCGAGGAGGTCTGGGTGGCCCGCCTCGATAGACTGCCGAACCATGAATGACGATCGCTGGGATGCCGTCGACGCGTACACGACCTCACTGCTGCAGCCCGCTGATCCGGTCCTCGAGCAGGCCATCAAGGACAGCGCGGAGCTGCCCAACATCGCGGTGTCTCCCGCGCAGGGACAGTTCCTGCACGTGCTGGCGCGTGCGATCAAAGCGCGACGGATCCTCGAGATCGGGACGCTCGGCGGGTACAGCGCGATCTGGATGGGACGCGCGCTGCCCGAGGACGGCCGCCTGATCAGCCTCGAGCTCGATCCGCACCATGCCGAGGTGGCGCGGCGCAACATCTCGCGTGCCGGTCTGGACGGCAAGGTGGAGGTGCGGGTCGGCGCTGCCCTCGACAGCCTCGCCAGGATCAAGGCGGATGGCGGTGAGCCGTTCGATCTCGTCTTCATCGATGCGGACAAGCGCAACACCCCCGAGTACTTCAGCAACGCGGTCGATCTCGCCCATCCCGGCAGCCTCATCGTCGTGGACAACGTGGTGCGTCAGGGGAAGCTCATCGATACCGAGGGCGGGGACGCGGATTCCGAGGGCATGCGCCGCCTCATCGAGCAGATGGGGGCGGACCGTCGCATCGCTCCGGCGGTGATGCAGAACGTTGGCGTCAAGGGCTGGGACGGCATGGCGTTCGCCCTGGTCGTGGGGTCCTAGACAGGCACCAGCGCGCCGGGCGCACCCAGTGCGGAGGCGCTACGGCGAGCAGCGTCGGTGGCGACGCTGACCGGGACTTCGCCGCCGTGCAGGAGAGCGTCAGCGTGTGCAAGCCATGAGGCGTCATCGGCCACTTCGGCGACGGCCACGTCGCCACCAAGGCGCGCGAGGTACCGCGACGCGATCCAGCCGAGACGGCCACTGCCGGTGTCAGCCGCGAACTGGTTGGCCTGCTCCGCAAGACGCGCGCCGATGGCGATTGTGGCCATGCGCCGGGCGATGCGTCGCAGCGGCAGCTGGCGCGCATCGGGGTCATCGATGGCGTTGAGCGCGCGGAGCTGCAGCTCGACGCCCTGGAGTGCATCGATGAGCGGCCCACCGAGCGGAGCCACCGCGCCACCCGCGGACACGCTCTCGGCGCGTCGCTCGGTGTCACCGAGATAGCCGAAGAGCGCGCCGTGCTCGATCGCCCGCTCCACGTCGAGCGCGATGACGTTGCCGGAACCCTCCCAGATCGCATGCACGTAGACATCGCGGAGCAGCCGCGCATCCGGCCAGTCCTCGATGAACCCGTTGCCGCCGCGCACCTCCATGCCTTCGGTGGCGCAGATGCGTGCGCGCTCAGTGCCATGCATCTTGAAGAGCGGAGTCACGAGCCGCAGCGCCGCAGCCGCTTCAGCATCGCCCGCGTCGGCGCGATCGGAGAGGTCGGCCGCGCCCATCGCCGCGGTGAGTCCGGCAACGGAGTCCACGACGAGCTCCGCCAGGGTGTCGCGCATCAGGGGATGCAGATCGAGACGGCGGCCGAATGTCGAACGGCCGTGGGTGTGGCTCAGCGCCTCGAATGCGCTGCGCCGCATCGCGCCCGCAGTGGCAGTGGCGATGCCGATGCGCGTTGCGTTGACCATGTCCATCATCTGCGGCAGGCCGCGCTCGAGCGTGCCGACCTGCCAGGCGAATGCGTCGCCCAGTCCGACCTCCGCTGAGGCCATCGCGTGGGTGCCGAACTTTTCCTTGAGGCGGTGGATGACATACGTGTTGCGAGTGCCATCGGCGAGGAAGCGCGGCATCAGGAAGAGACCGAGTCCTCGCGGTCCCGGCGGTGCGCCCACCGGTCGCGCGAGCACCAGGATCAAATCGCTGTGGGCGCAGCTCGCGAACCACTTCTCGCCTGAAAGCCGCCAGGTGCCGTCCCCGGCCGGCGTCGCCACGCTCTCGTTGGCGCCGACATCCGAGCCACCCGCCTTCTCGGTGAGAAACATCGCGACGGTGAGGTGGTTGCCGGTGTCGTCGATGATGCCGGGGACGAAACGCGCTGCCAGCGCAGGGTCATTGCGTTCGAGGCACCGAGCCGCGGCGTCCATCATCCCGATGGGGCAGCCCGTGATCGCCTGGTCCGACTCGAGGAGGAGATACAGCATCGCTGTGACCAGCGACCGCGGCGCCCGTCCGGGCAGACCGCGCCATCCCGGCGCATAAGCGGCGCGGACAGCTCCGAAGCCGAGCACTGTCGACTCCAACTCCCGATATGCCGGGTGAAATTCGATCTCGTCGATGCGCTCGCCGCGGCCGTTGTACGAGCGCAGTACCGGGGGATGGCGATCGGCGGTCCTGGCAAGTGGCTCGACGACGCGCGGTACGAGCGTGCCAAGGTCGCGAAGCGCGCCGTCAGCGACGGGCCATGCCGCCTCGCCGACAGTCCGGCGCGTCAGCCATTGCAGATGCTCGTCGGGCAGGTACCAGTCGGCGTCATCGCCGGCCGGGATGTGACGTACCCCGGGATCAGACGGCAGCATCGACCTCACGATAGCGCGCTACGGACCTCACCACAGACCGCGTGCCTCGAGCACCTGCTTGAGCAGCCGCGGCCTGTCGGTCATGATCCCGTCGACGCCGAGGTCGAGGAGGTACTCCATGTCCGCCTCGTCGTCGACCGTCCAGACGTGCATCGCAAGCCCGGCGCGGTGCGCGGCATTCACGAACCGTCTGTCGACGCGCAGCCGGCCCCAGCGCTGTGGCACCTGCAGGCAGTCGGCGTGGAACGTCGGCATCCTGCCGGTTCTCGATGCCGCGTACGCGAGTGCGCTGGCCACCTGGCCCATCGAAGAGCAGATCCGTCCTCCGGCCAGCGCCCGGATCCGCGCCACCCTGCGGTCGGAGAAGGATCCGATGCAGACGCGGTTCAACGCGTTCAGGCGCTGCACGAGCGCGATGAGGGGAGCCACGGTGTCGTCGGCCTTGGCGTCGACGTTGACGTAGACGTCGTCCCAGCGTGTGAGCAGTTCCTCGAGTGTCGGGACCACCACACCGGTGCCCCGAAACGGGAAGGAGAGCCCGGCGTCGGGGCTGAAGCTGTAGCCGGCGTCCGCCTCGCGAACCTCGGCGAGCGACAACTCCCCGATCCGGCCGGCACGATCGGTGAGGCGTTCGAGGCTGCTGTCGTGGAAGGCGAGGAGGACGCCGTCGTTGGTCAGATGGACATCGGTCTCCAGGTAGCGGTATCCCAGCGCGACCGCCGCCTCGAAGGCGGGGAGGGTGTTCTCGGGTCCCTCGCCGCCACCGCCGCGATGGGCGAAGGCGATCGTGGTCGATCGTTCGAGAAAGGAACGCTGCACCATGGACGCGGTCAGGGTAGCCGGACGGCGCCCTAACGCACCCAGGTGCCCGCACCGGAGAGCGCACTGAAGAGTGGACGAGGAACCCGCCCGTCGGCCACGCACACGGCGCCGACGCCGCGAATCCGCGCCTCCGCGCTGGCGCGCAACTTCACCCGAGCTCTGCCGCCGATGTCGGGGATGAGGTGCTCCGCCTCACGGGTGGTGAGACGTCCGATCAGGCTCGCCTCGTCAGACGGGTCGCGGAGCAATCCCGGCGTGTCGGCGAAGATGATCAGCAGCGTCGCGCCGAGCGCGACAGCGATCTCGGCGGCAAGCCGGTCGCCATCCACGTTGATGGCGGTTCCGTCCTCGGCGGCGATGGGTGGGCAGATCACCGGCGTGACCCCAGCTGCGAGCAGCCGCCCGAGCAGGACTGCGTCCACCGTGTCGATGCTTCCCACGTGATTGTTGTGCAGCACCTTGGTGCGCCCGTTCTCGCGAATGCGCAGCGCCGGCCGGCGTGTGCCTCGCACCACCCCGCCGTCGAGACCGCACAGGCCAAACGCGTTGACGCCGAGCTGGCGGAGGCGCTCGACGATTCGCTTGTTGGCTTTGCCGGCGTAGGCCATCAGAAAGTGATCCATGGTCGCGGCATCGGTGAAGCGACTGACGTCGCCGCGCTCCGATTCCACAATGCGCGGTGGACTGCCGAGCCGGGTCGAAAGCTCGTCGAGATCGCGGCTGGCGCCGTGCACCACGATTGCCTGTTCCGTGGTTGTTGCGATGTCTTCGAGGAGCGGGTCGAGGTGGCGGACGCTACCGCCGATCTTCACGACGATCATCAGATCGGGTACAGGCCGCTGAATTCGAGCCCGAGCGTCTCGGGGAATCCGTGGCGAATGTTGAACGCCTGCACCGCCTGTCCGGCTGATCCCTTGACGAGATTGTCGAGCGCGGCGGTCACGACGACGCGGCGTGAATGCGGATCGCGCTCGAAGCCGACATCGCAGTAGTTGGTCCCGGTGAGCAGCTTCGGCGACGGCGAGCGGTGCAGCCCGGTGTGCGACTTGACGATGCGCACGAACGGCTCCGAGCTGTAGCGGGATCGGTACAGCCGCCAGAGGTCGCGATCGTCGAGGTCGGTGTTGATGAATGCGTGAGCGGTGACGAGCACCCCGCGGACCGCCTCGACGCCGGTAGCGGAGAAAGCAACGTCGTGGCTCGCGGCGCTGAGGCGGAGCTCCTGGACGATTTCCGCGGTGTGGCGGTGACCGGTCGGCGCGTACGAGCGGATCTCGCCGCTTCGATGCGCGTGGTGAGTCGAATCCCCCGATTGTGAGCCGGCCGCCGATGAGCCGACCTTCGCTTCGACGACCACGGGGATGGCGGGGTCGAGCAGCCCGGCGCACGCGATCGGAGCGAGCCCGAGGATCGACGCCGTTGCGAGGCAACCACCGGTCGCGATGAGTGATGCGTTGGCGATCTCGGCACGGTGCAGCTCTGCGAGTCCGTAGACCGCGGATCCCAGAAGTTCCGGCGACGGATGTGTCCAGCCGTACCAGCGCGGATAGTCGCCGGCGCTGCGCAGTCGGAAGTCGGCGCCAAGATCGATGACCACGGGCGCCGCAGCACTGAGCTCGCCGATCATCGCGCTTGAATCACCGTGGCTCATCGCGGAGAAGACGACATCGGCGTCACCGAGCGTGTCGCGGGAAGAGAAACGCAATTCGCTCCGGCCGCGCAGCGGCGGGTGGACCGCGGCGACCGGCTTGCCGGCGAGACGCTCCGAGGTGACCTGGACAACCTCGACCTCGGGATGGCCGGTCAGCAGGCGTAGGACCTCCCCACCGGCGTACCCGGAGCCTCCAACGACCGCTGCGCGGATCATTCCGCGCCCAACGCGGCGGTGAGCACCGCAACCCCGCGCTCCAGTTCCGCGATCGAGACGTGCTCGCGCGGTGTGTGGTCGAGAGACGAGTCGCCGGGTCCGTAGGCGACGGCCTGACAGTCCCATGCGGGAACCAGGACGTTGAGGTCGGACGTCCCGGTCTTGAGCTTGAATCGCGGCGTTCCGCCCGCGGCGCGGATCGCGCTGACGAAGCCACGAGCCAGAGCACTCCGACGGTCGGTGCGGATGCCGGGCTCGCTACCGAGGATGCGCAGGCTCACCGTCGGCGCAGACGCTCGCGCGAGTGCGATGAGTGCGTCGACGTCGCATTCTGGCGGTGTCCGAAGTCCGAGATCCAGGGTTGCTCGGTCGGTCAGGCCGTCACTCGAGGAGTCGAAATGCAGCACGCGCACGTCGACACGGTGGAAAACCCCGGCTTCGCCATTCAGTTCGGCGGTGCGATCCTGAAGCGTTCGGACGAGGTGGAAGCACCGATCGGGCGCGCTCGGCTCGCGCCCGGCGCCATGCGCGTGCGGCTGGTCGACACTTGCGCGCAGGCGCAGGCTCCCCTTGTACCCGATGGTCACCGCGTCCCACCCGCTCGGCTCGAGGATGACCAGGGATGACGGGGCCGGCATGAACTCGGCCAGGTGACGCGCGCCGCTCGAGGATGTCTCCTCCTCGACGGCACCGACCACCACGAAACGGCGCCCATCATCGCGCGGCTGCCGGCTCACAGCGGCGATTGCTGTCGCGAGCGGACCCTTCGCGTCCACTGCGCCACGGCCGTGGAGCAGGTCCCCTTCGCGACGAACCTCGATATGTCCTGGGACGGTGTCAATGTGTCCGACGAGCGCGACCGTCTCTGGCCCATTGCCCCAGACGGCGACGACGTTCCCGGCAGCATCGACGTCGACATCGAAGCCGGCACGAAGAAGCCGGGACACCAGCAGTGAGGCCAAGGCGTCCTCGTGGCCGCTCGGGCTCGGCACCGACAGCATCGCGGTGAGCAGTTCCGCGACGTCAACGCGCGTGTCAGTGACAACGCCGGTTCCCATCGCCGTGTCAGCCTCCGACTCCGACCGGCGCGCCACGGACGACCTCGCACACGTACTCGGCAACCCGGCCGGGAATGTCCACGCCGGTCACGTCGATGGAGTTCTTGAACTCCATGGTCGCATTGACCTCGCTCACCAGGAGCCGGTCGCGATCCTCGAGCAGGTCGATCGCGAGCACACCGCCACCGACCGCCGCGGCGGCACGCAGCGACATCTGACGCAAGGTGGCGTCGATGGGGCAGTCGCGCGTGCGGGCGCCGCGAGCGGTGTTGGTGACCCAGTGGTCGGACTCGCGATAGATGGCGCAGATGACGTCATCGCCGACGACGAATGCGCGGATATCCCGGCCCGGCTTGTCCACGTGGCGTTGGAGGTAGAAGACCGAATGCTCGGGACCGCCGAGCAGCGCCTTGTGCTCGAAAAGCGCCTCGGCGCTATCGCGGTCATTGATTCGCGCGAGCAGCCGCCCCCATGATCCGGTGACCGGCTTGAGCACGACCGGGTAGCCGAGGTCTTCGGCGGCCTGGATCGCGGCTTCGGGGGTGAACGCCACCGCTGTGTCCGGTGTCGGGACACCGACTGCCTCCAAGGCGGTGGACGTGTCCAGCTTGCTGGCGCACGTTGCGGCGACGTCGTGCGTGTTGACCGTCGGAATGCCCCACGACTCGAGGACACGGGTGATCGCGAGGCCGCGCGTCTGCGAGATGCTGCGCTCGAGCACCGCGTCCCAGCGTCTTATGGGGTGCGCGAGCGTCATGGTCAGCTCGCGGTCATCCACGATCTCGACGTCGACGCCTCGATGCACGAGCGCATCGCGGAGCAATTTCTCCTCGACGCGGATTCGCGAGCAGAGCATCCCGACACGCATCGGATCACTCACCCCAGTCGACTTCTTCAGGTGGCGCAAGGACAAAACGCGGCGGATCGAGCCCGACGACCTCGAGCTCCGCGTTGCATTCCGGGCAGGTCACGACCTCGCCGCGCTCGACACCGTCTTCGACCGGGACCTGCGCGTCGCATTCAGGACACATGCCGTGGCTCCTCGAGCGCAGCCCAGCCGCCGTGCCTGATCAGCTCGATGAGCGACCCCGCTTCGATGATTCGCAGCGCAACCCCTGAGGGAGGTTCGCCCTGCAGGGTCAGCGTGGGTGTCGTGATGACGCCGGTGAGCGCGTCGACCGTGACGTCGTCTCCGTCGTGCAGGACGCGGTGCGCCTCGGCGCAGCGGATCACGGGCAGACCGATATTGACTGCGTTGCGGTAGAAGATGCGGTTGAAGCTCGCGGCGATCACCGCAGCGACCTGGTTGCGCTTGATCGAGAGCGGCGCATGCTCGCGCGAACTCCCGCAGCCGAAGTTGCGTCCCGCGACGATGACATCGCCGGGTTGCACCGTCTCGGTGAAGTCCGGCCGGGCCTCGATCAGACAGGCCCGCCGCAGCGCGTCGGGATCGGTCGTGACGTTGTACCGCCCCGGCATGATCGCGTCGGTGCTGACCCCATCGCCCAGGAGAAAGACACGACCGCTCACGAGACAGGCTCCAGGGTGGCGGGGTCGCTGATCGCACCTGCCAGAGCGGACGCCGCGGCAACCGCCGGAGAGGCCAGGAAGATCTGCGCATCCGGGCTGCCCATCCGCCCGGGGTAGTTGCGATTGCTCGTCGAGAGCACCCGCTCACCGGGACCGACCACGCCATGCTGCCGTCCGAGGCATGGACCACAACCGGGATTGACGACCAATGCACCGGCGCGCGCGAAGATCTCGATGTAGCCGGCGCTGAGCGCATCCAGGTAGACGCCTCGCGATGCAGGAGCGACGATGGTCCGTGTTCGCGGATGCACCGTCCGTCCAGAGAGGATCGACGCGGCAATGGCGAGATCGCTGAGACGGCCGTTGGTGCAACTCCCGATGAACACCTCGTCGAGGGGTATTCCTGACACGTCGTCGATGTCATGGACGTTGTCGATGCTCGGATGCACTGCCACCTGGGGACGCAGACGCTCGGCGTCGACGACCAGCGTGCGCAGGTATCGGGGACGGACGGGAGGCAGCTCGAACGGGTCATCACCCGAGTGGGCGAACGTCACCGCGTCGGGCTCCACGAGCGCGGTCTTGGCGCCGAAGTCAGTGCTCAGATTGCAAAGCGTCAATCGCTCATCGACGCTCATGGCGGCCACCGCTTCGCCACCCCATTCCACGGCGCAGTAGTCGGCCCCATCGGCCCCCATCTGCGCGATGACGTGGAGGGCGAGGTCCTTGGCGTACACGCCAGGCGGGAGTGCACCGCGCACCTCGATGCGCACCGTCTCCGGAATCCGGAACCAGGTCTTGCCGGTCGCGAACACCACGCCGATATCCGTGGAGCCGAGGCCGGTTGCGAAACAGCCGAGGCCACCGTAGGTGGTGCTGTGCGAGTCGGCGCCCACCACGATGCCGCCGGGGCGCGCGAGCCGCCGATCGACCATGACCTGGTGACAGATGCCCTCGGCGAACAGGTTGGTGATCGTGTGCTCGACGCAGAACTCGCGGATGATGCGATGCAGCTCAGCTGCCGCAACGGTGTTGGCGGGCATCACGTGATCGAAGTTGAAGACGATGCGGCTCGCATCCCAGAGCGG
Organism: Candidatus Dormiibacterota bacterium; assembly: GCA_003132805.1. GTDB lineage: Bacteria > Chloroflexota > Dormibacteria > Aeolococcales > Aeolococcaceae > Palsa-851. Next base: position 42,578 of record PKYW01000068.1, on the reverse strand, counting down.
CATATCGAGGCTTCGGAATGCCTCGATGGCCAGCGGTCCGGTGACATCATGAGCCATCGCCACGTCGACCTCGGCGATGACCGTGTCGCCGGCGTGCACCGCATGCCCGAGGCGGCGGCTGAAGAGTTCCTCGGTGATCGTTCCCATCTCGTTCCCCTACGCCTGTGCCCAGCTGACGATCAATGCATCGAGGGTCGCGACGTCGAGCGGCCCGTCGTCGCCACGCCGCTTCACCTCGGCGGTGAGGCTGCGCAGCCCGGCATCGTCGAGACGGACGCCGAGCGCGCTGGCGCGATTGCCGATCGCGTGCCGTCCGGCGAGGCGGTGTCCCGCGAGGATGCTGCGTTCGCGCCCGAACTGGGCTGGATCCAGCACCTCGTAGGCGCCAGGATCGAGAAGCACCGCCTTGGTGTGCATCCCCGCCTTGTGGTGGAACGCGTGCGGAGCGGTCACAGCGGCGTTGAACGGGACCGCGATCCCGAGCATCCCGGCAACCATCGCGTCGAGCTCCGGCAGCATCTCGAGCCGGTAGTGCTCGACCAGCTCGGGCTGGATGGTGACCAGCCGCGCCATCATCGCGGAGAGCGGCACGATGCCGTTGCGCTCTCCGATACCAAGAATCGTGGTGTCGACGTGAGTGGCTCCCGCCTCGAGGGCGGCGAGCGCGTTCGCCACCGCGCACCCGGTGTCGTCGTGCGCGTGGAACTCGATGTCACAGCCGACGTTGCGGCGGACCAGCGACACGAGATCATGCACCTGCGGCGGGGTCGCCACGCCAACGGTGTCGGCGAGACCCACGCGATCAACGCCCGTCTTGTCGATCGCGCGATAGATGCGCACCAGGTCGTCCGGATCGGATCGAAACGAGTCCTCGGTGCTGAAACGGGCTTCACGGCCTGCAGCGCGGATCTCGCCGACCACGGCGGTCCCGACGTCGATGATCTCGTCGATGCCCATGCCGTGCGAGACGGGTCGCAGGCGCGATGAGGTCGCGATCAGAACGTCGACGCCGTCGACTCCGGTGTCGACGGCAAGGCGCGCGTCGTCGAGGCTGCAGCGGACGTGGGTGAGGAGGCGGAATCTGTGTTCGGTCTGTGCCAGGCGGCGAAGATCGGACTCGGATTGCGGCGACGCCACCGGCGATGTGAGCTCCATGTAGTCGACACCGAACCGGTCCAGCGCTGCGGCGATGGCCAGCTTCTGTTCGACCGTGAAGTGGGCGAGCGCGAACTGCTCGCCCTCACGGAGCGTGCTGTCGATGATGCGAAATGACGTGATGCTCATGAACTTCCGTATGTGGTGATGGACAAAAAGAAAGAGCCCCTTCGAGGAAGGGGCTCTTCGCAGAATCTGATCCGGTGCTAGCTGCTGGCCGTCATTTGATCCGTGCGCAAAGGAACCCACTCCTCGGGAGCGAGACGGCTTTTTTAGCGAGGCGCACGGATGTCTGCACGACAGGTGCAGCGTAGCAGCGGCCGATGAGTCGCGTCAACAACCGATCCCCGTCGCTACCACGAGGCGGCGCTGGGACGGGCGAGACCAGCGGGGAAGGCAATGCATTTGCGAGCGGTTCGCATCGAGGATGTCGAATCGCGGGAACGCGAATACGAAAGTTGACTAGCGAAGTGGGGATTCCGTAGGATGTGCAGCGATGAACGGCGCGGATCGTCCTACGCTTACCAGGCGGTTCTGGCTCGACTGGGGACGTATCCGCTCGGGCATCGCACGCTGTAGCGGCTAGTTCTTCGCGCTGAGGCACTCGTGCCTCGCCGATGTATCGCGGCACCGATGCCGCACCGACACAACTGCAAATCAACCACGCGCCTCTGAGCGCGTGCGTGCTCAAGGTCAAGAAATCAGAGAAATGCCCGGCACACCACGCCGTTGCCCAGCTCTCCCAGCGTGGGAGTCCGCCTGATCATGTGCGCCACATGCGGGTGCAAAAGCGAGCTCTCGGAGATGTCTGGCGCGGAACAGGTCAAGGCGCGCAGCAATCGCCTGCGCGGNNGGCGTGTACCAGCAGGATGACCGTGACCTGCGCAAGGAGGCCCGCAAGCTCGGCCTCGACAAGCACCACATGATGATGATCCGCACCCGGATCCCAGGTGGAGTTGTCACGCCGGATGCATACCTTGCCCACGATCGGATCGCCGGTACGTGGGGCAACGGCACGCTGCGGATCACGACCCGCCAGGACCTGCAGTTGCATGGAGTCCTCAAGGGCGATCTCAAGAATGCGATTCGCGCCATCAACGACTCACTGCTCACCACACTCGGCGGTTGCGGTGACCAGGAACGCAACGTCATGTGCTGCCCCGCACCCTGGCACGACCGCCTGCACGGCGAGATCAACCAGACGCTGGCCGCGCTCGTCACCGGACTCACCCCGACCACGCGTGCGTACAACGAGATCTGGCTCGATGGCGAGCTTGCCGCTTCGAATCAGCCCGACCCTCCCGACACGCTCTACGGCGACCAGTACCTTCCCCGCAAGTTCAAGACCGCAATCGCTATTGAGGGCGACAACTGTGTCGACATCTACGCGAACGACCTTGGATTGGTTGCCCATGCGAGTCGCGACGGAGGTCTCGCAGGATTCGATCTCCTGGTCGGCGGTGGTCTCGGCCGCACGGCGAACAAGCCCAACACGTGGCCCGCGGTCGCCGTACCGCTCGGGTACGTGCAACCACAGCACGCCGTCGAGGCGGCCCGTGCGGTCGTTGCGGTCCAGCGCGACCACGGGGATCGCAGCGACCGGCGTCACGCGCGCCTCAAGTACCTGATCGCGGACCGTGGCATCGACTGGTTCCGCGCCGAGGTTGCGTCAAGGTTGACGTTCGAGCTCGAGCCGTCGCGACGGCTGCAGTGGACGTCTGCTGAAGATCACCTCGGATGGCACGAGCAGGGTGACGGCAGGTCCTGCTACGGGCTCTTCGTCGAGAACGGGCGCATTCACGACACAGAGATGAGCGGGCTGCGCAGTGCGCTCCGCGAGGTGGTGGAGACGCTGCGGCCGGAGATTCGCCTGACGCCGCAGCAGAACATCCTGTTCACCAACCTCAGTCGCGAGCAGCGCAGCGTCTTCACGGCGATCCTCGATCGCTGGAGCGTGACACGGACAGAATCGCTCCCCAACGCGATCAGGCACTCGATGGCGTGCCCCGCATATCCCACGTGCGGCCTCGCCGTTGCCGAGTCGGAACGAGCCATGCCGGCGCTGATCCGCGAGATCGCGCTGGTGCAGCAGGGTGCGGGCGTCGAGGACTCGCGGATCAGCTATCGCATGACCGGCTGCCCGAACGGTTGCACGCGGCCCTACCTCGGGGACGTCGGGTTCGTCGGCACCACGCTCGGCAAGTACGACGTGTTCCTCGGCGGCGACTTCGCGGGAACCCGTCTCAGCGAGCTCTACGCACACAACGTCAAGCTCGAGGAGATCCCACACCTGCTGCGCGGCCCGCTCTTCGATTACGCGCGCAACCGAGCGCCCGGGGAGGGGTTTGGCGACTGGTGCCGGCGGCAGGGCATCGCAGAGCTGGCGGATCGGCATGCGTTGGTGGAGGTGCCCGCATGAACGCAACAGATCTGCAGAACGCGACCGCCGAGGACATCCTGTCCTGGACCTACCGGCGCTTCGGGCGCGTCGCCCTGGTGGCGAGCTTCCAGGCCGAATCCATGGTGCTCATCGATCTTGCCTGCAAGATCGTTCCCGCGCCCGAGGTGCTCACGCTCGACACGGGACGGCTCCACGAGGAGACCCACGAGTACATCGAATACGTGCGCGGGCACTTCCCGATACGGCTGCGCATTCTCGCCCCGGAGGCGAGCGAGCTCGAGTCGATGACCGCCGAGCACGGCGACATGCTGTTCCGCAGGTCGGTGCCGCTGCGCAACCAGTGCTGCGCGGTTCGCAAGGTGAACCCGCTCGCGCGGGCACTGCGCGACTACGACGCGTGGATCACCGGGCTTCGTCGCGACCAGACGCCGACACGCGCCGCCACGCCGGTCGTCGCCAGCGACCCCGGACACGACGGGATGACCAAGGTCGTCCCGCTGGCAAGCTGGACCCGTGACCAGGTGTGGGACTACCTCCGCGATCACGGCATCCGCCAGCACCCGCTCTACGACCGCGGCTTCATGTCGATCGGATGCGCGCCGTGCACGCGTGCGACCCAGCCTGGCGAACAGGAACGCGCCGGACGCTGGTGGTGGGAGAGCGACACGCACAAGGAGTGCCTGCTCCATCCGCCCATCGAGAACCCCGGTATCCCTGAGCGGCGGGCCGTTCCCGCGCGAGGCGCCGTGTGAATGCGACGCCCTATTACCCGGTCTTTCTCGATCTTCACGAGCGCCGTTGCGTCGTGCTCGGCGACACCGCGCTCGCAGAGGAGAAGGCGGTAGGGCTTCGGGCCACCGGGGCGACGGTCGTGCATCTGCGCCGGCCATTCACGCAAGGCGACCTCGCGGGCGCGTATCTCGCGATCGACGCGAGCGATGACCCGGAAGGTCAACGTGCCGCGCGGGTCGAGGCGGACCGCGAACGCGTGCTCCTCAACGTAGCCGACGTCACGCATCAATGCGACTGGATCGCCCCCGCACTGGTGAGGCGTGGTCCGCTCCAGATCGCGATCTCCACCTCCGGCGAGAGCCCCTTTCTTGCGCGCGCCCTGCGCGAGCGTATCGAGACGATGTTCGGCGAGGAGTGGGGCCCCTTCACGGCCTTGATGGGGCGGATGCGGCGCCGCCTGCGCCGCGAAGGGGTCTCGAGCGATGCCCAGCAGCGCGCCTACCGGCGGTTGGTTCGCTCGGAAGCGATCGACCTGCTTCGCGACGGCGATGCAAGCGGGGCCGCAGCCATCGCCGTGACGGTGGAGCAGGGGGCGCACAGTACGGGCCCAACGCCGCTGGGGGAGGTTGTTCTGGCCGGTGCGGGTCCAGGGGACCCGGACCTGGTCACCCTCGGCACGCGGGCGGTCCTGGCCGACGCCGACGTTGTGTTTCATGACGCACTCGTCGGCGCCGGGGTGTTGCGCCTGTGCAATCCACGGGCGCGCCTCATCGATGCCGGCAAGCGTTCGGGGCGCCGCTCGGCGTCGCAGGCTGACATCAACGACGCGATGATCGCCGCCGCACGCGACGGCGACCTGGTGGTGCGCCTGAAGGGTGGCGACCCCTTCCTCTTCGGTCGCGGTGGTGAGGAGGTCGAAGCGCTGCAGCGAGCGGGTGTGCCGGTCCGGGTGATCTCGGGCGTCAGCGCGGCGCTTGCGGCCCCGGCGGCTGCGGGGATACCCGTGACCCATCGGGGCGTCGCGGGTTCCGTCGCGTTTGTGACGGGGCACCGGGCTGGGGGCGAGCTGACGGCGCTGGAGGGCCTGGCGAGAAGCGTCGACACCCTGGTCGTGCTCATGCCCGCCGAGCTCGATGCGATCGCCGGGCGCCTCGCCGCCGCGCTCGGGGACGACAGGCCCGCCGCGATTGTGTCGAAGGCGACGACTCCGGAGCAGCAGGTGATCCGCGGTCCCATCGGGCACATCGCGGCAGCGGCGCGCGCCGCTCGCGTTCGACCGCCGTCGACACTCGTGGTCGGCGACGTCGTCGGCCTGCTCTCAGGGGCAGGGAGCCTGGATCTCGCCGGCCAGCCGGCGCGTGCCGGAGCGTTCGCCGCGTCGCGCTGAGCACGATCGAACGGGCACGAGGTCGCGTCCGCGAGCCTCGACGCTAGGATGGCCCTAGCTTGTCCACCCAGGTCACCAAGGTTTCGCCCGCGTCGCTCGTGTCCGTACCTCACAGCGGACCCGGGCCCATCGAGCGCATCCTCAACTCCCTCCCGTGGTGGGCGCTGCCGGCGACGGTCGTCACCGTGCTCGGCCTCTTCGGTCTCTACTCGATCTGGACGGCGTTCCTCACGGGTGGGATCAACCAGAGCGGGCCATATCTTTCGCCGTTCTACTCGCCGACCATCTGGAAGACTGGCCCGGTCAGCCCAGCACTCTGGGTGCTCGGTTCGCCACTCCTGTTTCGCGCCACCTGCTACTACTACCGAAAGGCGTACTACCGCTCGTTCTTCTGGGATCCGCCGGCGTGCGCTGTCGGTGAGCTTCGCCACCGCAAATACCGCGGTGAGACGCAGTTCCCGCTCTTCCTGAACAACCTGCACCGATTCCTCTTCTACCTGGTGCTCATTGTCACGGGATTCCTCTGGTACGACGTATACCTCGCCTTCTGGGCGCCCAACGGTCACGTGCAGCTCGGTCTCGGCACCGGGATCATGCTCGTCAACGTCATCCTGCTCAGTGGCTACACGTTCGGGTGCCACTCGTGGCGCCACCTGGTGGGCGGCGGCCTCGACTGCTACTCGAAGTCGGTGGTAGGCCAGACGCGCTACCGCGCATGGAAGTGGGTGACCGTGCTCAACCAGCGTCACCCGGTCTGGGCGTGGTGCAGCATGTTCAGCGTGGTCATCACCGACGTGTACATCCACCTCCTCCGCGCGGGGATCATCGTCGATCCGCACATCGTCTTCTGAGATGACAGCGACACCCGAGCCATACGACACGATCGAGTGTGACGTGCTCGTCGTCGGCGCAGGCGGTGCGGGAATGCGTGCCGCCATCGCTGCTTCCGACGCCGGCTGCAGCGTCACCGTGGTGAGCAAATCACTGCTCGGAAAAGCCCACACCGTCATGGCCGAGGGCGGCATCGCCGCGGGTATCGGCAACGTCGATCCCGAGGACAGCTGGGAGGTCCATTTCGCGGACACCATGCTCGGTGGTCAGCTGCTCAACAACTGGCGCATGGTGGAGCTCTACGCGCACGAGGTCATCGACCGTGTCCTCGAGCTCGAACGCTGGGGCGGAATCTTCGATCGCACCGCCGACGGTCTGATCATGCAGCGCGCGTTCGGAGCGCATTCGTGGAAGCGCCTCGCGCACGTCGGTGATCGCACCGGTCTCGAGCTCATCCGCACCTGCCAGGACAAGATGGTCCACACCGAGGGCGTCGACGTGCGCATGGAGTACACGCTCACGGCGCTGCTCAAGTCCGGCGACAGGGTCTGCGGCGCGTTCGGGTACAACCGCAACACCGGAGCGTTCGTGGCCTTCAAGGCAGGAGCCGTGGTGCTCGCGAGCGGCGGATGGGGGAGGATGTACCGCTACACCTCCAACTCCTGGGAGTGCTCGGGCGACGGCGCCGCCATGGCGTACCAGGCGGGAGCCGACCTGCTCGACATGGAGTTCGTGCAGTTCCATCCGACAGGGATGATCTGGCCGCCCGGTGCTCGCGGCATCCTGGTCACCGAAGCGGTGCGCGGCGAGGGCGGCTTGCTCTTCAACGCCGAGGGCACGCGCTTCATGCTCGACTACGACCCGGTCAAGAAGGAGCTGTCCTCGCGCGACGTGGTTGCGCGGTCGATCTACAAGGAGGTGCAGGCCGGTCGCGGCACGCCGCATGGCGGCGCGTATCTCGATGTCCGACACCTCGGCGCGGACTACGTGAAACGCAAGCTGCCGTCGATGTATGAGCAGTTTCATGCGCTCGCATCCATCGACATCACCCAGCAGCCGATGGAGGTGGGTCCGACCATCCACTACACGATGGGTGGCGTCCGCGTCGAACCTGAAACTGCGGCCACAACCGTGCCGGGCCTGTACGCCGCGGGTGAGGTTGCAGGTGGGCTGCATGGGGCGAACCGCCTTGGCGGCAACTCGCTCGGCGACATCCTGGTCTTCGGCCGGCGCGCCGGCGAGGCCGCGGCGGAATTCTCGAAAAGCTCCGGGACCGTGCGAGTCATCGACGACTCCCAGATCGCCGCGGAACAAGCCGACCTGCTCGAGCCGCTTGGTGGCGACTCGAACGGCGCGGCGCCGAGCGAGAACCCGTACAAGCTGCACGAGGACCTGCAACTGGCGATGCAGGATGACGCCGGGATCGGACGCAGCGAGCAATCCCTGCAGCGGGCGCTCGCGGCGATCCTCGCGCTGCGCGAGCGGAGCACGCACATTCGCGTGTCGGGTGGGCGCACCCTCAACCCAGGTTGGCAGACGGTTCGCGATGTCACCAACATGCTGGTGCTCTCCGAGGCCATCGTCCGCGGCGCGATCGAGCGGCGAGAGAGCCGGGGTTCGCAGTGGCGCTTCGACCACCTCGAGCAGGAGGTCGAGTTCGGCAAGATCAACTTCGTGACCCGGCGCGGTGATGACGGGATGCAGGTGGTGAGCATCCCGTTGGACCCGTTGCCGGATCGCCTGCGCCCGCTGCTCGAGCGCAGCCGTTTCTACGATCCGGCCAAGCTCCCCAAGGGGTACCTGACCGAGACGGCGCCGGTTACCCGCACCACGAGGAAGAAGAAGTAATGGCAGTCCTGGACCAACCTGCGGCCTCCGTCGATGCTCCGGCCGAGAACGCGCTCACGGCCAGTGGCCTGACCGGTGAGACGCTGACGCTGCGGGTCCTCAAGGGCGTGCCCGGTGGCGAGACGGCCGAGGTCGCGTACCAGGTCCCGGTGGTCACCGGCATGGTGATCCTCGACGCGGTGCATTACGTGCAGCACAACCTCGATACCGACCTTGCGTGCCGGTGGAACTGCAAGGCGGCCAAGTGCGGGTCGTGCAGCGCGGAGGTCAACGGCCACCCGGTGCTGATGTGCAAGACGCGCGTCGACGACCTCCCGCCGGGGCCGGTGACCGTGCACCCGCTGAAGTCGTTCCCGCTCATCAAGGACCTCGTCACCGACGTCTCGCGCAACTACGAGGTGAATCGCGCGATCCCGCCGTTCACCGCCGCGCCCGACGACGGCACCCCGTGGCGCATCCCGCAGGAGGACATCGACCGGCTCTACGAGTTCCGCAAGTGCATCGAGTGCTTCCTCTGCCAGGACGTCTGCCACATCATCAGGAGCCACGACCTCTCGGATCGCTTCTATGGTCCCCGGTTCTTCGTGCGCGTCGCGTCACTCGAGATGCATCCCAAGGACGTGCTCGATCGTCGCGAGCAGACCCGCGAGCAGGGCGGTCTCGGGTACTGCAACATCACCAAGTGCTGCACCGAGGTGTGNNATCACCGACAACGCGATCATCCCGCTGAAGGAGCGCGTAGCGGACGTGCACTGGGATCCTGTGCGCTTTGTCGGGCGAAAGCTCTTTGGTCGCAAGGAAGATTGATCGGCATCATCGTCCTGAGCGCGGTCCTTGTCGTCATGATCGCGGTCTTCGCCTGGTTCTACTTCTACTCAAGGACGCCGGCATGGGGTCAGTCGGACACGCGCAAGGCGTTGCTCAACATGATGGTGGTCGTGGGACCGATCTTCGGTAGTCACTACCGTCGAGAGCCGCCGGAGATTCCGAGCGTCTCGGCGCCGGCCGCCGACGATGAGGACGAACCGCCCGCCCGGATCAGCCCGCCCGGGCCGGACGAGTAGGATCACCGCGTATGGGGAGGACGATCACCGCATGCGTCTTCGACATGGACGGAGTCCTGATCGATACGGAGCCGGTATGGCGTGAGACCGAGCACGACGTGTTCGCGCGGGTCGGCGTCGAGCTGACCGACGCGCAGCTCCGCGAAACCTGGGGCATGCGCATCGAGGAGGTCGTCGACTACCGCTACCGGGTCCGGCCGTGGAACGGCGTCCGGCCGCGTGCCGTGGAGCGCGAGATCATTCGCGAAATGGTCGAGCACGTGCGCGCGCACGGTGAACCGATGCCCGGCGCGATCGAGGCCATCCACACCGCCCGCGATGCCGGGCTGCGCGTGGCAATCGCATCGTCGTCGAGTCGAGAGCTGATTGATGCCGTGGTCGAGCGCCTCGGCATCGGTGAGCTCGTCGATGCGGTGTGCACCGCGGACGACGAGGAGCGGGGCAAACCCGATCCCGGTGTCTACATCAGCGCGGCGCGCGCGCTTGACGTGATGCCGTCGTCGTGCGTCGCGATCGAGGATTCACCGGTTGGCGTCACCGCCGCCATAGCGGCAGGGATGCGCTGCATCGGGCTTCGATCGGACGGAGCGCTGGCAGGTGATATCGGCCATGCGCATGTGGTCATCGACTCGCTCGTCGAGATCACCCCGGAGCTGCTGCTCAGCCGATCCTGATCCCTTCGGTGAGGGAGGCCAGGCTCGGGTCGATCTCCTCGCGGCGCGCGTCCATGACCTCGACGACCTGGTGCACGGCCTCTGCGCTCCGGTGGAGCGCCGCGCGCTCGTCGTCCGTGAGCGCAACGTCGACCACCTCGATGAGGCCGCCCTCGCCGAGCCTGCACGGAACGCCGGTGAACAGTCCGTTGATGCCGTACTCACCCTCGAGGTGGACCGTGCAGGGCAGCACCTGACGGGTATCGAGCACGATCGCATCGATCATCTGCGCCACGGCGGCACTCGGCGCGTAGTAAGCGCTCCCGGTCTTGAGCAGGTTGACGATCTCGGCGCCGCCATCGCGAGCGCGCTGCACGATGCTCTCGAGGCGCTCGGCAGGGATGAGATCCGCGGCCGGAATCCCGGCAACAGTCGTGAGCCTGGTGAGCGGGACCATGGTGTCGCCGTGACCACCGAGCACATATGCCTGCACGTCGTGCACCGACGCATCGAGCTCCTGGGCGATGAAGGTGCGGTACCGGGCGGTGTCGAGGACGCCGGCCATGCCGATCACCCGTGCCCGTGGAAAACGCGACACCGCCATCGTTAGCTGGGTCATGCCGTCGACCGGGTTGGCGACGACAATGAGGATGCAATCCGGCGACTGCTCGACGACTTGGCGGACAACGCCGGAGACGATCTTCGCGTTGGTCATCACCAGGTCATCGCGTGACATCCCAGGTTTGCGGGGGATGCCACTGGTGATCACGACGATCTTCGACCCTGCGGTTTCCTCGTACCCGTTGGTGCCGGTGACCCGCGAGTCATACCCCACGATTGGGCCCGATTCCAGCATGTCAAGGGCCTTGCCCTGAGGGAGACCTTCGACGATATCGACGAGCACGACATCGGCGTAGTCACGCTCCGCCACGCGTTGGGCCAGCGTGGCGCCCACATTGCCGGCGCCGACGACGGTGATCTTGCTGCGCACGGCGCTGGATTCTACGCAGGGTCTGTGGTCGCCCGGGCTAGCTCGCGCTCAAAGGCGGGTCCTGTCATCGCGGGGACCCCTCGCCGTCGCGCCTTTGTGCGCGCCGGCGCTGCCCCCCCCGATGCCACCCGCCCTGGAGAGTGGGCTCCTCCGGGCGGGCGGGCTGCGTAGGATGCGGCTTGCTGTGCAGTCTCGCCATCGGCCCTTGCTGAATTTGGAGATAACGCCTGCCGATTGCAGTGACGGGGTTGCGACTGCGGGCGGGTATAGGGGTGCTCGCGATAGCGCGCTGCGGTTGGGCTGGGGTAGTTGGTGAGTCCGGTGACCAGTGCGAAGGCAAAGGTGGCAAAGGGCAAGTCCGCTGTGCGGCGGAGGCGGTTGCCGGTGGGGGCGCGGGAGCGGGCGCCGATTGTTGTTGAGCGGCTGAAGGTTGAGTACGGGGATGCGCATACCGAACTGGAGTTTGGGAATCCTTGGCAGTTGCTGGTTTCGGTGATCCTCAGCGCCCAGACAACGGATGTGAATGTCAACTCGGTCACGCCGGCGTTGTTTGCGCGGTATCCGACGGTTGCCGATCTTGCGGCGGCGGAGGAGGGGGATGTCGAGACGATCATTCACAAGACGGGGTTCTTTCGCTCCAAGGCGCGGGCGATTCGCGAGATGAGCCAGGACGTCGTGCTGCTCCATGGCGGTGAGGTGCCGTCGCGGATGGAGGAGCTGGTGAAGCTCCGCGGTGTCGGACGTAAGACCGCCAATGTGGTGCTGGGTGTCGCATTCGGGGAGCCGGGATTTGCGGTGGACACGCACGTCACGCGGCTCACGAGGCTGCTGCGCCTGACCAGCGCGACCGACCCGGTGAAGATCGAGGAGGACGTGTGTAGCATCGTGCCGCCGAGCGAGTGGACGGGGCTGAGCCTGCGGCTGATTCTCCACGGCAGGCGGGTCTGCATCGCCAACAAACCCCGCTGCCCCGTATGTGTGCTCGCAGATATCTGTCCGTCGGCCTACCTCGGTCTCGGCGGCCCTCGCCCCGCCTCACGACATCGGGTGGTGAAGGCTCGCTAGACTCTCCTGGGATGCTCAGGGGTTGGATTGTCAATCGATTGCTACACGGGGAAGTCGCCACACCCCCGCAGCCGGGTACGATGTTGGCATCGCAGTGATTCAGACGAGGGCCCGTAGCCAGCACCAGGCGCCCCTCACGACCGCATTCCCGGCCATCGTCCGTCCAGTCGGAGCTCCTCGGGCGACGACGCCGGCGCCGGTCCCGGAACCGTCGCACCATCACCTCCCCGCGTGGGTGAAGCGAGCGTATGCGCAGGCACGCCCGATCCTCGCCGATCTGCTCGGCAGCCTCGAGGGCGAGCCGCGCGAGGAGTTGCAGCGATCGGTCGACGACATCACCGCGCGTATCAACACCGGCAAGTTCAGCCAGGCGTTCCAGTACCCGCAGTTGATCGCCACCGGAATGGAGCTGTATCAGCAGCAGCGCTCGACCAATGCCGAACGTGCTCGTGCCGCACATGCGCTCGATCTGCTGCGCCGTCGCGGCAGCGACATGCTGCGCGACGCCGGCCCGCAACTTCCGCCGGACGTGACGTCGCGGCTGGGCAGGGCGTTGCGCGCTGCCACCACGGCTGAGGAGATCACCGGGGTCGAGACCGAGGTGCGTCAGGCCGTGGAGTCCGCCCGGTCCGTCCAGGATCGCAAGCGCGAGCGTGAGATCACCAAGACACGGACCAAGATCCAGCGGGCTGCGCCACGTGCGCAGGCCCGGCCCGTTGAGACCACCGAGACCTGGCAGGACGTCCTTCGCCGGCTGCAGGAGCAGATGGCGCAAGAGGCGGGAGCGTGACCTCGGTCCCTCTGGCGGCCTCTCTCGATCCTGACAGCCTCGCACTCGAAGCGAGCGATCCGGAGGTGAGATCGGTGATGCGCAACGAGGTGGTCTTCTGCCTCCCGAGCACGCCGGCCGATGCCATCGCCAAGCTGCTGGCGGACAACATCCTCAGCGAGATCGTCGTGCTCGTCGATCGTCGGCCGGTCGGCTTCGTCAACAAAGAAGACGTCATCGACCATTTGATCGCCGGGGATATCGTCGTGTCCGGCAGCGATTTCGCGGTGCGTCCACCGTCAACGAGCGTGCAGGCACGCAACATGCTCCACCAGTCACCACTGCTCGTCGACGAGCATCAGCGCCTGAGCGAGGTCGTTGCCCTGATGGCGAACCAGGAACGCCGGCTCGCGGTCGTCACGCACGAGGACGAAACCGTGGTCGGCATGGTCACTCCCCGCGAGCTCGCCGACTTCGCGCTGGTGAGGCGTCAGACTCCCAATGCCTGAGCTGGAGAGCATCGCCTCGCCACTCGGGGCGGAGTGCGATCCCGAGGACACACTCGCCGACATCCTCGAGGTGCTGCGTATCCAGGACCCGGTGCCGCTCGTCGTCGTCCGCGGCGAGGACGTGCTCGGCACCATCGGCCTCGAAGCCATCGTCAACTTCTTCAACGTCCTCGACCAGACGAGCGTGCGCGACGTCATGCGTCCCGCGCCGGAGATCGACCTCGGCGAGCGTGTTGAGCGCGGTGCCGAGGTGATGCGCAAGGCATCCGCGGAAGCGGCGATCGTGACCGCGTCCGATGGCCTGTTCTCGCGTCGCAGCGAGCCTGTCGGCATGGTGAGCGCGGCGCATGTCCTCGCGGCCATCGCCAAGAACGTCATCGACAAGGCGCCGATGAAGATCATGAGCGGGCATCTCGACCTGGGATTCAACGTCCCGATCACCCCCTGCCAGCGCAACTGCCCGATCCGTCAGGACATCGCGACGTACATCGACTACGTGAGCCAGGGTCGCTACGTGGACTCGTGGGCGGTCATCCATGAGACCAATCCCTTCCCGAGCATGCTCGGACGTCTCTGCAACCATCCCTGTGAGACCGACTGCAAGCGCGGATGGGACCCCGGTGAGGAGCCGGTGACGATCCGTTCCATCAAGCGCTTCTCGACGGACTTCGCGTTCAAACAGGGGTTGTGGATCAACTACAAGATCGCGCCCGCGAAGGGCAAGCGCATCGCAGTGGTCGGTGCCGGTCCCGCCGGGCTCACCTGCGCGCTCGACCTGCGTGTCCAGGGCTATGACGTCGCGCTCTATGAGCGCGAGCAGAAGGTCGGCGGTCTGCTCAGCACCTCGATCCCGCCGTTCCGTTTCGATCACCGGCAGCTCCAGTGGGAGCTCGACATGATCATGTCGACGGGGATTGACGTCCGGCTGAACAGCAACATCGGCAGTGGGCCGAACGACATCAAGACCCAGGACCTGCTCGACGAGTACGACGCGGTCTTCTTCTCCATCGGAATGATGAAGGGCCGCATCCTGCCGATCCCGGGCAGCGATCTGCCCGAGGTCACCGACGCGATGAGCTTCCTGCGCACTGTGTCGTACGACAAGGTGCCGGACCATTTCCCGGTCGGCGGCAGCGTCGTGGTGGTCGGCGGTGGTGCCGTCGCGACCGATGCCTGTCAATCCTCGATCAAGCTCGGCGCGAAGGACGTGTGGATGGTCGCGATCGAGCCAGAGGATCGCCTCCCCGCGTTCGGCAACGAGCTCCACGAGGCCAAAGAGATCGGGCTGCACATCCAGTGCGGCGTCATCGTCAAGGAGGTCGACGCGGACGAGAAGGGCAACGTGAAGTCGGTCTCCTTCGCCCCACTCAAGGACCTGGAGTTCGATCCGCTCAGCGGCAAGCTCATCTTCTCGTCGGTGAAGGAGCAGGAGAACGCGCCACGCTGGACAGTGCCCGCGGACTTCGTGATCTTCGCGTCGGGGCAGATCATGGAGCGCCCCGACGAGCTCGTCCCGGTGACGCAGCGCGGGCTGCTCGCCGCGGATCGCGGCGGTCACACGGGTGTCGACAAGCTCTTCTGCGGCGGGGACTGCGTGCAGGGACCGTCGTTCATCGTCGATGCCGCCGGCTGGGGACACCGCGTCGCCCGCTCGATCCGCGAGTTCCTCGGCGAGGACATGCAGGCCGCGGGCGACCGCATCTACCAGACGATCGTGGAGCGGACCGACGACCATCGCCAGTCCGAGGTGTTCGCGCGCGTCGAGCCGGACATCCTCGAGGCCAAGAAGCGGTACGACATGACCGAGGTCGAGCAGTCGTGGAGCGACCAGACGGCGATCGTCCAGTCGATCCGCTGCTTTCAGTGCGACTCGGTCCATCACTACGACCAGACCGTGTGCGTTCTCTGCGGGGCGTGCGATGACGTGTGCCCCGAGAAGGCGATCGACGTTGTTGTCTTCGGCGAGGATCGCGAGCGTTCCTCGGGCGGNNGAGATCTACATCAACTACGACCGCTGCACCAACTGCAGGATCTGCGAGGACCACTGTCCCGTGAACTGCATCACGTTCGAGCGCGTCCGTTTTGTCGATGACACGATGCGTGTCGTCGAACGCCCGGGCCTGAAGATCGACTTGCCGCTCGTCGCGGTGGGGTAGCGATCGAGCTTCACGAGCGCTTCATGCGTCGCGCCCTGCAGGCGGCTCGTGCCGCGGGTGTGCGCGGCGAGGTGCCGGTCGGTGCGGTGGCCGTTCGCGATGGTGCCGTGATCGCGACGGCGGGCAATGCGATGGAGCGGCGCGGCGACGCGACGGCGCATGCGGAGATGCTCGTGCTGCGCCGCGTGGCCCGCATCGTGGGGGGCTGGCGGCTTGATGGCGTCACCGTCTACGCCACGCTGGAGCCCTGTCCGATGTGCGCCGGGGCGATGGTGCAGGCGCGCATCGCGGCGTGTGTCTACGGCGCGCTTGATCCCAAGAAAGGTGCCGACGGCAGCGTGTACGACGTGCTGCGAAATTGGCGCAACAACCACCGCATCGACGTGACCGCCGGGGTCGGCGCCGATGAAGCCGCCGCATTGCTGCAGGACTTCTTCCGCGCCCGACGCTGACCTATGAGGCGGCTGCCGCCTCCTTGGGTGCCATGAGGTCGACCTCGTAAGAGCGAATTACCTCGCTCACCTGCACGGAGTACCAGGAGTAGAAGTGCTCCCGGGCCCAGCGCTGGGTCTCGAGATGCTCGGGGTTGTCGCGCCACGCCTTCACCGACTCCTCGCTCTCGAAGGTTTCGAGCGAGACCTCCTCACCGTCGGGGGTCTCGAAGCTCTCGATCGAGATAAACCCCGGGTGTTGCTCCACCAACTCGTGGAGGCGCTTGCTCCGTCGCGAATACTCCTCGAGGTCGCCGTCGGCACGGTTGCGGGACCGAAATACCACCAGGATCATGCCGTCATCTTCACACAGCCGCGGAGGCCAGGCGTCGCAGCGCACTGCGCGCTGCGTGGTACCCGCACATACCGTGCACACCGCCACCGGGTGGGGTGGAGGCGGAGCAGATGAACACGTCCGGGTTGGGTGTCGAGTACGGGTTGACGCGTGCCACCGGCCGCGTGAAGAGCTGGCCGAGATCGGTCACGCCACCGGTGATCGCGCCACCGACGTAGTTCGCGTCGTAGCGCTCGAGGTCGGCGGTGTTCATGACGTGGCGCGCCAGGATGCGGTCGCGGAATCCGGGCGCGGAGCGCTCCACCTGGCGCTCGAGCACATCGGTCAGGTCGAGCGTGGACCCGGCGGGAACGTGGCAGTACGCCCAGCCGGTGTGCTTTCCCGCCGGGGCGCGCGAGCTGTCGAAGAGGCTCGGCTGCACCACGATCATGTATGGCCGGTCGGTGACCGCACCGCGCCAGATGGCCGCCTCCGATGCCGCGATCTCGTCGAGCGTTCCCCCGAGGTGAACGGTCGCCGATTCGAGGCAGGCCGGATCCGTCCAGGGGATGGGTCCGTCGAGCGCCCAGTCGATCTTGAAGATGCCTGGTCCGTAGCGGTAGCGGCGTAGCCGGTTCACGTACCGGGTTGGCAGCACCGGCGACGCGATGATGGCCACCTGGTCAGGGCTCGTGTCGAACAGCACGATCCTGGACGGCGGGAGGTCGGCGAGCGCGTTGATCGGCGTTCCCGTCTGGATGCGACCTCCGAGGGAGAGCAGGTAGCCGGCGAGCGCACCGGTGATCGCGGCGGATCCGCCTTGTGCGATCGGCCACGTCTCGACGTGCCCGGTGAGGAGGAAGAGCAGTCCGACGGCTGCGCTGACGGGCCGCGTCAATGGCAGGATCGAATGAGCGGCGCATCCCGCCAGGAGGGCTCTCGCTCGCTCGCCGCGAAACACGGCCCGCCCCAGGACGGTGGCCGGGAGTAGCGCGGGAGCGCCGAAGCCGGCGAGCATCAGCGGGTGGCGGGGGAGATGCGCCGGACCGAGGACCTCGGCGATGAGGTTGTTGGGGTGGCGCAGCATCGGACCGATGAGCCGCCGGTAGGCGGTGGCGTCCCGGCCGAGCCCGGCGGCGGTCGCATCCAGGGATTTGCGGAGCATGACCGCGGGCTCGCCATCGAGCGGATGCGCAACTGAGGCGGTGGGTTGGATCCAGTGCAGCCCGTGCTCTGCGAGCGGGAGGGTGCGCAGGTACGGCGAGAGGATGCCGAGCGGGTGTGCCGCGGAGCAGACATCGTGGTGAAAGCCAGGGAGCGTCAGCTCCGCGGTCCGAGTGCCGCCCCCGACCGTTGCAGCGGCCTCGAGCACGAGGACCTCTGCGCCGTTGCGCGCCAGCTCGACTGCCGCGGCGAGGCCGTTGGGACCGCCGCCGACGACGACCGCGTCCAGGCGCGACGGCACGCTGCCCTCTACGCTGCCGGAGCTGCCGGGGCGCTGGCGACCACTTCGCCGCTGGCCAGCACCATGCCGTCCTCGCAGACGGCCTCGACGCGTCCGCCCTGGAACTGCTGCTCGTACACCTTGGCGTAGGCGCCGCCGCGGCGGAGCAGCTCGGCATGGGTGCCCTGCTCGAGGAGGCGGCCGCGGTCGATGACGAAGATGACATCGGCGGCGAGGATGGTGGAGAGCCGGTGCGCGATGGCAATGGTGGTGCGGCCGGTGAGCAGTGGCTCGAGGGCCGCTTGCACGAGGCGCTCGCTGGTGGTGTCAAGCGCTGACGTCGCCTCGTCGAGGATGAGCACGCGCGGCGCCTTGAGGACGACACGAGCGATCGCGAGCCGCTGCTTCTCACCGCCGGACATGCGGTAGCCGCGCTCGCCCACGAGCGTGTCGTACCCCTCGTCGAGCGCCACGATGCGGTCGTGGATGAACGCTGCGCGAGCGGCAGCCTCGAGCTCCTCCTGGGTCGCGTCCGGCTTCGCGTACGTGAGGTTGCGCCGCACCGACGCATGGAAAAGGTAGGTCTCCTGCGTGACCATGCTGATCGCATCCGCGAGTGACGCGATCGTGTAGTCGCGGACGTCCATGCCGTCGAGCAGCACCGCTCCCTGCGTGACGTCGTAGAGGCGCGGGATCAGATACGAGATCGTGGTCTTGCCGGCACCGCTCGGCCCGACGATGGCGGCAAGCTGTCCGGGCTTGACCTCGAAGCTCACGTCCTCGATGGCCCACTCCCTGCGGATCTCATTCGGAACGGGGTCGGCTTCATCGCCGTCATCGGGCGGATGCCCGTTCGCTGCGACGTCCGCGACCGTCGGGCGTTGCGAGGGTTCGGTCATCGGTCCGAAGCTGCCTCGGTCGTAACGGAAATAGACGTTCTTAAGCTGGACGTCGCCCTTGATGTCCGTCGCCGCGACCGCACGCGCGTCGGGCGCGTCCACGATGTCGTGGGGCATCTTCAGGTAATCGAAGATCCGTTCAAAGAGCGCAAGGCTGGCCTGGATCTCGATCGAGACCGAGAGCATGCTGCCGATCGGGAAGAAGAGGCGGCTCTGCAGGGTTGTGAAGGCGACGATGGTGCCGTAGTCGATCGCCGCGGCCTGGCCATGGCTGCTCGCGATGACGAAGCCGGCAACGAGATACACCAGCGCCGGGGCACTGCTGAAGAACGCACCAATGACCGCGAACAGCGCGCGGCCGATCATCTCGCGACGGATGGCGAGGTTGGCGAGGCGGTGGTTCTCCTTCCGGAACCGGACGACCTCGGCCGATCCGCGGCCGAAAACCTTGGCGAGGAGCATTCCGGAGACCGAGAGGGTTTCCTGGGTGATCGAGCTGATCTCCGCCATGGATTCCTGCGCTTGCATGGTGATCTGGCGGCGCACCTTGCCCGCTCGATACGTATAGAAGATGAAGAGCGGCGTAATGGCCAGGGAGAGGACCGTCAGCTGCCAGGAGAGCACGAGCATCGCGACCAAGGTGCTCAGCAGCGTCACGATGTTGGAGAGCAGCGAGGTGGCGGTGTCGGTGACGACCGACTGGATCCCGCCGACGTCGTTGGTCAGCCGAGACTGGATCTCGCCGGTCCGTGTCCCCGTGAAGAAGCGGAGCGACATCCCCTGGAGGTGTTCATAGAGGCGGTTGCGCAACTCCTCCATGACCCGCTGCCCGACGCGGTTGGTGATGTAGGTCTGGAGCACGCCGATCGCGCCCGTGACGATCGTGATCCCGATCATGATCCCGACCAGGACCTCGAGCAGCGGGATGTTCACGGGAAGGAGGACCTTGCCGCGGGACGGGAACAGCGCGTTGTCGAAGACGACCTTGATCAGGACGGGATTCACCACGCCGGCGCCTGCCGTGATGGTCACGAGGAACGCGATCGTCGCGACGCCCGCGCGATGCTCCCTGAAGAGGGCTGCGGTCTGGCGGACCAGCTGCCGGTTCGAGACGCGTCCCGAGGGTTTCTCGCGCTTGCGGCCGCCCATGAAGCCGCCTCCGTGCATCACGGCAGCAGTACTCCTGAACTCGCGCTGGGGAGGGGCGTCATGACTTCGACTGTACCAAGGTGAAGTCGATTTCCCGATCTGGTAACGGGTGTGGACTGGCTCTTGCGACCGCTATGATCGGCGGCGAATTCAGCGCGGAGGGAGCGCTGGCAGACGACAGCGAGGAATTCGATGACCATCAAGTCACTTCTTGTGGGAGCCATGGCGCTTGGCGCAATCAGCGGTCTTGCCGCCTGCGGCGGATCAAGCGCGGTGACTCCGACACCGTCGAGCGGCGGGCTGACCTTGCCGAACATCCCCGGCTTGGGTAACAGCTCCGGCGGGTCGGCACCGGCCGCGAATACGCTGCTGACGGCGTCGGACGTCCAGAACATCAGTGGCGACTCGAGTGTCACAGCGCTGTCCGGCGCATGCTCGGCGACCACCTGCATCTACTCGGACACGAGCGGCAGCGGTGGTGGCGGCATCATCTTCGTCGAACCCTTCCCGGGAGGCCTCGGTCAGTCGGCCCTGCAGGCGGCGATCGACACAGCGCTCGCCGGCCAGGCCAACTCCGGTGGCGGGAGTGCCGTGACAGTGTCCGGCCTTGGCAGCGGCGCGATCAAGGAGGTCGACGCGAATTCGGTGACCTACGCGTTCGTGAAAGACAACTACCTGGTCGTCCTCAACGTCACCTCGGGAACCAAGAGCGGCNNGCGGCTGACGGCCGCTAAGCTCGCTTCGGCGTGCCCCTGCAAGACCTCGCGCAATCGATCCCGGGTGTGGCGATTGCCGCGCTGTTGCCGGGTTTCGCCCTCGCGACCCTGCTCAGTCCTCGCTGGCAGTGGTGGACACGGCTGGCGATCTCCCCGGGATTGTCAGCCGGGTTCATCGGGGTTTTCGGGATGGCCATGCACGACGTGCACATCCCGTTCGAACCGGTCACGGTCTTCCCACTCCTCGCCATCCTCGGCGGGGCGGCGGTGTTCCGCTGGCGGCGTGCCACGCCCGGTCCGGGGGTCGCCCTTCCATGGTGGATACCGATTCCGGGTCTGCTCATCGGTGTTGTGGGGGCGGCGGTCTTCGTCTGGGCGCTGCACGGACAGGTGCTGCCGCCGGACTGGGATGCCCCGACGCACGGGGGCCTCGCCGCGACGATCGCCCGAACGCACGACGTGCTGCCGCTGATCCCGATCCCCCTGCAGGCGACCGAGTTCGTGCGCGTCCGCCCGGGGTTCGAGGCCATGGCCGCAGTCGTGTCGTGGCTTGGGGGGCCATCGCCGGCCGCGTCGATGGCTCCGGTGGTGACGGCGACGTTAGTGCTGCTGCCGCTCTCGCTGACCCTGCTGGCTCTCGAGGCGACCGGATCGATTGCGCTTGCGGCGGTCGTCCCGTTCTTCGCACTCGGGATGGCGTTTCCGTCGTATCAGGCGATCCTCGGACGGTTTCCGGAGATGGTTGACTCGACGCTGATCGTGCCGTTTGTCGTGGCGACGCTCCGCGTCATGCGAGGCGTGTTCACGCGCGACAACCTGCTCCTGCTCTTTGCGATCACCGCGTCGATCTGGGTGATCCACGGGCTCGAGGTGTTCACCGCGCTCGTTGTTGCGTGCGGGCTGCTGGCGTGGACCGCATTTCGAATGATCCAGTCATCTCCCCGGCTCGCGCTCCTGCGCATTGCTGGAGCGGCGGGGGCGGTGCTGGTGGGCGCAGTCCTGGTGACGGTCCTCACGCGCATGCCGCACGTGCCTCCAGAGAATCCCACCGAGCCCTCGTCGGTCGTGCTGCCCACCGTGAGTTCTCCGGTGCAACTGCACCAGATCGCGGCCGCCATCGCGCAGACCGACCTCGTCAGCCCGATCACGCTGGTGCTCTTCGCTATCGGTGTCGTCACGATCCTCATCCGCCGCCGGATGCTCTGGGTGCTCTTCGCCCAGATCCTGCTCGTGCTGTTGATGGTTGACGACCTCTATCTGCACAAGCTCGACAAGATCTGGCGGATCATCTACCCCTGGGGAGACGCGGATCGAATCCTCGGGGTCCAGTACTGGTTGATCCCGTTGGTGCTCGGTACCGGGTTTCTTGCGCTGGTGAGCCTGGTGCGATCGCTGTCACGAACGCGGCAGATGCAGGTCCGGGTCGCCATCGCGGCAGTGGTTGTTCTCGTCGTTGCGGTGGTCCTGCGCCATCCGCTTGGTCAACTCTGGGCGGACCTGATCGGCAAATATCCGTACTCCATCTTCCCGCTCGGGGTCCTTGATCCGTTATCCGCGTTGCGCCCGTGGCTCCTCGCGGTCGGTGTTGCCGCGCTGGCGGTGGTTATCGCATGGCTCGCGATGGCGCGCGGTCTGGGTGCGCCGCGCTTTGTTGGAGAGCGCTTGGGTGCCGCGGCGGAGGGACTAGACGTCGGTGGAATCGTGCTCGGCATTGTCGCCGTGGTCTGTGTCGTTGTCGGCGCGTCCGTCGAGCTTGGCGTGTATCAGCACGAGGTCGCGACCCGCTCGCTGGTGTCGCCGGCCGACGTTACCGTCCTGAATCGCATGGGCGATGTTCTCCCCAAGGGCGCCATCGTGATGAACGACGGTGGCGACGACGCGGGCGAGTGGCTGGCCGCGCTGACCGACTTCACGCCACTTGTTCCGAACGGTTTTGCGTGGAAGTCACTTGACACACCGCTGGACGTCGACCTCGAGAACGCGTGCACCGATCCTGATGCCGCCGAGTCCGCGATTCAGCAGTCCCACGCCGATGCGGTCTTCATGGGATCCCTGCACATCGTGCCACCGTTGTATCCATGGAACTTCAGCTGCATCTCGCGCCTCCCGGATCTTCGACTCATCGTGTCGGTGCCGGGGGACGGGGCCGTCTCAGCTGCGTTCGCGGTGATCAAGTAGCGGCGGTCGCCACTGCGGAGTCACTGACGGTTGCGGCGAGGTTTGCGACATACGGCAGCGAGTCCGACCGCGCGATTCATGTCCACAGAGGGATCGTCGGCGGAAGCCCAGACGATGTCCGTTGCGAACCATTCTTGTGGAATTGGCGCCGCTGGGATGGGTGCCGTGGCTTGGGCAGACTGCGGTGACTCGATCGCACGCTTGATGCGCTCCACCGCGCCCGGAGCCACCTTGCGCACGAGGCTGACTGTGTAGCGAACGACCTGGGGACGTGGCGGACGATCCGGCGATGTCTCCGGCGGCGGGACGTCGGTCGGCGCAGGGACGTCGGTGGGCATCGCCCCCTCCGGGAAGAGTCGCACCATGAGGTTGACCTCATCGAAAAAGGTGCCGAGCAGGGCGGTCAGCGCCGGGGGTGTGAACTCCATGAGGTGGGACCGAGCGAGGAGATGTCCATCGGGCACGTGCTCGAACGACCAGAGCCGGTTTGGAGTGCCGACAAAGCAGACTCCGTTGTCGTTGACCGAATCCGCCATACCTCGAACGAAGGCGAATGGATCGACGACGTGTTCGAGGACTTCGGAGCTGGCAGCGAGGTCGTATGACCTCGGCGTGCACGGCTCGGGCAGCGGCTGCATCAGGTCGGCGACCACGAACCGAACGTTCGACCCTGCGAAGTTCACATTCGCGTAGGTGATGGCGGCCGGGGAGCTGTCGACGCCATCGACAGACGCGCCGGACCGCGCCAGGAGCGCGGAGCCGTACCCGGTTCCGCAACCGAAGTCCAGCACCTTCATGCCTGGGTTGACCAGGTACTCCGCGACCCACTCGTACACGCCTTCATGGCCCGCGGAGGTGATGTCGCGGGTGGCACTTGGGACGTATCGGTCCTGGCCGTCTGCGGTCGCGAGATCAACGTCGGTCATCGGGCGCAAGCTTACTCACGGCGAACCGAGTCGCCCCGGAGCCGTGGGCTCGCGCGACTGCCGACGGCTCTGAGGCAACCCAGCCCCCGCGAAGCGCGCTAGCTAGTTCGCGATGTGGAGCACGATGGTTTGCACGGATCCGCTCCCGCTCACCTCAGCCCATCCTCCGGAATCCGCGAATTCCTGAGTTCCGCCGACGATGGCAAGCGAGAAGGTCGGTGTGTTCGGGCTGAGCCCTTCGACAACGAGACCGCCGCGGTGGTAAAGAACGGCGTCCGCGGTGCACGCGTCCTGATTCGTGAAGGCGAACGTGCAAGTGATGAGGGCAGTGCCCGCCAGTTGATGCCGCTCCGAGTCATAGAAGAGGCGCTGTTGGAAAACGATGTGGTCGCCGGGTTGGGGTGACCCATGCGGACCTGTAAAGAAGTTGCGTTCATTCGTTTGCACGGCAGTGAGATGGACCGTGTATGTATGTGCCGGCGCGCTGATACCCGAAGCCGAGGTCACCACCACGCCCCCGGCTGCGAGCGCCACGGCGCCCGCCGTCGCTAGCAATGTCTTGATAGAAGTTCGCATGCCTCCGCCTCCTGATTACAGCGGCTCCCGAGGAGCCAATCCTGTAAGCGGCTCGGATTATAGGACCGGCTTCAACCGCCCGACAACCAAGCCGCTGAGGCGGATCAGGCATTTGGAGTCTTTTGGCGGAGAGGGTGGGATTCGAACCCACGGTGGCTATAAACCACACCGCTTTTCGAGAGCGGCACCTTCAACCACTCGGACACCTCTCCGGGATCGTCGAGTATAGGGTCGGCCTCGCCCCAGACCCGGCGACGGACCGAGTTGCGGCTAGGGCGTTACCAGTAGTACCAGCGGCCGCCACGGGGTCGGAAGGCCAGCCCGATCAGCCAGAAGATCAGGAAGATGAACGCGATCCACCAGAGGACGTGGAGCGCGAACCCAAGCCCGAACAGCAGGGCTGTGAAGAGAAGGAAGGCCAAGAGGACGCACATGGCGGAGATTCTCCCTGGGACGATCTGAAGCTCAGATGGTAGATACCCGGCACGGGGTCGGGCCGAAACCGCCCACTCGGGGGCCGCGGGCAGGTCGCGGATACAATCGGGGAGGAGCGATCGCCTAGTTGGCCGAGGGCGCCGCACTGGAAATGCGGTATACCGCGTCAAGCGGTATCGAGGGTTCGAATCCCTCTCGCTCCGCAGCTTTTCCTTATCGAGTAAGGAGTTTGGGGTATGAAGCTTGAGGTGGCGGTGCTGTCGGTGTCCGGCATGGATCGGGCCAAGCGCTCCTATCTGCCATGACCGCGTCAATCCGTCCCTCTTCTGCCAATCGCCATCCAGAACTGCTCGGCGAAACCGTCGCGGTAATCGGTCGCAGTTCCGGCATCGGACTGGAAACTGCCCCGGCGAGAG
Organism: Candidatus Dormiibacterota bacterium; assembly: GCA_003132805.1. Classification (GTDB taxonomy): domain Bacteria; phylum Chloroflexota; class Dormibacteria; order Aeolococcales; family Aeolococcaceae; genus Palsa-851. The sequence continues at coordinate 17,513 of PKYW01000068.1, read as the reverse complement.
GCGTTGTGGCCAAAACGCATGAAGGAGACGACCAATGATTAGGCACCTGCTGCTCGCTGTCGACGTCGACACATCGAGCGAAGCTACGAGGGTCGCAGGCGACCTCGCCGCAGCAAGCGGCGCCACCGTCGAGGTCTTTCACGCCGACGAGCTGAACGCCCGCGTCGACACGGCGATCTGGCTTGACGACGACACGGAGCCGAGAGAGGAGGTCGGGAATGCAGTCGCCGAGCTGAGTACGCGGGGGATCACGGCGCGCGTGGTCACGACCCGGACCACCAGTACCAAGGATCTTGCCAAAGCTGTCCTGCACGAGGGGCTCGACTCGACTACGGACATCCTCATCCTCGGACTCCCAAAGTTGCGCCATGTGGGTCGGGTCTTCCTCGGAAGTGTTACGGCTGACGTCGCGGCCTGGACCACGATCCCTCTGCTCCTGGTCCCGGAGCGCTAGCGCGAACCGCTCCCATACAGAATTTGTACCTTGAGGATCGGTGCATTGAGTGACCGAGAGGAGATCGTCGTCGTCGTCCCGTTGCCGCCCGACTTAGTGGAGATCCTTGGGGCTGTCGGGAGGGTGGTAACGGTGGAGGAAGGTGACGCACCCAAGTTGAAGGGTGCGATGGCAACGGCCTCGGCGCTGCTGGTCAGCGGCTATGTGCAAGTGCCGGCACCGCTCCTGGCGGCGGCTCCAAGTCTCAAAGTCATATCGACGGTCTCAGTTGGGTTGGACCACATCGATATCGACGCTGCGACGGCCCGGAACATCTTGGTGTGCAATACGCCAGGGGTCCTGGACGCAGCCGTCGCCGAGTGCGCGATGCTCATCATCCTCACCCTCGCACGACGCGGCTACGCCAACATGGCGGCCGTCCGCAGTGGGGCGTGGTCTCGACGCGACCCCATGCCGCCATTCGGCAGTGATTTGCGGCACAAGACACTGGGCATTCTTGGCATGGGACGGACCGGAAGTGCGGTAGCTCGTGCGGCGTCTCTGGGTTTCGGTATGCAGATCCTGTACCACAACAGAAGTGGCAAAAGTCCTCAAACACCATTCCCAATGGAGTATGTCGATCGTGCGGACCTCTTTCGCCGCTCGGACTATGTCAGCGTGCATGTCGACCCGAATGCCGAGACCATTCGTTCCATCGGTCAAGCGGAGTTCGATCTCATGAAGCCGTCGGCCTATTTCGTCAACCTGTCGCGAGGCGCAATCGTGGACGAGGCGGCACTCATCGCAGCGCTGCTGACCGGGCGAATTGCCGGCGCGGCCCTGGACGTCATGGAGATCGAGCCACCGTCGGTGTCCAACCCACTCCTCGGTCTTGAGAATGTGGTTGTCACCCCACACATCGGCACTGCCACCTTCGAAACGCGACGGCTCATGGCGGAATTGGCTGTCCGCAATCTCGTAGACGTGTGCCACGGAACCGCCCCGGCTGCGATTGTGAATCCCCAAGTGCTCGCCAAAACTGAGCGGTTGTCGGGACCCGCTGAAGCGAACTAAGCCACCGAGGTGTCAAGGAGGCGACGCGTCATCGCGCTGAGGCGCGGAGCAGGGCGTGCTCGAGTAGCTCCAGCCCTGCTTCCGATGGGACGGTCACGCGCACTGTTCCGGGAAGGCCGAGTGTCGTCCCGGGCCGAACACTGATGCCGTGGTCCCAGAGTCGCGCCACCAGTTGGGCTTCGTCTGGCGCGATGACAAGCACGAAGTTCGCCTGTGAAGGCACTGTCTGGTACCCGGCTTCAAGAAACAGCTGGCAAAGTTGTGGACGGGTCGACAGGACGTGGTCTCGGAATCTGCGGTGCTGCGATCGCTCGTTCATGGCGGCAACGCCGGCAGCCTGACCGAGCGAATTGACAGAGAACGGAGCTCTGACTCGACGAAGCATGTCCACGACCTCAACGGGACCAACCAGGTAGCCGAGACGAGCACCGGCGAGGCCGTACATCTTCGACATCGTGCGGATGAGCACGATCTTCCCAGCTCGAGCCAGATGCAGGACCGTGAGTCGCTCCGGATCGTCGGCGAAGTCGATATACGCTTCGTCGACGATGATCAGACCAACGGGTGCCGTCTCCACGAACTCCTCGAGCGCGCTCGACGAAACGACAGTCCCGGTAGGGTTGTGGGGATTGCAGATGAACGCAAAGTCCGCGGGGATGCCGGCCATCGTATGCAGGTCGTGGACCCATTCATGCAACGGAATCCGCGTCACGACGCCGCCCATGAGCGGTGGCACGAGCTCGTGCAGGCGGTACGGAGGATCGGCGCAAAGGACGACGCCCCCGATGGGGAGGTAGGCCATGCAGAGGAGGTAGATCAACTCGTCGGATCCGTTTCCCACGAGGACTTGGTCCGGGCCCACACCTAACTCCTCCGCGAGTCGAAGAGAGAGCTCACGGGCGAGGGGATCGGGGTAGCGATGGAGGTGACCCAGGGCCCTCATGACTGCGTCTCTGACCCCAGGCGCGACGGTGAACGTCGGCTCATTCGATGCGAGGCTCCCTTCCTCATCCGCCGCGGCGCGTCCAGGTGTGTACGGATCCAAGGCCGCCGCGGCTGGTCGAGGGGTGATCCTCACGCTACTGACGCAGGCGCGCCCAGCTGCTGGGAGGCGCGGGCCGCGGCTCGCACGACGGCGTCAGCAACCAGCTTTCGCGCGGGTCCGCCCTCGCGCAAATAGCTCACGCCGATCGCCCCGCAGCAGCGTCCATTCGACTCAAACATCGGCGCCGCAACGCAGCGAACAGCGGAGATCGTCTCCCCTTCGTCGACCGCGTATCTTTGCATCCGGATCCGTCCCAACTCGCGGTTGAATGCCTGCGCGCTGAGGGGCTTTCCGGAGCTCCCCACCTGTTGCAGATTCACCGTGACTGCCGTGGCAGCGATGTTCGCCAGGATGGCCTTGCCGACAGCGGTCAGATGGGCAGGAAGCCTGGTCCCGACCGAGCTCGCCAGACGGATGCCGATCGCCGGGGCGTCTTCCTTTGCCAGGTACAGAACCTCTGCGCCGTCGAGCACCGCGAAATGCGCCGTCATATGGAGTTCGTGGCTCAGCTTCACAAGCTCTGGATGGGCAACGTTCAGCGGTGTGATCTGACTGAGATATGAAGAGCCGATCTCCATGGTCCGAACCCCGAGCCTGTAGTTGCGCGCGGCGTCAATCTCCAGATACCCGCGTGCCGCAAGGGCATGCAGGATGCTGTGCAGCGAACTTTTTGGCGCGTCGAGGAGCTCCCCGAGCTCGCTGAGGCTGAGTGCTCGGTTGCTGGCCGCAATGGTCTCGAGCGCAACGAGTGCACGCGTCACCGAGTTGTGAGTCGCAGGCTGCGCCGGCAGCGAAATCGGACCGCGGCTCGTTCTCGCCGCCATCGATTCCCTCCTGGTTCTCGTCGCCTTGGCCGACGCCGTCCTCAGTCGGCCTGAGGTGCGGCTGGTTGGAGCGACGAGGATACAGGAGCGAGCGGTGCTGCCTTCATGGAACTCTTCGCCAAAAAGTAGTAGAGGGGCACTGCCACGACCAGCCCGACAATCCAGGAAATGTCAGCGTTCCCCATCGCCTTCGACAGCGGGCCTTGAAAGATCGAAGTATTCATAAACGGGATCTCAATTGCGAAGGTCAGAACGTAGACGAAGAGCCCACGCCATGCAAAGCTCCCGAAGGGTCCGTGCCTGTCGAAGAAGTCCTCCGTATGGTAGACGCCTCGCCTGACCAGGTAGAAGTCGGTCAGGTTGATCGCGGTCCACGGAACCAGGAAGTAGAGCAGCAGCGTGAGGTAATTCTCGAACGTGTTGAAGAAGTTGCCGGCACCCACAGTCGCGATGAGTACGGTGATGATGGTCACACCGACTCCGCAGATAATGCGCAGCGCCGGAGTGGAGCGGAACTCCTTGATGTTGTTCCCTATGGTCAGGGTCGTCATGATGCCGCCGTAGATATTGAGCGCAGACGGAGGGAGGATCCCAAAGGCGAGCACGAGAACCAGAATCGTGCCGAAGACGCTTCCACCCAGGATCTTGACCTCAGCAAGCGTCTGAATCGTCGGGCCCAGCGTCGCGATCGCAGCTCCGAGGATCATCAGCCAGATGCAGATCGAGCAGGTTCCCCAATAGGTGTTCCAGAAGGTCTTCGGGGCGGCATCTGGCGGGAGATACCGAGAGTAGTCGGACACGTACGGGGCGTACGAGATCTGGTAGACGGCGACCGCGGAAACGGTGAGAAGGAAGGGGCCGGCGGCGAATCCGCCGGCGTTGAGCAGCTTCAGTGGAATGCCGTGGACCAGCACGACGATGGTAAGGATGACGAAGATGGCGGTGTACACCCACGTCTGATACTTCATGAAGACGTGGATCCAGTAGTAGCCGAAGATCGCAAGCGCCAGCAGGGCGAGACCCATCAGTGGGAGCCAGAGGTTGATGTTCCCGCCGATGATTGTCTGGAAGCCTTGCCCTGACAGTGCCACGTCGAACGCAGCAAAGGACACGTACATTCCCCACACCAGGGCCAAGGTCAGCAGGGAGCCGTGATATCCGAATTGCGCACGGCTCTGGATCATCTGCGGGAGACCGAGGCGCGGGCCCTGCGCCGAGTGGAACGCCATGAAGATCGCGCCGAGGAGATTCCCGGCCACGATCGCCACGATGGCCCACCAGAAATTTAGCCCGACGACGATTGCGAGGGCACCGGTGACCGCCGTGAGAATGTGAGCGCTGGCGCCGAACCACAGGAAGAACAGCGAACGCGGGTTCCCAAAGCGTTCGTTGAGCGGAACGAACTCGTAGCTATGTTCCTCGATGACCTTTCGCGGTCCTTCGCCGATGGGCGCAACCATGTCAGTGGCCATCCGACGCCTCCTCGTTGTTCGTATTTACGAACGTCGTTCGTCGATTTCCCAGATGCGTGACCATACAACTGCAACAAGGCAAGTGTCAATTGGCACGAGGGGCGTGTCAATTGGTCGCGGAGTACGGTCAGAGGCGTCGCTGATTTGTGCGCTCGGTTCAGATCGCGAGCGCGCCGAGATCGACGGGGATACAGGCCCCCGTAATGCCCGACGACTCCGCCGAAGCGAGGAACAGGATGACGCGAGCCACCTCAGCCGGCTCAACGAAGCGTTCGCCGGGTTGCGACCCGATCATGGAAGCGATCACCTCGTCGCGAGTGCGGTTTCGCAGACGCATTTGATCTGCCAGTTGTTGCTCCACGATCGGCGTATACATGTAGCCGGGAGCGACCGCGTTGGCGGTGAGCCCATACGGGGCGCCTTCGAGCGCGGCGACCTTGGTCAGACCCAGGACGGCGTGCTTCGCCGCGACGTATGCGGGCTTGTAAGCCTCGGCGGTGAGGCTCAGCACCGAGCCGACGGTGATGATGCGGCCGCCCGGCTGTCGCGTCAGATGCGGCCAGGCCGCTTGCATGGCCAGGAACGGCCCTTTGGCCATGAGATCCATCAGTCCATCCCACGCGGCCAGCGGATAGGTTGCGATGGACGCCACAAGCTGGCGTCCCGCGTTGAGGACAAGGATGTCGAGGCGGTCGTGCCGTCGCAGGGCTTCATCGATCATCTGCTGGTTGCCCTCGGGCGTCGAGACGTCGGCGTGGAAGCACTCGTCGCCCTCGAGGTCAATCGGAACAACCAGTGCCTTCGCGTTTCCAAATGTCTCCACCAGCACGCGGCCGAGACCGCCGTGGGCGCCAGTGATCACCACGACACGTCCGTCGAGCGTTTCCATCGTCTTCTCCACTGTGCTTCGGCGAGTCGGCACCTTGACACGTTGCAACGCGCAAGCATAGCCTTGGCCGCTCACGACGCATCGATGCACGCAAGGAGAAGCGCAGACAGTGAGCCAGGTGGTCTCGGGCTACCCGTCGGCAGAGAAGCTGGGAATCATGGTTGGCTCGCCGCCACCGAGCGTGATGCATGTCAACCTGGCGAACTGGCAGCTGCCACCGTGGAATCGCTGGAGCTTCCTGCACACCCGTGAAGTGCTGCCGTCGGCGAACGTCGGCCGTGATCCGGAACATGCCAGCTCACTGCTTGAGGCACGCCAGGATATCAGCGGGATCGTATACACGACGCCAGAGGGCGCGACTCAAACGCTCGCGACGTTTCTGGAAGGATCCTGGACTGACGGACTGATTGTCGTCCACGACGGAGCCGTTATCTTCGAGTCGCTGCACAACGGAATGCGTGCAAACACGCGCCATATCGCGATGTCGGTCAGCAAGTCGATAACGTCGCTGGTGATTGGGATACTCGTGGGGAACAACCAAATCGACTGCGCCTCGCCCGTCACGCGATACGTGCCTGAGTTGGTTGGAACAGCGTACGACGGGGCTACCATTCAGCACGCGCTCGATATGGAGGTCGCCAATAGCTGGCGCGAGGACTACTTCAGCGACACGACCGAGTTCTGGCGCCTGGACGTAGCCTGCGGATGGCTCCCTTCACGTGAGGGCGCCGCGTCGACGCTGTTTGAGTTCATCTGCCAGTCGCAACGGGATGGCGAGCACGGCAGGGAGATTCAGTACTCCTCGCTGAATCCGGATCTTCTGGGCATCATCGCCGAGCGCGTTTCGGGGCTGAGGTTTCCAGATCTTGTGTCGGAGGTGCTCTGGAGACCCACCGGAATGGAGTACGACGCCGACCTGCTTGTCGATCCCGGCGGCACCGCCGTCGCCGATGGCGGCTATTGCGCAACCTTGCGCGACTTCGCTCGAATCGGGCTGTTGATGCTGCACCACGGGGAGAGTGAGGGACGCCAGGTGGTCCCAGAGCAGTGGGTGTCGGAGTCGCAGCGGTTGAACTCGACCCCATTCAACTCGATGTCGTACGGAGCCGACTGGCCGGGTGCGTCCTATCACAATCAGTGGTGGAGAATGGATGGCCGAAGCTTCGCGCTCGGCATCCACGGGCAGATGATCGCCATCGACTCCGATGCCGATCTGGTCGTTGTCTTTCTCTCGTCACCGCCGGAGCCCAATGACGCCGAACAACGTATGACACAGCGCAGCATCGTCGACGGGATAGCGAAAGCATTGCATTGACGCGAGGCAAATCCGATCTGGACATCACGATGGCGGCTCGGACGCCTGAGCACGAGGTGGACGCGCCCGTCTGATGTCCCTGCACGTTAGCTCGATTGTCACAGAGCGGTTCGATGCAGCGTGGGAGTCGCTATTGCCG